>CAZTTL010000074.1:12184-14027 GCA_964616635.1 uncultured Rhodoplanes sp. | reverse complement strand
TTGCGATTGGTGTAGACGCAAATCTCCGCGGCAATATCCAGCGATCGCCGGACAATCGCCTCGGCATCGAGGTCGCTGTCGGCGAGCGCGCGCGCCGCGGCGAGCGCGTAATTGCCGCCAGAGCCGATGCCGACGATGCCGTTTTCGGGTTCGAGCACGTCGCCATTGCCGGTCAGCACCAGCGACACCTGGGTGTCGGCGACAATCATCATCGCTTCGAGCCGGCGCAGGTAGCGATCGGTGCGCCAATCCTTGGCAAGCTCGACGGCCGCACGCATGAGTTGGCCGGGATACTGGTCGAGCTTGCCTTCCAGCCGCTCGAACAGCGTGAAGGCATCAGCCGTCGCGCCGGCAAAGCCGCCGATCACGTCGCCCTTGGCAAGCTGGCGCACTTTCTTGGCATTGGCTTTGATCACCGTCTGGCCAAAGGACACCTGGCCGTCGCCGCCGACGGCGACGATGCCGTTCTTGCGGACGGTGATGATCGTGGTGCCGTGCCAGACGTCAGTGGATTGAATCTGACTCACAATGAGAACCTCGCGCCGAGATGTAAGGTCTGACGCGCCCCGATGCAAATGTCCAAGGTTCAATCCTGGAGCGGGGTCGCGGGGAATGAGATGGGTGCCAGAAACGCAATGCTGCAGTAGCGAAGTTATCGGCAGCCTGATAAAAGCGCCTGATGGGTTGATTTGGCGAGACGGCCATGCGGACGGCAACGATTACGCGTAAGACGAAGGAAACGGATATCGAGGTTACCGTCGGCCTGGATGGCCGCGGTACGGCTCAGGTCGCGACCGGCATCGGCTTTCTCGACCATATGCTCGACCTGTTCGCGCGCCATTCGCGGATCGATCTGACGGTCAAGGCCGCCGGCGACCTGCACGTCGATCATCATCATACGACCGAGGATGTCGGGATTGCGCTTGGACAGGCGGTGAAGCGGGCGCTCGGCGACATGGCGGGTATCACCCGCTATGCCGACGTCCATCTGCCGATGGACGAAACGCTGACGCGGATCGCCCTCGACATTTCCGGCCGCCCGGTTCTGGTGTTCAAGGTGGCGTTTGCCCGCGACAAGATCGGCACCTTCGATACCGAGCTGGTGCGCGAATGGTTTCAGGCCTTTGCCACGAATGCCGGCATCACGCTCCATGTCGAAACGCTGTACGGCGCCAACGACCACCATATATCGGAGTCTTGCTTCAAAGGGCTGGCGCGCGCTCTACGGGCGGCGGTCGCGATTGATCCGGCGGCACGAGGCGAAGTCCCATCGACCAAGGGAACGTTAGGCGGCTGAAACAGTTGGCGCCTGCGGCCCGCAACGAGCAGGCGCGGTATTCGGCAAAGCGCAAGCAGGCTGGAGAAAGCCATGGCAGTTTTTTCGGCGCTGGAGCCTCCGCCCCGCGCTCAGGAGAGCGCGGCGGCGCTCGATCGCTTTGTCTTCGTGCGCGACCGGTTCAACTGGGCGGCCTTTTTCTTCGGCGCCTTGTGGATGATCTGGCACCGGTTGTGGTTGGTGCTGCTCGGATATTTCGCGGTGATCGTTGCGCTGGAGGGGATTTTTCGCCTGACCGGCACCCCGTCCTCCGTTCGATTCGTGGTTGAGGTGCTCCTCGCTGTGCTGATCGGCCTCGAAGCCTCGAGCCTGCGGCGGTGGACACTGCGGCGCCGCGGCTGGCACGAGCGGGATATCGTCGTTGCCGATGATCTCGAATCGGCGGAGCGCCGGTTTTTCGCCGACTGGGCGGGTGAAGCGGCGCCGGCGCGAGCGCCAGCGCGAGCGCCAGCGCCTGCTGCGCTTGCGCCCACGGCAGTTCCGCGGGTCCCGGCGCCTGCGCCCGCC
>CAZTTL010000074.1:0-12084 GCA_964616635.1 uncultured Rhodoplanes sp. | reverse complement strand
CGCTTGCGCCCACGGCAGTTCCGCGGGTCCCGGCGCCTGCGCCCGCCGGTGTGGTTGGCCTGTTTCCGCAGCCGGGAGGCAGCCGATGAGTGTCGCCATCGTCGATTACGGCTCTGGCAACCTGCACTCGGCCGCAAAGGCCTTCGAGCGGGCGAGCCGCGAGAGCGGACGCGACCAGCCGATCCTGGTGACCGACGATCCGGACAAGGTCCGCAAGGCCGACCGTGTCGTGCTGCCGGGCGTCGGCGCGTTTGCCGATTGCCGGCGCGGGCTCGATGCGGTGCCCGGAATGGTCGAGGCGCTGGAGGAAACCGTCCGTAGCAAGGGCCGGCCGTTTCTCGGCATCTGCGTCGGCATGCAGCTCCTGGCCGAGCGCGGACGGGAATACGAGGTGACCGACGGCCTTGGTTGGATCGCCGGCGAGGTCGACCGGATCACCCCGCAGGACCCGACCTTGAAAATCCCGCATATGGGCTGGAATACCCTCGACGCGGCACGGAGGCATCCTTTGCTCGAAGGGCTGCCGCTTGGCCCGCAGGGCCTGCATGCCTATTTCGTGCACAGCTATCATCTGAATGTGGGCGACCGCGCCGATCTCGTCGCCGAAGCCGATTACGGTGGACCGGTGACAGCGATCGTTGCCCGCGACACGGTCGCCGGTACGCAATTTCATCCGGAGAAAAGCCAACGGCTGGGGCTGAAGCTTATCGCCAATTTTCTCAATTGGGTGCCGTAACGACAGGCGTCGCCGCGGCGGTCCGCGCGGCCACACGCGCCGCGGACTTGAGCCGGCGCCTGCATCCTCGCTCCGCGTGAGCGGGAAGGCAGACCGCAATCATACGGGAGCGATCGTGATCCTTTTTTCCGCTATCGACCTCAAGGATGGTCTATGCGTGCGGCTCGAACAGGGCGATATGGCACGCGCGACGGTGTTCAACTTCAATCCAGCCGAGCAGGCGCGGACCTTCGAGGAGATGGGGTTCAGCTACCTCCATATCGTCGATCTCGATGGGGCCTTTGCCGGCCGGCCGGTCAACGCCTCGGCGATCGAGCGCATTCTCGAGTCGGTTGCGGTCGCAGTGCAGCTCGGCGGCGGCATTCGCGACGTTGCGACCATCGAAAGCTGGCTTGCGCGCGGGGTCACCCGGGTGATCATCGGGACCGCGGCGGTTCGCAATCCGCAACTCGTGAAAGACGCGGCCAAAGCGTTCCCCGGCCAGGTCGCGGTGGGGCTCGATGCCCGTGACGGACTGGTTGCGGTCGCGGGCTGGGCGGAAAACGCCAACCTGCCGGCACTCGATCTCGCGCGCCGGTTCGAGGATGCCGGCGTTGCCGCCATCATTCACACCGACGTCGCCCGCGACGGCATGCTTACCGGCCTCAACCTTGATGCCACGATTGCGCTCGCCGACGCCATTTCGATCCCGGTGATCGCCTCCGGCGGCCTCGCCTCGATCGAGGACGTGAAACGCCTGATCGAACCGCGGGCAAGCAAGCTTGCAGGTGCGATTGCCGGCCGCGCGCTTTACGACGGACGGCTCGACCCGTTCGAGGCGCTGCGGCTGATCCGTTCGGCGCAGCAGGTTGCCGAAGGCCTTGTACGGCCATGACGCTTGCCCGCGGGCTCAAGATCTCGCTCGCAGCGATTCTCATTATTGCCGCCGGACCCTTCGTGCTTACGCTGGGCGCAGGTCTGATCGCAGCCGCACTCGGCTGCCAGCTCAATGAAGGCAGCGTTCATCCCTGCGTGGTCTTCGGTGTCGATCTCGGCTATCCGCTCTATGCGACGGCCTTGACCGGTCTGATCATGCTTATTGGCTTGCCGTTCGCAGGAGTGGCTTTACTGGTGTGGTTGGTCGTCGCCGGCGTCGCCGTGTTTCTGCGCCGGCGGCGGGCTGATGATTGAGTGGGGCGATGTTCAAAGTCCGTGTGATTCCGTGTCTCGATGTCAAGGACGGCCGTGTCGTCAAGGGCGTAAACTTCGTCAATCTGCGTGACGCCGGCGATCCGGTTGAAGCGGCGATCGCCTATGACGCCGCCGGCGCCGATGAGTTGTGCTTCCTCGACATCACCGCGAGCCATGAGGATCGCGACATCATTCTCGACGTGGTCCGGCGCACCGCCGAGGCCTGCTTCATGCCGCTGACGGTCGGCGGCGGCGTGCGCACGATCGAGGACATCCGCGCCTTGCTGTCCTCAGGCGCGGACAAGGTCTCGATCAATACCGCGGCGGTGAACAATCGCCGTTTCGTGCAGGAGGCGGCAGAAAAATTCGGCGACCAGTGCATCGTTGTTGCAATCGATGCCAAGCGGGTATCCGCGCCCGGCGGAGAGGATCGGTGGGAGATTTTCACCCATGGCGGCCGCCGACCGACAGGGATCGATGCGGTCCACTATGCCAAGGAAGTGGTGGCGCTCGGCGCCGGCGAGATTCTTCTGACCTCGATGGACCGCGACGGCACGCGGCAGGGCTTCGACATCGCGCTCACGCGCACCATTGCCGACGCGATCGCTGTTCCAGTGATTGCGTCCGGTGGGGTCGGCACACTTGACCATCTTGTCGAGGGCATTCGCGACGGACATGCCACTGCCGTGCTTGCCGCCTCGATCTTTCATTTCGGCGAGCATACGATCCGCGCGGCCAAGGAACACATGGCGCGCGCCGGCTTGCCGATGCGACTCGATTACTGAGCCAGATCAATTCGACTCCCCCTCACACCTAATAAATGTTATCTGGGCACGTGATGAGCAGCTTCGACCTGCACGATCTCGAGCAACGGGTTGCCGAGCGCGCCAAGGCGAGCGCTGATGTTTCCTATACCCGCAAGCTTCTCGACCGAGGTCCCGCACACTGCGCAAAAAAGCTTGGCGAAGAGGCAATTGAAATGGTACTCGCGGCAATCGGCGAACGCCGTGATCGTGTCATCGCGGAGGCCGCCGATTTGCTCTACCACCTCCTGGTCCTCCTCAAAGCCCGCGGCATCAAGCTCTCGGAAGTTGAAGCTGCCCTCCAGGCCCGCACAGTCCAATCCGGTCTCGACGAAAAGGCCGCACGCAAGGACTAGTCGTCAATGGATCAAGTGATCGAGCTGCTATCCGACGATCAGCTCTCTCCGTATCGCGTTTTCACCCGCGGCGAATGGGCGGCCTTGCGTGAAGACACGCCGATGACCCTCAAACCGGCGGAGGTCAAACGGCTTCGTTCCTTGAATGACCGGCTTGACATGGGCGACGTGCGGGAAATCTACCTCCCGTTGTCGCGCTTGCTGTCGCTTTATGTGGCCGCGACCCAGCGCCTGTTCCGGGTCCAGCAGCGGTTCCTCAACACCAAAGACGCCAAGATGCCGTACATCATTGGTGTCGGCGGCTCCGTCGCCGTGGGCAAGTCAACCACCGCGCGTGTTTTGCAGGCGCTGCTCGCCCGTTGGCCGAACGTGCCCAAGGTCGACCTCGTCACCACCGACGGCTTTCTGTTTCCGAACGAGATCCTCAAGCGCGACGGCTTGATGGAGCGCAAGGGTTTCCCGGAGAGCTACGACGTTTCGGCGCTGCTGCAATTCCTGTCCGACATCAAGGCCGGTAAGCGGCGGGTACGCGCGCCGCTCTATTCTCACCTCGTCTATGATGTCCTTCCCAGTGATTGGATCGAGATCGATCGGCCCGACATTCTCATCGTCGAGGGCGTCAATGTGCTGCAGACCGGCAGCCCCCCGAAAGACGGCCTAGGCATTCCTTTCGTGTCGGATTTCTTCGACTTTTCGGTCTTCATCGATGCCAATAAGCAGGTCCTGCGGCACTGGTATGTCGAGCGCTTCCTGGCCCTGCGGGGGACGGCGTTCAGCGATCCGAAATCGTACTTCCATCGCTATTCGAAGTTGACCGATGCCGAGGCGATCCATACCGCCACCTCGATCTGGAATCGCATCAACCTCGTCAACCTCCACGAGAATATCCTGCCGACGCGCCAGCGTGCCGATCTCATCCTGAAAAAGGGGGAAAGCCACCGCGTCGAGGAGGTGGCCCTGCGGCGCCTGTGACTCTTCGGCCGGGCGCGCCGTGCCGTCCTTCGCCGACGCAGCCAATCGGGAAGCGGCTGCGGCGCTGACGGTCAGGCCAGAATACGCCGCTCGCGGCGGCTGGCGTTGCGCTCGAAGAACAAGGCCTGGCTGACGACGGCGGAGACGGTCGCCGGCTGGAACGGCTTGGCGATCAGGAAGGCCGGTTCCGGCCGCTGCCCGGTGAGAAAGCGTTCCGGGTAGGCGGTAATGAAAATCACTGGCACCTCGAACGTATCCAAAAGCTCGTTGACGGCATCGAGCCCGGAACTGCCGTCGGCGAGCTGAATATCGGCGAGAATAAGCCCCGGAGGGCGCTTCTTGGCAATCGCGACCGCTTCCGCATGGGTACGCGCAATGCCGACGACATGGTGGCCGAGGCTCTCCACCAAACCCTCAAGATCGAGCGCGATGAAGGTCTCATCCTCAATGATCAGCACGTCGGTGGCGATATTCGAAGCAAGCTCGCGCCCGGCTTCCTCGACCAGGGCACGCAGATCGTTGAGACCGACCCCGAGGATTTCTGCAGCGTCGTTTTCCGAAAAGCCTTCGAGCGAGACCAGAAGAAAGGCCTGCCGCGCCCGCGGGGTCAGGTGGCCAAGCTGCCGCTCCGCCGCACTGCCCTCCTCGACCATATCGGCGGAGTCGTTGACCGGAAGCGAATTCCAGATCGCGGTAAACAAGCGAAACAATGCAACTTTGGGATTGCTCTCCGGCCCGAGGACGCCCGGTTCCTTGACCATTGCTTCTAGCGCCGCCGCAACGTAAGCGTCGCCGGAGTTCTGGTTCCCGGTCAGGGCACGTGCATAGCGCCGCAGGTAAGGGAGGTGATGTGCAACCAATTGCGCCGACGACAAGGCTTATTCTCCGTGCATAGGGGTGGACCTTGGGTCGAAACGGATGAACGCCATTTTGATATTATAGTTCTATTTCCGGGAACTGTGGCAAGTTTCAGGAGTTAGCTCACCGTTTTGGGGTCGGGCAGCCTAGCACGATAACGGGCCGGTGTGAGGAAATGATGAGAGAACGAAAACAACCGTCGCAGCCGGATGAGAATATGTCTGTGACTACAAGACCGGTAGGGTCCGGCCCAGCGCTTAACCGGGATATTCAGACCAAAATCGGCCAGCAGCTTCGCGCTGTGTACGATGATATTGTCGATCAAGGCGTACCGGATCGGTTTGTCGACCTGCTCCGTGATCTCGATCGGGAGGCGTTCAAGATGGAGCCGGGGGACAAGGACTCCGCCGAATGAATCGGGATCCCGCCGTTCGCGATGCGATGCTCGCAGCCGTGCCCAGCTTGCGCGCATTTGCCATATCGCTCTCGGCCAATATCGATCGAGCGGACGACTTGGTACAGGAAACCCTGCTGCGGGCCTGGGCGAATATCGATTCGTTCGAGCCGGGCACCAATATGTCGGCATGGCTCTTTACGATCCTGCGCAATCTGTTCCGCTCGGAATACCGCAAGCGGCGGCGCGAGGTGGCGGACAGTGATGGCAGCTATGCCGACAGCATGCGAACCCAGCCGGAGCAGAGCAGCCGGGTGGAATTCGAGGAATTCCGCGAGGCTTTGGCCAAGCTGCCCGAGGACCAGCGTGAAGCGCTGATCCTGGTCGGTGCCTCGGGCTTCTCTTATGAGGAAACGGCACAGATTTGCGGCTGCGCGATCGGCACCATCAAGAGCCGCGTCAATCGCGCGCGCACCCGGCTGGCTGAGCTCCTCTCGATCGAAAGCATCGAGGATCTCGGTCCCGACCGCGAACTGCGTGCCGTGTTCTCCGGCGGCACCGGGAGATGATCGGCGCCGCGCAGCCCCGATAGATCGGCAAATTACCAGGTCATGGCAGTGTTTCTCGCGCCGGGCTTATCGGGTTGCGCCTGGATCCGTTCAAGCGTAAGCGCAGGAAAGAAACACACCGCCGGACCAACGGCGGGTGGATGGAGCAGGGGCGGCGGATGCGCCGATTGTTCGTGACCAGGCGCCAAGCGTCGGTTGGCACCATCGTCGTCATGGGTGCAGCACTGGTGGGCGCTTGCGCCGGCGACAACGTCCCACCCAGTGAGCCGAGTTTTTATCGCAGCCTTGCCGGCCCCAATGCCGAGGTCGACGCCGCTGCTGCGGCCTCGATGATTTCCGGCTACCGCCGCAATAACGGCCTCGGCGCGGTCAACATTGACCCGGCGCTGATGCAGATGGCGCAGGAGCAGGCCCACGCCATGGCCACCAAAAACAAGCTCGGGCACGACGTCAACGGCACCTTCAAGTCCCGGCTTGCCCGGGCCGGCTTTGCCGGCACGCTGGCGGTGGAGAATGTCTCGGCGGGCTATCACACGCTTGCCGAAGCGTTTTCCGGCTGGCGCGACTCGGCTCCGCACCGCGCCAATATGCTGCAAAATGGCGTGACCCGTATCGGGATCGCGGCGGTGTATTCGCCAACATCGAAATACAAGGTGTTTTGGACGCTGGTGCTTGCCGGTCCCGAGGAGCGGCACGGTTGACGCCTGTAATCACGCGTGCGCGCGGCCGCCGCTCAGCGCGTGAACAAGCCGGCGAATACGGACATCGCGACGCCGAGCCGGCGCCTCACCGCAAGAAACAACAAGCCTGACTCGACGGTGACGGCGGTGGCGGTCGCGGTGGCCGCACCGATCAGGCCGTAACGCGGGATCAGAAGGAAGCAGAGCGTCACATTGACCGCGAGTGCTGTCGCATAGACGAAGGCGCACGCGCTCTGCTGGCCGGTCATATTGAGCACGCGTTCGGCAGGTCCGACCGAGGCGCGCGCCAATAGTCCCACCATGATGATGCAGATCAGCGGATAGCCGGTCTCGAAGCCGGCGCCGAACAGCATCAGAATAGGCTTGCCGAGCACGACGAGGACGAGTCCAAGACCGACCGACGGCCAGAACATCCAGCGGATCGTGTCGGCGATGAAGCCCTCCAGTTTCCCGCGGTCGCCGGCCACGTGATACTCGCTGAACCGGTGCGCCGAGGCGGCGCCGACGGCAAAATAGATGAAATGAATGAGCGCCAGCGTTTTTGTCGCCGCGTAGTAGACGGCGACATCCTGCGGATTCACAAAGGCCTGCAGGATCAGGATGTCGACCGAGAACAGCAGATAGAAAAAGCTGTCGACGAGAAAGATCGGCAGCGCGGTTCTTAGCCAGACGCCGAGTTCATAACGCCGCGGGCCGGGCGCGACTGTGCGGCCGATGCGCTGCTTCAGCACGATCGTCTGCACGAGCACGGCCGCCCACATGGCTGCGCCGGCGGTCGCCATCATTGCGGTCGCGGTCGCCGGTCCACCGAGCAGATGGATCGCGGCCACGATCGCCAGGATCAGCAGCGGCTGGATCACATAGGTCGGACCCAGTGCAAGATCGATCCAGTTGAAGGAGCGCGCAATCCCATCCTGCGCCGCGCCGAGCGTGAACACCGGAAGCGCGAGGCTGGCGATAAGGAATGGGATCATATGATGCGCGGGCACGCGGTTGCCCAGCACAAGCACCGCACCAGCGACCAGCACGGCTGCGGCCGTTCCGGTGGAGAAGCAGAACAGGCGGCTGCCGGATAAGAATCCGCGCAGCCCGTCATCGTCGTGGTGCGCGCGATATTCGGGAATGAAGCGCATCGCTGAATAGGCGAGGCCAAGCGGAACGAGCGGTCCGAGTGCCGTGATCCAGGCCCAGACCGAGACATAGACGCCGAACTCGAAACGGCCCATCCATCGGGCGAGCAGAATCTGGGTGAGGAAGACGACGCCGGCATTGGCGACGCGGATGAGAAACGCGGTGCCGGCCATGCGCTGGGCGATGGAGCGGTCGCTCTGGTCGGCAAGCCACGCCATGCCGCGGCGGATGAGGCCGGCCAACGACCTGCGCGCCATGCCTTCGCGTTCCATGACAGTCACCGCCGTCTCCGTTTTCGATCCGGAAAGTGGAGAATGACCAACAAAGTGTTAACGTTCGGTTGGGGCTCGAATGGGCGACCCGGCGTCTTTCCTGGTATTCAGGCCCGCAAAGACGGTTCCTCGGCCCCCGCGTCATCAGGCGCAGGTTCAGCGTGCACCGGCAAGGAACAGGAGCATGCCGGCAACACAGCTTGCCGCGAGCGTCGGGATCAATCCAGCGCGCAGCCAGAACAGGGCGACGGCGGCGCCAAGCGCGAGCACGAAAGCCCAGGGGTCGAGGCTTGCGGGCATCGGCATGTCGAAGGAAAAGCCGAATGCGCGAACGGAATAGACCACGCGAAACATGCTGTGGATCGCAAACCATAAAGCGAGATTGAGAATCACGCCGACCACCGCCGCGGTGACCGCCGAGAGGGCCGCGCTCAGGCGATGATTGCCGCGCAGCGCCTCGACGAACGGCGCGCCGAGAAAAATCCAGAGGAAGCAGGGGGTGAATGTCACCCAGGTGGTGAGCAGCGCGCCGAGCGTTGCCGCCAGCATCGGCGGGAGCGGGCTTGGATCGCGAAACGCGGCGATGAAGCCCACGAATTGCAGCACCATGATCAGCGGCCCGGGCGTCGTCTCCGCCATGCCGAGGCCGTCCAGCATTTCGCTGGGCCTGAGCCAGCCATAGTGCTGCACCGCCTGCTGCGCCACATAAGCGAGCACGGCATAGGCGCCGCCAAAAGTGACGAGCGCCATCTTGCTGAAGAACACCGCGATCTGGGCGAAGACATTATCGGGGCCGAGCGCGATGACGACGGCCGCGACCGGAATGAGCCAGAGCGCGAGCCAGATTGCCGCGACTAAGACAAGCCGCGAAGCTTTAGGGCGGGTGTGGCCGGGCATCTCTTCGCCCAAGGCAGTAGACGCGTCGTCGTCCATGCCGTCCGGCGAGGCCGCATCCGCGGCACCTTGGCCAAAGAGCGAGGGACGCACTTTGTAGCCAAAAAAACCGATCATTGCGGAGGTCAAGACGATGATCGGAAACGGCACGGCGAAAAAGAAAATGGCGACGAATGCCACTGCCGAGAGTGCGAGCATTGCGCGGTTACGCAAGGCGCGTCGGCCGATCCGCACCACTGCCTCGATCACCACCGCAAGCACCGCGGCCTTCAGTCCGAAAAACAGCGCGGTGATAATCGGAAGCTGACCCCACGCAGCGTAGGCATAGCTCAGCGCGAAAACCGACAGCGCGCCGGGCAGGACGAACAGCCCACCGGCCAAAATGCCACCGGCGGTCCCGTGCATCAGCCAGCCGATATAGGTGGCGAGCTGCTGCGCTTCCGGGCCGGGCAACAGCATGCAGAAGTTCAGCGCATGGAGGAAGCGCGGCTCGGAGATCCAGCGCTTCTCCTCGACGACAATGCGGTGCATCACCGCGATCTGACCGGCCGGTCCGCCGAAGCTCAACAGCGCGACGCGCACCCACACGCGCACCGCTTCGTTCCAGCTCACGCTCGCGGATCGCGGCGTTGCCGGGTCGGCCTGGTTCGTTCCGATGGATGGCATGCGGATAAAGGTGAGCGGGCGAAGCGCCCGCCAGGCAAGTCGCTTCGCGGGAAAAAGGCGCGCTATAATGCCGGCGCGCGAGTACGGGTCAATGACGACAAGCCCAGAGCATGATCCCGAAAAGTTGCAGACTTTTCGGACAAGGTCAGGCGATTGAACAAGAAGAATGGGAGCGCGATCGCACTCCAAAACTCAGGGAGAACGTCCATGGCGCATCGCATTCTCTGCCCGCCGGGATGGAAGCCACCGATCGGCTATGCCAACGGGATCGAGGCGGTCGGCCGGATCGTTTTCATCGCCGGCCAGGTCGGTTGGAACGCCGATCAAGTCTTCGAGAGCGCAGAGCTCGCACCGCAATTCGAGCAGGCCTTGAGAAACATCCTCGCCGTTCTCGCCGAAGCGGGCGGGAGACCTGAGCATATCTGCCGCATCACCGGCTTCTGCTGCGACAAGCCGGCCTATCTCGCCGTGCGCCCGGAGATCGGCCGCACCTGGAAAAAGCTGATGGGAAGCCACTATCCCTGCATGAGCATGATCTTCGTTTCCGACCTGCTCGACAGTCCGGGAAAGATCGAGCTGGAAGCGACCGCGGTCATTCCGGTGTGACGGCCAGCGGTGCAGGAGCGCTCACGCGACCGGATGAGAGGCTCCTGCCAGCAGCGCTCGCCGCCCTGGCCTGTCGTGTTGCGATTTCACGGAGCAGACACGCTCGCACCGCCATGGATTGCAGCGGCTTGGCCCTCCGGCACATTGAACGCCGCTCGACCGTCGCTGCCGACGGTTACAGTCGGTCCGCTGCATGTCTTGCTCGCCCGATCAAAATCGCCGTGCAGGACCTCGCAATACACGCCCGCCGGCATGCCGGTATCGAATTGCTGAGACGTCATCGGTCCGCCGGCCTTGTTGATGACGACAAAGCCCCGGCCGTTGCGGCCAAAGGCGATCTGGTCGGCACCATTGTCCCACCAATTCGTCACTGTCCAACCGGATTGTTCGGCGCCGGTATAATTACGAAATCCGACCATCTCGGCGATATTGTCCCACCGATGCTCGCAAACCCATCCGCCGGAGAAGCACCTCGCATCGTTGGTTACCCCGGCGGAATTGGACGGCGGGCCCATCCAATCATTCAAGTCGCGAAACTTGTTATCCGACCATTGGACATTAATCGGGTAGCGATAGCTCGACATCACGACGGGGTAGCCATAGGGCCAGGCAAGCATGAATACATTGGCAAGGTTGTAAAGATTGCCGTCGTATTGCGACGTCAGGATATTGGCGATCCGACCATCTGCCTGCCAGGAACCGTTGCCGTGGCCGCGCTGGTTGTCGTGATTGTCCAAGAAGGCAACCGCCTGGAAACTGGGTAATAAGCCCCAATCGGCGGAGCCGGGATAACCGGGGAAGGTCTTCAATTCGGCAAGCTTCTGATTGGGGTCACGAAACTTGCCGGCCACTTTCGGCCCGTAGAGGAATTCGGTGACATTGCCGAGGCGGGTATAGTCTTGGGGCTTCACCGGTTCGTTTGCGGCGCCGATCACTTCGAGGAAAATATACGGCCGTTCGATTTTAGCATGAAAGGGGTTGCCGGTTTTTGGGTCGACCGCCTTGCCGATGTCGTCGACCTTGGCGAGAATCGCTTCGATATCTTCCGGCCGCATATGCTTTCCGCCGTCAAGACGGAAGCCGGCCACGCCGATGCTGATCAAGTCGTTCAGATAGTCGGCGATCTTCTGCCGGACATAATCGGTTTCGACGCGCAGATCGGGAAGTCCTCCGCCGATCCAACAGTTCCGAACCGAGTCGGCGCTATTATAATCAATATTACATTGCGGATGAAAATCAGGCGGCCCGTAAGGAACGCCCGGATATTGCCGCGCCTGCGGATCGAAATTGGATCCAGCGGTTCCCTGCCCGGCCGGCGTTCCGGTTCCCGCCATATGGTTCGTGACCGCATCGGCATAGACCTTCACGCCGACGGCATTGCAGCGGCTTATCATGTCGGCCAGTTGGGCTCTCGTACCGCTTCGGCTTTCGAGTTTGTAGGAGACCGGCTGGTAGCGCTGCCACCAGGGATGCGGATTCTTCGGGTCAGTGATGTCCGGATGCTCCTGCGGCGGCGAGATCAGGACCGCGGCAAAGCCCTTTGGACCGAGCCAAGCTTCGCATTCTTTGGCGATGTCAGGCCACTTCCATTCGAACAGGCGGACAAACGCCGTCCGTCCCTCGTCGGCCCGCGCGGGGCCCACCACCGCGATGCCCGCTATTGCCACCATACAAGAGAGACGAAGACCGCGCACAAAACTAGCCATGCCGACACTCCTCTCCTGGTGATCTCAGTGGCGCGATCGGGCGAAAGTGCCGGCCCACCACTGAGTAGAGCAGAAGCAACATAACTACCACAGGTGAGGTACCTTGGCATGCTTTATCGGCTTGATCAATCAGGAGCAGGAGACGTTGCGGCGGTCAGTGATGAACAGGATTATCCGGCGCCCGAGCCGGCATGCAAAGTTGGCTTGGGAATACCGGGTAACCGAATACCTAGAGCATTTTCCGGCGAAG
>CAZTTL010000073.1:0-14126 GCA_964616635.1 uncultured Rhodoplanes sp. | reverse complement strand
TGTCGCACGGCTCGGGCGGGCGGGCGATGGCACAGCTCATCGCCGGGATTTTCTACGAGGCCTTCGCCAATGACTGGCTGCGCCAGGGCAACGACCAGGCCGCCTTCGATGTCGAGGGCGGCCGCATGGTGATGTCGACCGACAGCTACGTGGTCTCGCCGCTGTTCTTTCCCGGCGGCGATATCGGCTCGCTTGCGGTGCACGGCACCATCAACGACATCGCGATGGCGGGCGCGCGCCCGCTGCATCTGTCGGCGAGCTTCATCATCGAGGAGGGTTTTGCGCTCGCGGACCTGCAGCGCATTGCCTCCAGCATGGGCGAAGCCTCGCGCGCGGCCGGCGTGCCCATCGTTACCGGCGATACCAAGGTGGTGGAGCGCGGCAAGGCAGACGGCGTGTTCATCACCACGACCGGCGTCGGCATCGTGCCGGCGGGACTTGATCTGTCCGGTGATCGCGCGCGGCCGGGTGACGTGGTGATCCTGTCGGGGACGATCGGGGATCACGGCGTTGCGGTGATGTCGAAGCGCCAGAATCTGGATTTCGAGACGCAGATTGTCTCCGACTCCGCAAGCCTGCATGGGCTCGTCGCCGATCTGGTTGCGGCGGCGGGGCCAAGCTTGCGCGCGATGCGCGATCCGACCCGCGGCGGGCTTGCGGCGACGCTCAACGAGCTGGCGCATCAATCCGGCGTCGGCTTTCGCATTGATGAGGAGGCGGTCCCGGTCCGGCCCGAGGTCGCCGCGGCGTGCGAGCTGCTGGGGCTCGACCCGCTCCATGTGGCGAACGAAGGCAAGCTGATCGCCATTGTTGCGCCGGAGGGAGCGGCGGCGGCGCTTGCGGCGATCAAGGCGCACCCGCTCGGCCGCGACGCCGCGATCATCGGCGAGGCCATCGCCGACGAGGCACGATTTGTGCAGATGGTAACCGCATTCGGCGGCGGACGCATTGTCGACTGGCTGTCGGGTGAGCAATTGCCGCGCATCTGCTGAGTGCGCATCTGCTGATTGCGGAGCGCGCGCGGCAGTGCCGTGTGAAAGAACCGAGTGAAGGAACCGCAGGTCGAGCCTGGTCTCGGCGGGGGCAAACAGAGAGCAATGACACCGAAGAGGGCAATCATGAAACGCATCCTTTCTTTTGCAGTGCTGGCGTCCATCGTCGCGCCCGGCGCGGCGCTCGCCCATACCGGCGTGGGCGCAACTCATGGCCTCGTCCATGGCTTGATGCACCCGCTGACCGGGCTTGATCACATCCTGGCGATGGTCGCGGTCGGCGTGCTTGCGGCGACGCTGGGCGGCCGGGCGCTCTGGCTCATTCCGGCGAGCTTCGTGGCGATGGCGGCGGGGGGCGGTATCCTGGGCGTGAGCCACCTGGCACTGCCCTATGTCGAGGCCGGGATTGCCGTGTCGGTGATCGTGCTCGGCCTTGTGGTCGCGCTGCAGCCGCGGCTACCGCTCGCCTCGGCTGTCGCGATGGTCGGGCTGTTCGGCCTTTATCACGGCTTTGCCCATGGCGCGGAAATGCCGGCCGACGCGTCGGGTCTCGCTTACGGCATCGGCTTCCTCGGCGCCACGGTGGCGCTGCATCTTGGCGGTATCGGGCTCGGCCTCGGCATCAATAGCCTGGGGACGCGGCCGGCGAAGCGGCTGGCGCAGGTGGGCGGCGCCGCGATGGCGGTTATCGGGGTCGTGCTGCTGATCGGGGCGTGATCTCCAGCGAACGCTGGTGAAGATCGGTCGTCCAGGTCTTGGACGCCGACCGAGACATCAAACGCAACAATTCGTCATGCCCGCGCTCGCCGCGGGCATCGACGTCTTATGTGCGAATTCTGTCCCGACGTATGCGGAATTCTCTATATTCCTCTTTGCATGATCGCATTTTCTGGGGCGGGTCGCGCCGCCACGTTTGCCGATTCGGGGAATGCATTTTCTTCAACACACCGATGTTTGTGACAACAGAAGATGCTCTAATATCGAACCATGTCTGATTCGATCGAACGACTTTATGGGGCGGTGCTGGAGGCGATGGATGCCGATCCGTCGTCATCGCGCACCGCGCGCCTGCTGCGTGCCGGTCGGAGCAAGATCGCGAAAAAAGTCGCCGAGGAAGCCGTCGAGGTGGTGATCGAGGCGATGAACGGCCATCACGACTCCGTCGTGCGGGAAAGCGCCGACCTCCTCTACAATCTCGCCGTGCTGTGGGCCTCGGTCGATGTCGAGCCCAAGGCGGTCTGGAAGGAGATGCAGCGGCGCGAGCGCCTGTTCGGGATCGCCGAAAAGCTTGCCAAGCAGCGCAGCCTGATCAAAGCGCGGCGTAAGATAGCGTCCCGGCAGGATGCCCGCATGCGCGAGCGCGGTTGATCTGATCGCGCGAACAGGCCAATACCTCCTCCCGACCAGAGCGACTTCCGTTCTAACGGAATCGGAATTCGCTCTATTGTTCTTTGAGTGGTCGCAATTTCTTCGGCGAACCGGTATCCACTTCGCCGGAAAATGCTCCAAGTCCCGTCGGCGGCGTCAGCTTTGCCGACCGATCCTGTTTTGCAAGGCTCAATCCCAGGCAGGCCCGATGCTGCGAAAGCTCTATGACTGGTGCATCAACGCGGCCGGCAAGCCTCACGCCACCTGGGTGCTCAGCGCGGTTTCGTTCGCCGAAAGCTCATTCTTTCCGGTGCCGCCCGACATCATGCTGGTGCCGATGGCGCTCGCCCGCCCGGACCGGGCCTATTACTACGCGCTCGTCTGCACCATCGCCTCGGTGCTCGGCGGCATTCTCGGTTATGTAATCGGCCACTATCTTTATGACTCGGTCGGCCTGTGGCTGATCAGCCTCTACGGCTATGGCGACAAGGTCGAGGCGTTTCGCGAAGCCTATGCCCGCTGGGGCAGCCTGATCATCCTGATCAAGGGGGTGACGCCGATCCCCTACAAGATCGTCACCATCACCTCGGGCTTCGCCGGCTACAACTTCCCGCTCTTCATTCTGTTCTCGATCATCACCCGCGGCGCGCGGTTTTTCCTCACCGCCTTTCTGCTCAGCCGCTACGGCCCGCAAGTGCGTGAAACGATCGAAAAGCGCCTCGGCCTCTGGGTCACCGTGTTCCTGATCGTGCTGGTCGCCGGGATCGTCATCGCCGTCATGGTGTTCTGACCGCACCGTCCTCTCCTTGGTGTCAGAGGGAATAGGGAAAGAGCGCGTGAATCTCTTCGCGAAACTATGCGAGCGTGAGGCTGCCGGAAAGCCGGTCACGGTCGGTGTGATTGGCGCCGGCAAATTCGGCACGATGTTTCTCGCCCAGGCGCGGCTCACACGCGGGCTGCACGTCGTCGGCCTTGCCGATCTCGATCCGGCGCGCGCCCGCGCGCAGCTTGCGACCGCGGGATGGGAGGCGGAGCGTTATACCGCATCTTCGCTCGCTGACGCGCTGAAGAGCGGCCGCAGCCATGTCGGCGCCGACGCCGACGCGCTGTTCACGATCCCTGAGATCGAGGTGATTGTCGAAGCAACCGGCGTGCCCGCGGTCGGCATCCGCCACGCGCTCGCAGCGGCGCGGCACGGCAAGCATATCGTCATGGTCAATGTCGAGGCCGACGCGCTCGCGGGTCCCTTGCTCGCGCGCAAGGCCAAAGAGGCGGGCGTCGTCTACAGTCTCGCCTGGGGCGATCAGCCAGCGTTGATCTGCGAGCATGTCGATTGGGCGCGCGCCTGTGGCTTCACCGTGGTCGCGGCGGGGAAGGGCACCCGCTACGAGCCGCACTACCATTCCTCGACGCCCGACACGCTGTGGGACATCCTCGACAAATATCTGCAGATCAAGGACCGCGCCTCGATCAATCCGAAAATGTTCAACAGCTTCATCGACGGCACGAAGTCGGCGATCGAAATGACGGCGGTTTGCAACGCGACCGGTCTTGTCCCGCAGTCCGGGGGCCTGCGCTTTCCGCCGGCGAGCCGGTTCGAGCTCGCCGATGTGTGCAAGCCGCAAAGCGCGGGCGGCGCGCTGGAAGCGGCGGGCGTCACCGAGGTGGTGTCGTCGGTTGACCGCGAGGGGCGCGACGTGCCGCATCATCTCGCGCTCGGCACCTATGTCGTATTCGAAGGCGACACCGACTACGCGCGGCGCTGTTTTTCCGAATATGCGATGCTGCCCGACCGCAGCGGGCGTTATGCCGCGCTCTACCGCCCGATCCACATGATCGGACTGGAGCTTGGCATCTCGGTTGCGAGTGCGGCGCTGCGCCACGAGCCGACCGGCGCGCCGACGGGTTTTCGCTCTGACGTGGTGGCAACCGCCAAGCGCGCGCTCAAGGCCGGCGACGTGCTGGACGGGGAGGGCGGTTTCTGCGTCTGGGGGCGGCAGACACCCGCCGCGGTCTCGCTTGCTGAGGGGCTGCTGCCGCTCGGCCTCGCCCACAATGTCGCGCTCAGGCGCGACGTGCCGGAGGGCGCTGCGCTCAAATGGTCCGACGTGGCCGTTGACACCGACGACCTTGCGGTGCGCACCCGCCGCGAGATGGAGGCGATGTTCGCTGCACATCGACCTGCATAGCCTGCGTGCCCCCGATCAGGTGGAGATAGCGGCTGCAGAGTGATTATCGATCCGGCCCCTCCCGTTACCTCCCCCACAAGGGGGGAGGGGACAGTCAGTCCTCCGCCGATGCAGAAAGCGGACAGCGGCTCGTGGCGAATTCCAGAACTTCGGCACTACGTCTTCGGGGTCCAGGCGGGGCGGCGCTTTTCGCGAAAGGCGGCGCGACCTTCCGCACCTTCGGCTGCGTGATAGAGCGCGTGAAAGTCTGCCTGCAATTCGTCGATCCGTGCGCGGCTCGGGGTAAGGTCGGCGATGGCGGAAAGCTCGCGCTTGGTTGCGGCCGTCGCCTCCGGCGCCGATTGCAGCAGCTCGCCAAGGATCACCTCCAACGCCGCGTCGCCCTCGCCGGGAGGGTAGAGTTTGTGCGCGACGCCCATTGCCAGCGCTTCGTGCGCGGTAAAGCGCTCGGCCGTAAGAAGATAGCGCCGCAGCTGCCTGGCGCCCATGGCGCGGGCGAAAAACGGAATATACGGCCCGACGCCGAAACCGAGACGCAGTTCCGGCAGGGCGTAGAACGAATCCTCCGACGCGAGCCAGACATCGCAGACCGAGGCCAGCGCAAAACCACCGCCGAAGCAGGCGCCATGCACGAGCACGATCGTCGGCTTTGGGCAGGCATCGATGGCGAGACAGAGATGCGGCATCAGCACCTGTGGCGTGCCGGGTTCCGCGACCGTATGCACGAACGGATCATCGAGATCGCCGCCGACGCAGAAATGCTTTCCCGAGCCGCGGATGACGATGGCGCGGATATTCGGTGCAGCGCTCCAGTCCGTTACGATAGCCATAAGCCGCGCAAGCATGCCGCGGTCATAGGCATTGCCTTTTTGTGGGCGGTTGAGCGTGATCGTGGCGACGCCGCGATCGTCAACCGCGGTCAGCACAATGGTTTGCGGAGCACTCATCGATAATTATCCATGGGCCATAGTTTCTTCGCCTCTCCCCTTGCGGGAGAGGGTGGCTGAGCAGCCGAAGGCTGCGAAGCCGGGTGAGGGGCTTGGACGAGCGATGCTGCCTTGCCCGCGGTCATACGAAGCGACCTCCTCACCCGGTTCCTCGCTGCGCTCGGAACCACCCTCGCGCGGGGAGAGGGTGAGATCAGCCCGCTCACAATCACTCAAACCAATCATCCGTGAATCACATCAAGCCTATTCATTCCGCACCGTGGCTAGCCCGTTGGTGAGCACGATGTCGGTGCGGCCTTCGGCGCGGCACTGGAACGCGAATGTTCCGCCGTCGCGCCAGATTTCGGTGCGGATCGTATCGCCCGGAAACACCGGCCGGGAAAAGCGCGCGCTGATGCTGGCGAGCTTATCGGCGCGGTAGTCGAGCTGGCGCAGGATGGCATGCGCGGCGATGCCGAAGGTGGCCGCCCCGTGCAGGATCGGGCGCGGGAAGCCGGCGGCTTTCGCCCGCGCCGGATCGGCATGCAGCGGGTTCTCGTCACCCGTCAGGCGGTAGAGCAGTGCCAGGTTCGGCGGGGTCGGCAGGTCGCAGATATGGTCGGGCGGGCGCGCCGGCATGACCGGCGGATCGGACAGGGTCGTCACCTTGCCGCCGAACCCGCCATGCTTGCGGGCGAGCAAATTGCTGTCGACGCGCGCGACCAGCGTGCCGTCCGCCGCACTGAGTTCGCGTTTCACCTGCACGATCGCCGGCCCGCCGGGACCGCGATCGACCACCTCCGCGACCCGGGTGCGGGCCGTCAGGGTGTCGCTCGTTGCGAGCGGCCGGGCGAGCGTGACCTTAAGCTCCGCCGCCACCACCATCGTCTCGTCGAGCCCGAATGCGGGATCGGTCATGCGCCCAGGCCAGCCGAGCACCACGGCCATGGTAGGAAAGGCCTCGAGCCCACGCTCGTAAACGAATTTGAGCTGGCCGGGATCGAGCGGGTCCATCCCGAGGCCGACGCCAAGCGCATAGAGAATGCAGTCCTGCGGGCCGTAGCGCACCGCGGTATCGGCCGGGCGCCAAGCCATGATCGTCTCGTAGTTCAGTCCCATGTCAGGCTTGCTTCTTCGATCCGGCTGCTCTGCCTATCCTGCCGCCGCCTTTACGTCGGCGCTGTCGTCGGCTGCCGTCGTTTCCTGCCCGGAAGCCATCAAGTCCGCAGCGCCTTCGGCCGAGGCCGCCGCCGCGGTGGTGCGAAGCTGGAAGAAGGTGGCATAGCGCTGGCCTTTGCGCATCAGATCATCATGGCGGCCCGATTCAACGATGACGCCATTCTCGACCACATGGATCATGTCGGCATGGGCGATGGTGTAGAGGCGGTGCGCGATCACCAGCGTGGTGCGCCCCTTGATCAGCTCGGCCATCGCCGCCTGCACGAAATATTCGGATTCGCTATCGAGCGACGCGGTCGGTTCGTCGAGCAGGATGATCGGCGCGTTGCGGATGAGCGCGCGCGCAATCGCAATGCGCTGGCGCTGGCCGCCGGAGAGCTGCGCACCCTGCTCGCCGACCTTGGTGTCGTAGCTGTCAGGAAAGCCGACGATGAAGCCGTGCGCATGGGCGCCGCGCGAGGCGGCGAGGATTTCCGCGTCGGTCGCGCCCGGCTTGCCGAGGGCGATATTGTCGCGGATGGTGCCGTGGAACAGGAACGTATCCTGGCCGACATAGGCGATCTGCCGGCGCAGCGATTCATGGGAAACCGATGCAATGTTCTGCCCGTCGATCAGCACCATGCCGCCCTGCACGTCATAAAGGCCGAGCAGCACGTTGAAGATGGTCGACTTGCCGCCGCCCGAGGAGCCGACGAAGGCAGTGATTGCGTGCGGTGCCGCGGTGAACGACATGTTGTGCAGCACCGGCTCGCCCGGTCGATAGCTGAAGGTGACGTCGGCAAATTCGATGCGCCCGCCGGTCACGTCGAGGCCGGCGACGCGGACATCCGGCTGCTCGACCGGCAGATCGAGCAGCTCGAACAGGATGCGTACGCCGACGAGCCCGTTCTGCAGATCGAGGTTGAGACGGGCGAGGCGCTTGGCCGGCTCATAGGCGAGGATGAAGGCGGTGATGAAGGAGGTGAAGCCGCCGGGTGCGGCGCCAAGCACCAGCACATTATAGCCGCCGATCAACAGCACGCTCGCAATCGCGATGCCGCCGAGCGATTCCATCAGCGGGGCGCTGCGATTGGAAACCCGCGCGAGCTTGTTGGAGGCCGCCTCGATCATGTCGACATGGGCAACCAGCCGCGTCCGCATCACGTCTTCGAGGTTGAATGCCTTGATGATCTTGAAGCCCTGCACCGCCTCCTGCAGCGATTGCAGCACTTGGACGGTGCCGGTGAACTGCGCCAGCGTCACGCTGCGCACCCGCTTGATCAGCTTGCGCAGCAGCAGCACCGCGGGCGGCAGGACGATGAGGCCGAACAGTGACAGGACCGGCGCGCCGTAGACCATCACACAGGCGAGCGCGACGAAGGTCAGCACATCGCGGCCGACAGCGGTGATCAGCAGATTGAGGACGGCAGAGGCCGAGGTTGCCGCATAGTTGACGCGGGCGACGAATTCCGACGAATGCTTGTCGGTGAAGAATGACATGTTCTGCGCGATCAGCCGGTCGAACATGCGCTTCTGGTTGGCGGCGATGATCTGGTTGCTGATCCGGGCGAGCGTGACCGCCTGGCCGTAGGTCGCCACGCCCTTCAGCACGAAGATCAGAACCGCCAGGACGGATACGACGATAATGCCGGAGAAGTTGCGGTTGACATAGGCCTGGTCGATCGCGGTGCCGATCAGGTAGGCGGTCGCCGCCGTGCATCCCGCCGACAGCATCATGAAGGAGAAGGCGACCGCATAGCGCCGCGAGTGACCGCGGGCGAATTCGGTCAGCAGGCGGATGACGATGCTGGCCGTGCTCGCGGGGTCAGTACGCAAGTTGCGCAAGGCCTCCGCCGATCGCCGGAACAAATGCTGCATGAAAACTCAAACGTCGCCTCGAGGTGGCGCGACCTTAGACCATTTTCCTCGCCGGGGAAAACGCTTCTGCGGTGAAATCAATGGCTGGTTGCCGGCCGGCCCAACGCCAAAAAGCGCGTAGGCTGGAAAATGCCAAGTCGCGCGCATGCCAAAGCAATGTCAGCGCGGCGCAAGGCGCGCGAGCCGTCCGACGGTGCCAAGCAGCCGATTCTGCAATTTCGTCACGTCGATCCGGCTCGAAACATCAAGCCCGCCACGCTGATAGATCACGAACAGGCCGGCGGCGGTCGTCAGCACGACCACCGGATAAACGAGGAACAGCACGGCCGGCGTGGATTGTCCGATCGCCGTGCAAGCGAATCCGAAAAGACGCAGTCCGAAGACGCCGACGGCGACGACGATCACGGCCAGCACGCCGCCCTGGCGCGTGGTGCGCGGGATGCACAAAAGGGCGAACGCGATCACCACGAAGGCGAATGGATAGAGCGGGGCAATGAGGCGATCGTGCAGTTCGGCGCGGAACTGTCCGGGCGCAGATTTCAGCAGCGGGTCCTTCGGATCGGGAAAAGCCAGTTCCCAGAGATAGCGCTCGCGCAGACCATAGGTCACGAGGCCGGCGACGGTATAGGGCGACAGGTCGAAGGGATAGCGGTCGAACTGCACGAAGGTGGGGTCGCGGTCTTTGCTGCGCAGGCGGTGGACCCAGCCGTCGGTCATCACCAGGAACGTGCCGCGGCCATCCTGGACGATATAGCCGTGCTCGGCAATGACGGTAATTCGCTGATCCTTGTTGCGGAAATCGTCGATCAATATGCCGGAGAACTGGCTGTCATTGCGCTTTTCCCGGATATGGAAGGTGAGCCCGGGCTCGATCGAGGTGAAGGTGCCGGGGCGAATGATGTTGCCGACCAGGTCGGCGCGGACTCTGCTGATTTGCCGGACCAGCTCGCGCTGCAGCCGCGGCGACAGAAAAGCGCCGATGAACAGCACCAGCACCGCCACCACCGCCGCGAGCAGCAGGAACGGTCGGAACAGCCGACCGGCCGACACGCCGGCGGCACTGATGACGACGAGCTCCGAGTCGTTATTGAGCTTGACCAGGGTATTGAGCACGGCGATCAGCATGGCGATCGGCGCCAGGATCAGCATCAGGCTCGGGATGATCAGGCTGGTGATCGAGAGGAACACCAGCACCGTCTGTCCCTGGCTCGTGATCAGGTCGACCTGGCGCAAAATCTGGGTCACCCAGATTACCCCGGTCAGGCTCACGAGGATGACCAGGAAGCTCTGAAAACAGGTCCGGAAAATATATTTATCGAGCGAGTCCATCAGCCTGAACGCTTTGCCTCGTTCGGTCGGCGTGCCGCCGCAAGGTGGCCCGATCTTAGCGGCCAGTTTGTGGCAGTCTCCATCGGGCAGGCTCTGCGGGACTGGCTTTTTCCGGCACCGGCTTGTGCGTTTCGCCGCCGGCTTGTGCGAAACGCGCGCCGCCGGACGGCCCATTCTTGACATGCCGCAAGTTTGCCGGCATCCACGGTCACTATATAATGGCTCCGTGTTCCTCGCGACGGGAGAGATCGGTCCGCCGACGCCGAAGGTGCAACCGCCCCGGAAGCTCTCAGGCAAAAGGACCGTCGCGAGGCCTGAATCTGGAAAGTGACGCTTCGCGCGTCCGCCGACGGGATAACGTTCTCAGGCACCAAGACAGATGGGGCGCCATGGCGAGTTCCACTCGCCCATGAGGCGCCCTATGCTCACGTTCGATCATTTTCCGCCCGTTCTGTCTGATGCCGCGCTTGCGCCGCCGCGCCGGCTGGTGCGCGCCCATCGCCATCGCCGCTCTTCGCGCTTTCGCTCCATCATCTGCGGTGCCGGTGGGCGATGCCGCTGCTGCCAAGCTTTGATGAGGACCCGTCCATGACTGCACCGCTGCGTACTCCGGTCGATGCCGCCCGCGCGAGCAAATGCGATGGCCGGCGTGCCGGCGAGGAGGCGCCGGGCTTCGTTGATCGGCATGTCGGGCCCGGCGCCGGCGATATCGACGCCATGCTGAAGGCGGTCGGCGCCCAAAACCTCGATGCGCTGATGGCCGAGGTTTTGCCGAGCTCGATCCGGCTTGCGCGGCCGCTCGCGCTTGATCCGCCGCTGTCGGAGCCGGCAGCGCTCGCGCGCCTGTGGGCGATCGCGGCAAAAAACGAGGTGTTCACCTCGCTGATCGGGCAAGGCTATTACGGCACCGTCCTGCCCGCCGTCATCCAGCGCAATATCCTGGAGAATCCGGCCTGGTACACCGCCTACACGCCCTACCAGCCTGAAATCAGCCAGGGCCGGCTCGAAGCGCTGATGAACTTCCAGACCATGGTCGCGGATCTCACCGGCCTGCCGGTGGCCAACGCCTCGCTGCTCGACGAGGCGACTGCGGCGGCAGAAGCGATGACGCTCGCGCACCGTTCTGCGAGGGCCAAGGCGGCGAGCTTCTTCGTCGATCGCAACGTCCATCCGCAGACGTTGGCGGTGCTGAAAGTGCGCGCCGAGCCGCTCGGCATCGAACTCATCGTCGGCGATCCGGCGGCCGATCTCGGCAACACCGCGGTGTTCGGCGCGCTGCTGCAGTATCCCGACACGTTCGGCGCGGTGCACGATCCGCGTGAGGCCATCGCCGCCGTGCAGAAGCAAGGCGGGCTCGCGATCATCGCGGCCGATCTCCTGGCGCTCACCGTGCTGACGCCGCCCGGCGAGCTCGGCGCCGATATCGCGATCGGCTCGGCCCAGCGCTTCGGCGTGCCGATGGGATACGGCGGACCGCACGCCGCTTACATGGCGGTGCAGGACAAGCTCAAGCGCAGCATGCCCGGCCGCTTGGTCGGCCTTTCGGTGGATAACCGCGGCGCGCCGGCCTATCGGCTCGCGCTGCAGACGCGCGAGCAACACATCCGTCGCGAGAAAGCGACCTCGAATATCTGCACCGCGCAGGTGCTGCTCGCGGTGATTGCCTCGATGTATGCGGTCTATCACGGGCCCGAAGGCTTGACTGCGATCGCCCGGCGTATTCACCGGCTCACCGCGGTGCTCGCTGCCGGCCTGCGCAAGATTGGCTTTGCGCCGCTGAGCGAAACCTTCTTCGATACGCTCACGGTTGCGGTCGGCGAGCGCCAGGCCGAGATCATCGCCCGCGCCGTGGGCGAGCGCGTCAATCTGCGCGCCATCGCGCCGGGCGAGGCCGCGGCCGACGCCGCCATCGGCATCAGCCTCGATGAGACCAGCGACGAGGCGACCGTCGAAGCGGTGTGGCGCGCCTTTGGCGGCGTGCTCAGCTTTGCCGACTTATCGCTCACTGTCGGCGATGCGCTGCCGGCGGCGCTCGCACGCCGCTCGCCCTTCCTGCGCCATCCGGTGTTTCATCGCCATCGCTGCGAGACCGACATGCTGCGCTACATGCGCAAGCTCGCCGATCGCGACCTCGCGCTCGACCGCGCGATGATCCCGCTCGGCTCCTGCACCATGAAGCTCAACGCCACGACCGAGATGATCCCGGTGACCTGGCCTGAGTTTGCCGCGCTGCATCCGTTTGCGCCGGCCGCGCAGGCGCGCGGCTATCGCGAGATGATCGACGGCCTTGCGGCCATGCTGGCGGAGATCACCGGCTTTGACGCCATCTCGCTGCAGCCGAATTCCGGCGCGCAGGGCGAATATACCGGGCTGCTGGCGATCCGCGCGTTTCACCGCGCGCACGGGGAAGCGCGCCGCACCGTGTGCCTGATCCCGTCCTCGGCGCACGGTACCAATCCGGCTTCGGCGACGATGGCGGGGATGAGAGTCGTGGTCGTTGCCTGCGACAAGCTCGGCAATATCGATCTTGCCGACCTGCAGACGAAGGCGGAGCAGAACGCGCAGAATCTCGCCGGCGCGATGATCACCTATCCCTCGACGCATGGCGTGTTCGAGGAGCACATCCGTGCGATCTGCGATATCGTCCATACCCATGGCGGGCAGGTCTATCTCGACGGCGCCAATCTCAACGCCCAGGTCGGGCTTTCGCGGCCGGGCGACTACGGTGCCGATGTCGGCCACATCAATTTGCACAAGACCTTCTGCATTCCGCATGGCGGCGGCGGTCCCGGCATGGGGCCGATCGGAGTAAAAGCGCATCTCGCGCCGTTCCTCCCGGGCCATCCGGCGCTCGACGGCGGCACGACGGCGGTCGGCCCGGTGTCGGCCGCGCCTTACGGCTCGGCCTCGATCCTGCCGATCAGCTATCTATACATTGCGATGATGGGCGCCGCCGGCCTGCAACGCGCGACCGAGGTCGCGATCCTGTCGGCGAACTACATCGCGAGCCGGCTTAGCCCCCACTATCCCGTTCTCTACAAGAACGAGAAGGGCCGGGTCGCGCATGAATGCATCATCGATCCGCGCCCGCTGAAGGAGCGCACCGGCATCACCGTCGACGACATCGCCAAACGGCTGATCGATTACGGCTTCCACGCGCCGACGGTGTCGTTCCCGGTCGCCGGCACGCTGATGATCGAGCCGACCGAGTCCGAGAGCAAATACGAGCTCGACCGCTTCATCGCGGCGATGATCGCGATCCGCGAGGAGATCGACGTGGTGGAGAAAGGCGCGTGGACGGCCGAGCAGTCGCCGCTGCGCCACGCCCCGCACACGGTGCATGATCTCGCCGAGGACGAATGGACGCGCCCCTATCCGCGCGCCTATGGCTGCTTCCCCAAAAATGTCGACCGCATGGACAAATACTGGGCGCCGGTCGGCCGGGTCGATGCGGTGTATGGCGACCGCCATCTGGTCTGCACCTGCCCGTCGGTGGAGGATTACGCGGAGTGATCCTGCATTCGCCGCGCTGATTTGGTATCCATCGCCTTAGAGCATTTTCCGGCGAAGTGGACACCGGTTCGCCGCAGAAAATGCGATGACGCAAAGAGAAATAGAGCGAATTCCGATTCCACCTGAACGGAATTCGCTCTAGTCGCGCACCCGCTTCACCCTCCCTGCGAGGGTGAGGGGTGTTTGAGCGGCAACTTTTCTGCCAAAAAGCTGAACCAATCATCCGTATCCTGTATTCATCCGTATCCGTTATGATGCGCGAGACGGGAGCCCATGGACCACTGGATTTACCTCACCGACGGCTTTGCGCTGTCGCTGCCGATGATCATCATCATCCTGCTGTGGACCGTTCTCTGGAAAGGTCTTGCCCTCTGGCATTCGGCGCGGCGCGGCGCAGCCGCGTGGTTCATCGCTTTGCTCATCATCAATACGGTCGGGATTCTCGAGCTCATCTATCTGTTCGGCGTCTTGAAGCTGAGCCGTGAAGACCTGTTCAGCATGGGCACGTCCGGCCAGGACGCCGCAGTGACGCGTTAGGAGGGGAGCGCCGCACCTTGCCTCCAACCCCTCTCCCCTTGTGGGAGAGGGTGGTTCCGAGCGCAGCGAGGAACCGGGTGAGGGGTTGCTTCGCATGAACTCAGGCGAGACAGCGTCTCATGCCTGTTACCCCTCACCCGACTTCGCAGCCTTCGGCTGCTCAGCCACCCTCTCCCGCAAGGGGAGAGGGTCAGAATGTCTTCCCCTCCCAGCGGCAGAGGTCGTTGATCAGGCAC
>CAZTTL010000072.1:0-14337 GCA_964616635.1 uncultured Rhodoplanes sp. | reverse complement strand
CACCCAGATAAGATTCAGCACGGCCAGCACCACACCGACGGTCTCGGCGCCCAGCCAATTCAGCCAGCCCAGGGTGAACTCGCGCCGTTGGTCAGGCGACAGCTGCGACGCCCCGGGCAACAGGCGGCGCCAATGCTTCTTGATGATCTGGAAGCCGCCATAGGCCCAGCGGTGCCGCTGCTTCTTGAAGGCCTCGAAGCTGTCAGGCAGCAGGCCATAGCCATAGCGGCGCGCGGTGTAGTGCGCATGCCAGCCGTCCTCAAGAATCGACAGGCCGAGATCGGTGTCCTCACAGATGGTGTCGCTTGACCAGGCGCCGGCCTCGTCCAACGCTTCGCGCCGGATCAGGCACATCGTGCCGTGCGTGACGATTGCATTCTTCTCGTTGCGCTGGACCATGCCGATGTCGAAGAAGCCGGCATATTCGCCGTTCATCGCCGCATGCATCAGGCTGCGATCGCCGTCGCGGTGATCCTGCGGCGCCTGTACCAGTCCGACGCGCGGATCGGCGAAGGCAGGCACAAGGTCCTTCAGCCAGTCCGGCGTTACGGTGTAATCGGCATCGATGACGCCGATGATCTCCGCGTCCGGCGCGGTATATTCGAGCGCGAGCCGCAAAGCGCCGGCCTTGAAGCCTTCGATCTTCTCGGCGTTGATGAACTTGAAGCGGTCACCAAGCGTGCGGCAGTGGTCCTCGATCGGGCGCCAGAACGCCGGATCGGGCGTGTTGTTGATGACGACGATGCACTCGAAATTCGCGTAGTCAAGCTGGGCGACCGAATCGAGGGTCGCCTTCAGCATCGCTGGCGGCTCGCGATAGGCCGGAACGTGGATCGACACTTTGGGGCAATGCGCCGGATCCGCGCCGGTCACGCGGAGCAGACGCCTCGGTCTTTGTCCGAACAGCACGCTCGCGATTTCGTCGACCCGCCACATGCCGATCATGATCAGCGGGATCAGCAATGCCATGCCGATGGCGAGGGCGATGCCGGCCCCGAGCACGAAATAATGCTCGTTCCAATAATCGAAGACGACGGCGGCCCAGGCGCCAATGAGGTGGGAGAACACCGCCAAAGTGAGCGCCTGCATCAGCGTTGCGCCAGCGATCGCGAGGATCGGCAGCGACGCCAGCACGCCGACCGCCACGGCGATGACGCCAATCTTAAAATAGTCACGCTCGCCGATGGTGCCGGTCCATGGAAACTTCTGATGGCGCGACGCGTCAAACAATCCCCAATAGGGCCCGACGCTTCCTTCGAAAGTCTTCCAGGGCTGGTCGAACGCCTCGATGATATTGTATTCGATGCCGAGCGCGTCGGCGCGGGCAACGAAATTCCGCAGCACCGTCGCCTGCTCGATCGGGCCGGGATCGGCATCCTGGCGGTTATAGCCTGCGCTCGGCCAACCGAATTCCGCAATCACGATGCGCTTTCCGGGAAAGGTCTTGCGCAGCTTATGATAGATGATCGCCGCCTGATCGACCGCGCGGTCCGGCGAAAAGCCCTCCCAGTAGGGAAGAACGTGGGCGGCGATGTAATCGACCGCCGAGACCAGTTCCGGGTGCTCGATCCAGACGTGCCAGATTTCGCCGGTGGTGACCGGTACCGATCCGCCGGTTTCGCGCTTGGCGCGCTGGATCAGCCGGATCAGGTCCTCGACCTTCTTATCGCCGCGATAGATCGTTTCGTTGCCGACGATCAGTCCGTTGA
The DNA here is from genome assembly GCA_964616635.1 of uncultured Rhodoplanes sp. GTDB lineage: Bacteria > Pseudomonadota > Alphaproteobacteria > Rhizobiales > Xanthobacteraceae > Rhodoplanes. Next base: position 12,628 of record CAZTTL010000072.1, on the reverse strand, counting down.
CATTGCGATTCTTGCGGACGAGGTCGATCGCCGAACGTAGCTCGCGTTCATTGCGTTTCTCATCCTTGTCGATCCACGCGCCGACATTGACCTTCAGGCCGAACTCGGCGGCCACCGGCGGAACGAGTTCCGCTCCGCCGGTTGCCGAATAGGTTCGGATGGCGCGGGTGAAAGGCGCAAGAATCTTGAGGTCGGATCGGATCTTCTCCGCCGTCACCTTCGACAATCCTGCGTCGGGGTGACTCGATCCTTCGAACGGGGAATAGGACACGCTCGCGAGCGGGCCCGTAATATCAGGCGCCGAACTGCGGCTCTCCCAGAGTGCCCAAGCGGCGGCGTGCAGGCACGCTACCAGCGCGACCACGACAGCAACAGATCGCATGCTCTTACCAGGCGGGGCAGGGAATGGCGGTCTCGAACCTGTCCCCTAGGCTCGACCGGGGGTACTGTGCCGCACAATATGGCTGCGACTGCAGGGTCTTTAAGTACAGGTTACACATGGCACTTTGAAGGCAGGATTCGGACTGTCTTGGAACCTTTTGCGTAGGGTGACCGGGTCAGCGTGGGTTTGTTCCTGGCCCCGACTGCGCCGTGGGCGCGGGTGCCGGCGCGGCGGCTGCCGCGGTTGCCGAGTCCGGATTAAGCCAACAGGCGTGGACGCGCGAGTTAAGCGTCTCGGTCGCCTTCGGATCGATGTTGCCCTGCACCACGACACAGCGGAACGTGATCTGCACATGATTGCCGGGGCAGCCGAAGCGGTCATAGAGTTCAAGGTGGCGGAACGCGGTATCAAGGTCGTCGCGCCAGAGCAGTCCGACGACACGTTCACCGAGCCATACACATTCGGGATTGGCGGCCGGTCCCTTCAAAGCCTTGCCGGCTTCGACCGCCCGGCCGGCGCGCGTCTTCTTTTCGAGCTTGGCGGCATCGGCCGGGTTGGGGGGCGCCTTGCCCTGCTCGGGTGGCGGCGGCGCCGGTGTTTGCGCCGGGGCGGAGTTGATCGATGCAGAAACGACAAGCAGAACGCAGACGGCTAACGCGGAAGTTCGCAATCCGGTGAAGAACATGTTCGTATGATGCTTGATTTCGATGACGACAGGGACGATCAACATGCCACCATTGGATTAAGCCGCCATGATGGCGCGACATGAGGCGAAAGCCGTGCGGTAATGGCCGAACTTGATCGCTCTGTCTAGCCGCCCGTGAAGGGAATTGAGGGCTTGGACCGCTTTGCCAGCCGTCTTCGGGAGATTCTGAAAACAGAGGACCGATCGTCGCGCCGGGCGCTAGGCATCCTTGCCGTTGCGCTCATTATCGTCGTGACGGCATGGTGGTGGTTCGGCGCCGCGGTCGTCATTCCGTCATCGCAAGCCGGCCCGAAAAAGCTCGCATGCGTTTCATACGCTCCGTTCCGCGGGAGCCAGACGCCGCTCAACCCCGCCACGCGGGTCACCGCGGCGCAGATCGAGGAGGATCTGCGCCGGCTTGCCCGGATCACCGACTGCATTCGCACCTACTCGGTCTCGAACGGGCTCGACCAGATTCCGCAAATTGCCGAGCGCCTCGGTCTCAAGGTCATTCAGGGGTTGTGGCTGTCGAGCAACCGCACCCGCAACCGTGCCGAGGTCGACGGGGCGATCGGGCTTGCCAAACGCTATCCGCAGGTGATTTCCGCGGTCGTGGTGGGCAACGAAGTGCTATTGCGCGGCGAACTGTCCGCCGGCGACCTCGCCAAGATCATGCACGAGGTGAAGGCGGCGGTCCCGGTCCCGATCACCTATGCCGATGTGTGGGAATACTGGCTGCGCAATCGTGACCTTGCCGCGGCCGCGGACTTCATCACCATCCATATTCTTCCGTATTGGGAAGACGATCCGGTTGCCGCGCGCGCGGCCGGCGATCATGTGGACAACATCCGCACCCGCGTTGCCGCGGCGTTTCCCGGCCGCGAGGTTTTGGTCGGCGAGGTCGGCTGGCCAAGCCAGGGACGGATGCGCCAAGGGGCGCTGCCCTCGCCATCCAATCAGGCGAGCGTCATTGCCGACGTGGTCGCGCGCGCCGCGCGGCAGGGCTACCGCGTCAATGTCATCGAGGCCTTCGACCAGCCGTGGAAGCGTGCGCTCGAAGGCACGGTGGGCGGTTATTGGGGCCTGTTCGACGGATCCTCGCGACAGGCGAAATTCGTTTTGGGCCAGCCAGTGTCTGATCATCCCTCTTGGCCGTGGCAGGCGCTGGGTGGGGCGATTCTTGTGATCGGCATTTTCGCCGCAAGCTGGCGCGGCGCGGACGACACGCCAGATGCTGTTCCGGCGTTGCTCTGGCTCGTCATCGGCGTCAATGCCGTCGCCGGCGGTATCTTCGCGGGATGGGCGATCGAACGCAGCGTGATCGAGAGCTTCGGTGTCGCTGGGATGATCCGCGGTGCGGTGCTGGCGTTCCTCGCAGTCGCGGCGCCCCTCGTTGCATCGGTGGCCTTGGCGGGGGGCGAGATTTTGCCGAGCTTTGCCCAGATGCTCGGCACGCGGGAGGAGCGGCCGGCCACGCTGGCGGGTGCCGCCGTTGGCGCCGTTCTCATCCTTCTGACCTTGGCCGCGATCGAGGTAACGCTCGGCCTCGTCTTCGATCCACGCTATCGCGATTTTCCCTTCGCGGCCTTCACCGCGGCGACAGTGCCGCTGCTCCTTCTGCGCCTGATCGCGCCGCGTGAGCCGGGCCGGCCCGGTGCAGCCGAAATCGCGGGAGCGGCGCTGCTCGTGCTTGGCGCGGGGTTCATCGTCTTCAATGAGGGGGTAGCCAACTGGCAGGCGCTGTGGCTCACCGGGACCTTGCTGGCGCTCGCGCTCACGCTCGGCCTGGCACGGGACGCGCCAGGCTCATGATCATCAAGCCGGCGGCAAGGCCGGCGAGGCTCGTATTGTAGAGCACGAGGCCGAAGGCCGCTCCCCCCAGCGCGATCGCGAACAGCGGCACTGACGGCCGGATCAGGTTGAGGACCGCGGCACCGAGCGCGACGAAGCCGAACGCCTGCACCCCGAACAGCCGGATCGTCGCCAGGCGCACCGAGCAGAGCAGGCTGTGCCGGCCAGCCTCGCAGGCAAGCCCGACAGTCGAGTTTTCGATCACCAGATAGCGCAGATAGAAGGCATAGCCCAACGCCAGGAAACCGGCCGTGAGGAGCCAGTTGGTGGCGCGGGCGGAGGGGAGAAAGCGACGACGCATGATGCAAAATTCCGAGCGGGCGGATCCCGGCTGATCGATAGCGCGTCAGGATCACGAAAGCGATCGCGCAAACGCGGGGCACTCATCGCCTCGCCCTCACATTCCGTAGCGGCTGAAGCGCTCGGCGCGATAGGGCGCCGGATCGCAGAACGGCTTGGTGCCGGTCATCATGTCGGCGATCAGCCGCCCGGTGACGGGGCCGAGCGTCAGCCCCCAATGGGCGTGTCCGGTGGCGATCCACAGCCAAGGATGGCCGGGTGCCTGGCCGATCACCGGACGCGAATCGGGAAGGCACGGCCGGGCCCCCATCCAGGGCTGCGGCTCGATGCCGGCGGCGAGCGGAAACAGCCGTCGCGCCGCCGGCAATACGCGGCCGACCTGGACCGGGGTCGGCGGCGCATCGCGATCGGCGAATTCGACGCCGGTGGTGAGGCGGATGCCCTGGTCCATCGGCGCGAGCACATAACCGTTGTCCGCGTCGAGGATCGGTCGCCTGAGCGTCGCGTTGCCGCGCGCCGCGAAATGCCGGTGGTAGCCACGCTTCACCGCGAGCGGCAGGCGCAGGCGGAAATTGGCGAGCAGGTCATTGGTCCATGGGCCGAGGGCGGCGACGGCATGCCCGGCCTCGACGCGACCTTCCGCGGTTTCGACCCGGCAGGTTTGCGGCCCCCGCCGCAGCGTGAGCGCGTCGCCCTTCAGCACGCGGCCGCCAAGCGCGACGAACCGTTCTACATAGGCCCGCGTCAGCGCCAGCGGATCGGAAACGCTCGCTACCTGATCCCAGAAGATGGCGCGGCGGAAGATCGGTGCGAGCGCCGGCTCGAGCGCACGTGCGCCGTCAACATCGAGCAGGCGGAAGGTGACGCCGAAGTCCTCGGCCGCCCGGCGTTCGAACATCGTCGCGGTGAATGTCTCCTCCAAACGGTAGAGCTTGAGCCATCCGGTTCTGCGGAGCAGCCGCTCGGCGCCGGCCTCGACGATCAGGGCTTCGTGCTCGGCAGCCGCGCGGGAAAACAGCGGCCGCATCATTTTCGCGGTCTTCATCATCCGCTCGGGTGTCGACCACGAACGATAAGCAAGAAGCCAGGGGGCGATCCGCGGCAGGAAGGCGAGATGGTAATTCGCTTCCGGCGCCTGCCAGGTGGCGACGCGCGCGAGCGTTGGAATATCGCGTGGAAACGGCGGCGGAAAGATCGTCGCGCTTTCAATGATGCCGGCGTTGCCATAGGAGGTGCCTTCACCCGGCCCCTGGCGGTCGACCAGCGTGACGGCAAGGTTGCGTTTGGCGAGATGCAGTGCCACCGACACGCCGACAATGCCGGCGCCGAGGACGACGACATCGGTGCGTTCCACGGTTCACCTCTCAAAGCATGATCTTGCCGAAAAGTCGCAGGTTTTTCGGACATGGCGGTGCGGTCGAGCAAAAAGATACCGCCGCGTGATCGGTCTATTTCGAAGCGGTCGCGCCCAGGGGATGCGCGCACTTCATATGGGATGCGCCAAGCCGCCTTCCACCGGCGGGCTGTCGCGCGCCGATTGGAAGCGAATTTCGGGCCAGCACAGATCAAAGCAGGTGATACACGCGCCAGAGGGTGCCGCGAAAACGCTTCGGGTCAGATATTCAGGGCCATGGCCTGACCGGGAGCGGCGGTCGCGAGCAGATGCGCCTGTTGCAGCCGCCGCTCAGCTTCCTGCAGGACGGCATTGCGCGGGGTCGCACTGCCCTCCGTGTCGCCGTCGAGCAGCGACAGCAGGTCGGTCGATGACGTCTGCTTGTAGTCCTGCTGCAGCGCGAGCAGCGTCTGCAGCGTGTCGGACGACAAGGCGCTGCTGGCGCCGGTGGTCCCGGCTGCCTCGCTTTTGGCCGTCGACGCTGCGTTGGTCAACGAGAAGCTCGAAGCCGCGCTGCTGCTCGCGGAGGCGGCCGACTTCTGTGCCGCGCTCTTGGCAGCGTCCATTGCGAGGCCGGTCAGAAAATCGAGCGCCGTCAGCGCGGCGCCGGCAAACATCATCATCGCTCATCCCCCAGAGCATTTTCAGGTGAAGTGGATACCGGTTCGCCGCCCGGAAAATGCGACCCCAAAGAAAGCCAGAGGTTGTCCGCCAGGGGTGAAGCAAACCCCGTGCCGCGCTGTTAAATCTGTTTATTCAAAGGCTTGGGTCGCGCGTGGCTCGGCAATTTCTGCCGCCCGGGAGCGGTTGAGGAAACTCCTGCCGCGTCGACGCCACTGCGTTGCCCGCGTCCGCCCCGCATGATACCGAGCGGAAAACGGATGCCATTGCCATGACCTTCCCCTTGCGAATTGCTCCCTCCATCCTGTCGGCCGACTTCGCCAAGCTCGGCGAGGAAGTGCGCGCGGTCGACGCCGCCGGCGCCGACTGGATCCATGTCGACGTGATGGACGGCCACTTCGTGCCCAACATCACCATCGGGCCCGACGTGGTGAAGGCGCTTCGCCCGCACTCGAAAAAGCCATTCGACGTGCATCTGATGATCGCGCCATGCGATCCGTATCTCGAAGCTTTTGCCAAGGCCGGCGCCGATATCATCACCGTGCATGTCGAGGCCGGGCCTCACCTGCACCGCTCGCTGCAGGCGATTCGTGCGCTCGGCAAGCGCGCGGGGGTGACACTTAATCCCGGCACGCCGGTCAGCACGATCGAGCCGGTGATCGATATCGTCGACCTGATTTTGGTGATGTCGGTCAATCCCGGATTCGGTGGCCAGCAATTTATCGAGGCGGCGCTCGACAAGATTTCCCGGTTGCGCGCGCTCGCCGCGGGCCGGTCGATCGAGATCGAGATCGACGGCGGGATCAATCCCGAGATCGCGCCGCGCGTCGCCCGCGCCGGCGCCAATGTGCTGGTCGCCGGCAATGCCGTGTTCAGGGCCGGGGGTGCCGAAGGCGGCGGCGCGGACGCCTATGCCCGCAACATCACCGCGATCCGCAATGCCGCCGCGATGGCGCGCGGCGAGGTGGTGTAACCGCCGCGGGCGCCATCCGGGACGCGTTACTGGGAAGTCATCGCGGAAATCGGTCGCGATAGGCGGGCCGCGCATCGGAGAAGGGCAGGGCGGCCGCTTCGTAGACGCCGCGGGCAATGGCGCGGGCGGTCACCTGGGCGGCGGCGTCGCCGAGCCGCATCAGCGCGAAGACCGGGTCCGACAGCGGCCGCCGCCCAGTCGCGGCGACGAAGACGAGGTCGCCATCAAGCGGGGTGTGCACCGGCGTAATCGCCCGCGCCAGGCCATCCTGCGCCATCATCGCGATGCGCTGCGCCTGCGCCTTGGTGAGCTCTGCGTCGGTCGCGACTACGACGAGGGTCGTGCTCTCGGCAACAGCTTGCTTGGTGCGCGGCAGCAACGCCTCCGCCGGCCAGGCCGCCGGCGATCCGCAGCCACCGAATTCATTCTCCTGCTCGAACGGGGCCGCCCAGAACCAGGGGCCATCGGCGACGGTCACGCTTCCCACCGCATTGACGGCGGCAAGCGCGCCCACCGTGAAGCCATCCGCGGTGACGGCGGAGGCCGAGCCCAATCCGCCCTTGTAGTTCACCGTGGTGGCGCCGGTTCCCGCACCGACACTGCCGAGCGCGAAGGTCGTTCCCTCCGCCACCGCGACCTCGGCGGCGGCATAGCCAAGATCGCGATAAGGAGAAAACCGCCCCCAGTTCTTGTCGCCGCCATTGAGGAGGTCGAACAAAACCGCCCCGGGCACGATCGGCACCCGCGCCGCGCCGAGCTGAAACCCGCGGCCCACTTCATGCAGAAAAGCCTGAGCGCCGCCCGGCGCATCAAGCCCGAACGCGGAACCGCCGGACAGCACCAGCGCGTCGACACTTTCCACCGTGCGGGCGGGATGCAAAAGGTCGGTCTCGCGGGTGCCCGGGCCGCCGCCACGCACGTCGACGGAGGCAACCGCCGGCTGGTCGAAGATGATACACGTCACGCCCGAGGCAAGGCGGGTATCCTGCGCATGGCCAACGCGAAGCCCCGGCACATCGGTGATGAGATTGAGGCGCTGATTCATCGGGCGTTTCTTCAGGGTCACAGGAACGGGCGGGTCGTCTTCCAAGGCCGGCTGCATTTGGATCGGGGTGCCGGGGCAAACATACCCCACCCCTGACCCCTCCCGACAAGGGGGAGGGAGCGGCGCTTTGTGGCGGAGGGTCGGAAAGGGGCCTCGTTGCTGCGCCCAAAATGACGGCCATCGAAGCTTGCCTTCGCCGTTTTTGCGGTGCACACCAGCGGCCATGAACGACGTGACGATCTACTGGGCGCTGCTCGCCGGGCTCATCAGTTTTCTCTCGCCCTGCGTGCTGCCACTGGTGCCGCCTTATCTCGTCTATCTCGCCGGGACCTCGCTCGAGCGCATTGCCGAAGCCGAGCCGGAACCGCGGGTCAAGCGCGAGACGATGCTCGCCGCCCTCCTGTTCGTGTGCGGGTTTTCCACCGTGTTCGTGGCGCTCGGCGCCAGCGCCAGCGCAATCGGCACGCTGCTCCGCAGCTATGCCAGCGAATTGTCGATCATCGCCGGCATCGTCATCATCGTGATGGGGCTGCACTTCATCGGGCTCACCCGGTTCGCGATCCTGATGCGCGAGCACCGCGCACCGATGCCGCGCCCGGTCGGGCTGTGGGGCGCTTATGTGATGGGGCTTGCTTTCGCGTTCGGGTGGACGCCGTGCATCGGCCCCGTGCTGGCGGCGATCCTCGCGGTGGCGGCGGGAAAGGACACGGTGGCGAAAGGCGCCGGCCTGCTCGCGGTCTATTCCGCCGGGCTGGGCATCCCGTTCCTGATCGCGGCCTTCGCCATCGAGCCCTTCGCGGCCTTCCTCGCCCGCTTCAAGCGCCACCTCGGCACGGTTGAAAAGGCGATGGGCGTGCTGCTCGTCATCACCGGGGTCGCCTTCCTCACCGGCTGGGTGTCGCAGGCGAGCTTCCTGCTGCTCGAATGGTTCCCGGCGCTCGGGAAAATCGGGTGAGGTTCACTTGCCATCCAGGAGCCGCGCGACGAGAGCATCGATGCGCGGCGCAACGTCCGCTTCGGTGAGCGCATCACGCACGAGCTTGCGGGCGCGTTGGAATTTGATCCCTTCGGGCAACGCGACCTGTGCGGCTTTGCGCTCCGCCGCACGACCAGCCTTGGCAAGATCAGCATGAAGCGAATTGGCCTTGTCGAAGCGCGGAATCGGCAGGGTGAACATCACTTTGTCGAAATGCCGCGCGCCCCATTGGCCCCGCGCCTGAAGCGCCGCCACACGCGTCCGAGTGGTTTCGCTGTTGAGAATGGCTGTCAGATATTGACCCTCGCCTTCGCTTGTTGGCGCTGTCCAGTAAAGCATGTGGTCGATAACGAACTCGTCGCGCACCAGGCACGCGGCTGGCAATGTTCCAGCCTTCGCGTAAACCACGCGCAGTGGTGGGATTGGGAACTGAGCGCCTAGCTCGTTGTGGTAGTTCCATCGCTCTATCAGAGTCATGCCGTTTTCGGCATGGGCATTCCAGGCCGCCTCGGCCGCCGTCATCCAGGCATGCAGCCCGAGATAGCCGCGGTTTGCAGCACCAGCGGCGTCAATGATCTCGCCATTGGACATTACCGGTATAATGCCTTCAAACGGCCTAAACACGCGATAAGGCAAGATGCTTTCGCCGAATAGCACAGCTCGGATAAATTCGCGCTCGACATTAGCTTCAATTGTATCGAGTCCCTTCCAAGGAGCCTTTTCTTGAGAATAGCGTCGACTTATGACCCGTGGAGCACTCCGACTCATTCTGAGTCGACCAATTGGGCGTCGTTCGATGATGCACAGCAGGCGAGGATAAAGGGTCGCTCCGTCTCGGAACGCCGCACGATAGGCCGACCCGCCGATGAAGCGGCCTTCCGCCGGGCGCGGCGCGCCTTCGGTCGCGGTAAGCCGCGCATCGGCGACGTCTTCGTGGGCGTCGCGGTAGGGCAAGACCCCCGAATAAGCCCGCACCGTCTCCGGCACCGGCTTTGAGGTGGCGCGCCGCCGCCCGAACAAGACGCACGAAGGCACCGGAAACAGCGGCTGGACGCTGTCGTCCATCGTCCACGCTTCTTCCCAGGCGATGCGCGTCGAGTAGAACGATCCCGATCGCAACCGCTCGAATTGCCCTCGCGTCAATGCGGCAAGCGGAAACACAAACCCGATGCGTCCGCCGGCGCGGAGATAGAGCGCAACCGCCCGCACTACGAAGAGAGCCGAAAGGTCATTCTGCGTGGCGAATTTCCCGCCGACGAACACCCGCTCGCCCTTGGCGAGTTCGCGGAAGCGCTTTTGCAGGTCGGCGGACATGTGCCGGAACGCAACCCACGGCGGATTGCCGACCACGACATTGGCCCAGCCGGCCCCGAAGGCGAGCGCGAGGGGGCGTGAGAGATTGCGGGCCACGTAGGTCCACACCGAGTCCCGTCCCTGCTGGCACAGGTCATCGAAGACGGCGTAGGTGGCGCCCATCTCAATGACGCCCTCAGCTTCCATCGGTGTGATGTCGCGCTTGTAATGGCGTTCGACCTCCAAGGTGAAAACCGGCTCAATTTGTTCGCGCGTCAGCTTCTGCTCGGCCCCCTGTCGCATCTTGGCGACGAGCTTGTCGAACAGCCGGATGTCCTTGCAGAGGATTTCGGAAAATTTCAGTTCGGTGCGGCGGCGTCCGATCATGCCGTTGTCGGTCTCGACCGTGCCGGGCGGTTCCGGAACCTGAATGGTCAGTTCCTTGCCCTTCATCCATGGCTGCGTCGAGAGCTGCATGGCATCGGCGAGATAGACCGGGATGTAGATCGACTCAGCACGGACCGCGAGCGATGGCGCCAGCGCGAGAAGGTAGGTGACCCGCGCGATGATCACCGCGACGGGGTGGATATCCATGCCGGCGATGTGGTTGGTGGCTTCTTCGGCCCGGAGATTGAGCTCCAGCCCTTCTTCTTCGCCCGAGGCAAGGAAATTCCGGATCGCGTGGAAGAGGAACGTTCCGGACCCGCAGGCGGGATCGAGTACTTTCTGCTCGATGGGCCGCTCGACAGCGCGGCGGACGATTTTCGCAGCCAGCCAGTCCGGTGTGTAATATTCGCCGAGCCCGTGCCGCTGCACCTGATCGATCAGCGAATCATAAAGGATTTTCAAAACGTCCGTTTCGACTTCGTCGAGGCGGAAACGCCGGACATGCGCAAGGATGCGCCTGACGAGGTCTTCGCCCTCGTCGTCCGCAACCACCCAATCGAAGAAGTCACTTTCAACTGCGCCGTAAATCCCGGCCGCATCGAACGCGGCGCCGGACAGGACCCGTTTCGGATTGTCGTCCCGCAAATTGAGAACGGCGAGAGCGATCGCCTTCGCAACGATCACCAGGAATGTATGCTGGAAAAAAAGCGAGTCGCTTTCGACCTCGCGGCCATAGACGAGCTTGAGAAGCTGCGCCCAAAGCTGCCGCTTAAGCATTACCGCGGGATCTGTCTGCAACTTTTCCCAGAGCGCAGCCAGCCTCTCGTTCGCGCGGCGGAAGGCGATCGATTCCTGCCCAAGCTCGATCCGAATGGTGAGTGGGTCGGGGGGGAGCGAGCTCTTCAGCGCAAGAGCGCCATCGAGCCAGGCGAGGAAGACGTCCGGTTGCTCGGGGTCGAGGCTGGTTTCCTTGACTTTGACGAGGCTGGCCCCGGACCGTTCGAAGACCACCCACCGCGAGCCGTCGGATGCAATACCGACAAATTTTTCATCTTCTTCCCGCTCGCGATCGGCGAGGTAATCAGGCATGCGACGAACAACGTCGTCCCACTCCTTGTCGAGATTTTTTTTGGCCTCAAAGACCGTGCGGCCGATCAGGGCGTCCAGTCTGCCCTTGACCTCTGGAACACGCCGCTCGAAGTCGAGTGCGTTTAGTTCAATGCCGAATTCTTCGATCAGCACTTGGCGAAAATCAGCCTTGACCTCATCATGGCCAGGCCGCGTGGCAAGATGTTGCAAGAGACTTCGGGTTGCTTGATTGTTCGTCACACGCGGTTTGCTCCTGGGGAAGTAGCGTTAGGAGCTTGGCCGAAGCCCGACAAGGTGGTTGCTGTCGTTGTCGACAGGCGACGATGGCGGCCAACGAGGATTGTCGTGCTGCCGGTTACCGTGTGCACGACCGGGCCATTGCCACGGCGGCGAGCAGCAGCGCTTCGCCCGCCCGGGCAAGATCGGCGCGTGCGAGGAGGCGCCGGTCCGCCCGGCGCGGGCGCGGCGCGGTGCGCACCGGCGGCACATGCGCGAACAGCACAATGCGCGGGCCGCCCGGCTGCACCACAAGTTCGAGCGCGCGCCAATAGGCGTAATTGCACAGATAGCGCCCGGCATCGCGGGAGACGGCCAGGTGCAAGCCCGTTGCCCGCACCGCGGCGAGTGCTGCCGGCAGCGAAAAGCGTCCGCGCAGCGCTGCGGGCGCACCCGGCGCAATCGCGAGGCCGGAGGCGGTCGCGCCGCCCGCATCCGGAAACAGGATGGATTTGCGGTTGCGCGCCAGAAGCTCCACGCGAATATGCTTCGCCTGGGTGGCGACGCCGAACATGATCAGCGCATCGGGCTGTTCGCGCGCGAGCAAGGCCGGCAAATCGGCGTCGACCGCCTCATAGCGGGTCGCGAACACATGCGTAGCGATGCTGGCCCCGGCAAGCGCGACACGGCGGCTGCGGGCGAGTTGGCCGACCAGCGCTGCCGTCGGATTGGTCGGCGCACCCGGAAAGCTGCCAAAGCCGGTGACCAGAACGCGGATCGGCCTCCGGTCGGTGGGAAAGCGGTCGTGCGGTGGCGGCAAGTAAAGCAAAAATGGCCTGCCGATCAGCCGCCGTCGTTGCTCTCGGCGGGCTGCGTCGGGAAGTCTTCGCCATCCGCGATGGTCAAGGGCTCGCCTTCGGCGCGGCGGCGCAGGAGGTGTTCGCGCAGATACATCTCATAGCGGAGCGTCTCACTGCGTGCGAACGCGTCGATCTCAGCCTGGTCGTCAAGCATCACGGCCGGAACCTTGAAGGATACAACATAGGCAACCACGTCGAGCAGAGTTCGTGCCGCCATTTCATCGCTGTCGGATGCTGTTGTCTTCACAATGACATCGTGAAACGCTGTGAGCAGTGCATCGCGAATCCGGTCCCTATCCTGAAGCAACTCATCGCATGGGCTCAGATCCATTATTCTTTACTCCTTACTATATACTACGCTGGTCCGGTAACTCTTCGCTGCAACAATATTCATGAAACCCGCCAGAAACACAACAGGCCACGAATATGATTAATGCTCCGCGTGTTGGCGCCAGTTCTGAACGGATTGCCGAAGCCGGGCGGCTCCGTTTCGCCGAATCCCGAGTCTTCACGCTAAGGGCGGGGCGGGTCTGGTCGGACCAATGCGCGTTGGCGGA
>CAZTTL010000071.1:8016-14449 GCA_964616635.1 uncultured Rhodoplanes sp. | reverse complement strand
ACGAGTTCGCGCGGCTGAACCTGACCTCCACGGTGCTGTCGAAACGCGTGCTGACAACGCTGGTGCGCGACGGACTGGTCTCGGGCTGGGACGATCCGCGCATGCCGACGCTGGCCGGGTTGCGCCGCCGCGGCGTACCGCCGGAAGCGCTGCGCGATTTCGCCAAGCGCATCGGCGTCGCCAAGGCGAACAGCGTGGTCGATGTTGCCATGCTGGAGTTTTCCATCCGCGAGGTTCTCAACCGCACCGCCGAGCGGCGGATGGCGGTGTTGCGGCCGCTGAAGGTCGTCATCGAGAACTACCCGGAAGGACAGACCGAGGAGCTCGAAGCGCTCAATCATCCGGACGACCCGAGCGCGACCCGCAAGGTGACCTTCGGCCGCGAGATTTTTGTCGAACGCGACGATTTCATGGAAAACCCGCCGAAGAAATTCTTCCGCCTGGCGGTCGGGCGCGAGGTGCGGCTGCGCTACGCTTATTTCATCACCTGCCGCGAGGTGGTGAAGGATGCGGCTGGCGAGGTGATCGAGCTGCGCTGTACTTATGATCCGGCGACCCGCGGCGGCAACGCTCGGGACGGCCGCAAGGTCAAGGCGACGATCCACTGGGTCGCGGCCGCGGACGCCGTTTCGGCCGAGGTGCGGCTCTACAACCAGCTTTTCAAGAATCCGGTGCCGAACATTGCGGACTTCCCGTCCGAGCTCAATCCGCATTCGCTCGAAGTGCTGGCGGACTGCAAGCTCGAGCCGTCGCTCGCGGCGGTGCCGGTCGGGCAGGCGGTGCAGTTCGAGCGCCAGGGCTATTTTTGCCCCGACACTAACTCGCGGCCTGATCGGCTCGTATTCAACCGCACCATCGGGCTGCGCGACACCTGGGCCAAGCTGCAGAGCGAGGGGTAGGGCGGCAGAATCCTCCGCTGCGAAGCGGGGGAGGGGGCACTACGCACAGCGCACTTGGGGACGCGTGAACGCGCTTCAAATGGCAGCGTTTCCGTTGTGTTCATCGTGAAATGCGAGCGGGGCTAGAATAGCCTCAAGGTCTCACATCTGTGGGGCCTGTGGCATGGCGGAACGGGCAAAACCGCGCAGCCGCGCGGGGGTTTTTGGGCCGGTCGGACGGCGGGCACAGGCTGCGCCGCTTTTGCCCGGCCTGGCGATCCTCGCTGATGCCGTGCGCGCCCGATTGCAGGCCTGGGCGGCCGAAGAAGCCGCGCCCGGGCGCTTGCTGATCTGGCTTGCCGTCGCTTTCGGGCTTGGCGTCGCGCTCTATTTCACCGCCGAGCATGAGCCGCAATTGTGGGCGGCGGCGCTGGCCTTCGCCGGCGCGTCGGCCGCCGTGATCGCCCTGCGGCGGCGCGGTGTTGCTGTGCTGGTCGCGCTCGGCATTGCCGCGGTCGCCGCCGGGTTTTTCCTCGCGACGCTGCGCGCCTCATGGCTCGATCACCCGATCCTGCAGCGAACCACCTGGAGGGCCAAGCTGACCGGCTTTGTCGAAGTCCGCGAGGAGCGCGCGCGCAGTGACCGCATCGTCGTGCGCGTCCATTCGATCGAGGGCACGCGCGGCGAAAAGCTCCGCCGCGTCCGCGTCGCCGTCCGCAAGGGCACGGCGCCGCCGGTCGGCAGTTTCGTCGCGCTGAAAGCGCGTCTCAGCCCGCCGCCACCACCGCTGCGCCCCGGCGGGTACGATTTCGCGCGCGATCTTTATTTCCGCGATATCGGTGCGGTCGGCTTTGCGCTTGGGAAAATCAAACCGGCAGCGGTTCCGGCGCCGCCCGGCCTCTGGCTGCGCACCGCCGCCTGGATCGACCAGTTGCGTGACGGCATCGACCGTCGCATCCGGCTGGCGCTGACGGGGGACGCGCGCGCGATCGCCTCCGCACTGATCACCGGCAAGCGCGACGCCATCTCCTCGACCGTCAATAACGCGATGTATGTGTCGAGCCTCGCCCATGTGCTGTCGATCTCGGGCTATCACATGGCGGTGGTCGCCGGCGTCGTGTTCTTCCTCCTGCGCGCTTTATTGGCGCTCAGCCCCGCCCTTGCCGAGCATTATCCGATCAAGAAATGGTCGGCCGCCGTCGCGCTTGCCGCTGCCGCCTTCTACCTGGTTCTGTCCGGCGCCGAGGTCGCAACCCAGCGCGCCTTCGTCATGACCGCGATCGTGCTTGCCGGCGTGATGCTCGACCGCGCGGCGCTCACTTTGCGCACGCTGGCGATTGCCGCGCTCGTCGTGATGATCGCGACGCCGGAGGCGATCGTGCATCCGAGCTTCCAGATGTCGTTTGCGGCGACGCTGGCGCTGGTCGCGGCCTATGAGCGCGGGCTGCCCTGGATCATCTCGGGCGGACGCACCTCGCTCGGCGCCCGCGTCGCGCTGTGGGGCGGACGCGAGATCGTCGCGCTGGTGCTGGCATCGCTGGTCGCCGGCCTCGCGACGACGCCGTATGCGGCCTATCACTTCCACCGGGTGGCGCCTTACGGGGTAATCGCCAATCTGCTGGCGATGCCGGTGGTGTCCGGCTTTGTGATGCCTGCCGGCCTGCTGGCGCTGGTGGCGATGCCGTTCGGCTTCGACGGACCGCTGTGGCGGCTGATGGGCGTCGGCATCGACTGGATGACCGGGGTTGCATTGTGGACTGCGGGTCTGCCGGGTGCGGTGGGGAGGATGGCGGCGTTCGGCGTCATGCCCCTGCTGGTGGCGACGCTCGGGCTGATCATGCTCTGCCTGCTGCGCTCTGCGCTGCGCTTTGCCGGCGCTGCGCTGCTGGTCCTTGCGGCGGTGTTGGCGGTCGTAACACCACAACCGGACGTGCTGGTGGCGGCGAACGGCGAGGCGGTGGCGGTGCGCAGCGCTGTCGATAGCCGCTTATCGGTGCTGACGAACAGGCGAAGGTCGTTCGCGGTGCGCGACTGGCTTGCCGCCGACGGCGATACACGCCCGGCAACCGACCCGGCGCTCGCGAGCGGCTGGAGCTGCGATCCGGTGGGATGCATCGCAAGGCTTGCCGACGGCGCCGTGATCGCGATGGCGCGCTCGCCGGCAGCCTTTGCCGATGATTGCGCGCGCGCTGCGTTGGTCGTCACCATGCGTGATCCGCCGTCCGACTGTAGAGCGACCGTGATCGATCGCGCTGTGCTGCAGCGCTCAGGTTCGCTCGCGCTGACGCGGGCGGGGAAGGGCTGGGAGATCACGCCGGCGCGGACGCCAGGCGAAGACCGGCCGTGGGCGCGGGCGGTCAGCGGGAAGGAAACGCGCGGCACGGCAAGCCGCTCGCGCCGCAGCGCGCCGCGCGATGCGACGCCGGCGCGGAAGGATCTGGAGCCGGGAGATTGAAGACCTTCCTTTTGGATGGCGCCATTTCTTTTCATTTGTGTTGAGATCAGAATGCGAGTCGTGACCCCACGGGCAACCAAAACGGATCGCCACCGCCGTGAGCGAGGAAACGACGCCGCTGTCGTCCGTCAGCCGGCGGTCACCCGCCGCAAGAACGCCCCGATGCGATCGACTTCCGGAGCCATATCGTCGACCCAGCCCATCAGGCTGATGGCGGCGTGGATCATGCCGGTCCACAGCCGAAACTCGACCTCAAGACCCGCGGCCTTGGCGCGTTCGGCGAGGCGTTCGGAATCGTCGCGCAGCGGGTCGAACGCACAGGCGCCGATATAGAGCGGCGGCAGGTTCTTCAAGTCGGCCAGCATCGGGACTGCGAGCGGGTTTTTGCGATCGGCTTCGGTCGGCAGGTAGTCGTGCCAGTAGCGTGCCATTTCCGCCTTGCCGAGGAAATAATCTCCGCCGCCGTAATCGCGCGCCGAGGGTGTATCGAGGTCGAGCGAATAGGCGCCATAGGCGAGGGCGGCGCCGCGGACCAGACTTTCGCCGGCATTGCGCAGCGCAAGGCAGGTGCCGAGCGCGAGATTGGCGCCTGCCGAGTCCCCGATCAGGGCGATGCGTCGCGGATCGATCCCGAGGGTAACGCCTTCCGATGCCGCCCAGCGCACCGCCGCGATGCAATCGTCGAGCGGGGCCGGGAACGGGTGCTCGGGTGCGAGCGCATATTCGATCGAGAGACAGCGCAGCCCCGAGCGCTGTGCGATCTGGCGGGCAAAGCCGTCATAGACGTCGATGTCGCCAATAACCCAGCCGCCGCCATGGATCAGGATCACCGTGGGGGCGGGCGCGCTGGTGCCGGGGTCGTAAAGGCGCACCCTTGTGTGCCCGCTCGGCACCGGGATCGTGCGCTCCTCGACATGCGGCAGCGCCGGCGCGCCGGCGTTGAGGTAGAATGACAGGCTTGAGTTGATACGTCGCATCTCCGGGGCGGGAATCTCGGCCGGCGGCCCCAGCCCCTGCATCTGGGCGTAGATCATCCGCAGGACGGCGCGGACTTGTGGATTGAGATTTCGCCAGGAGCTCTCAAACAGGTTGAGAAACTGCTTCGCCGAGTCTGAAAAATCGCAATAAACCCGGCTGTGCGGCGGAGTGGGGGGAGACCCGCCACCACTGCTTTGTGCGAACGCACCGTCGGCTGCACTGATCGTCGGCAATACCGTGAGACCCGCCCCGAACGCCTGAAGCAGCGCGCGCCGCGATGCCAGCATATCCTGTGCCCCTCCCTGCGATTGCTCACTCAGTTACGCACATAGCAGACGGGACGCAAAATCGTGAGTCAGGTCGTTTGTGAACACGACCTGGCTCCGGCGAGTTCGAGCTTTTTGTTGGGGTTAGCCCCAGGAGTAGTCGGGATAGGGAGTCAGCCTGGCGCTAATAGCGCCGCATCAAGCCGACCAGTTTTCCCTGGATTCGCACGCGGTTGGGCGGAAGAATTCGAACCTCGTAGGAAGTATTGGCAGGCTCCAGCGCAATCGAGGCGCCACGCCGGCGGAAGCGCTTCAAGGTCGCCTCCTCCTCGTCGATCAGCGCGACCACGATATCGCCGGTCTCGGCGTTCTCGGCGCGGCGGATCAAGGCAATGTCGCCGTCGAGAATGCCGGCCTCGATCATTGAATCGCCGCGCACTTCGAGCGCGAAATGATCCCCTGAGGTCAGCAATTCCGACGGCACGTTGAGCACCGCGCTCTTGTGCTGGATGGCGTCGATCGGCGTGCCGGCCGCGATCCGGCCCATCAGCGGCACCGAGACCGGCCGGGTGCTGTCCTCTTCAACCGCGGCAGGCCGTACCCGCCCCAGCGTTCCCTCGATGACGCTCGGGGTAAACCCCCGCGCGCGGGCGCCACCGCCGAACCCGTGTCCGACCGACTCCGGTAGCTTGATCACCTCGATCGCGCGGGCGCGGTTCGGCAGCCGGCGGATGAAGCCGCGCTCTTCGAGCGCAGTGATGAGGCGATGAATGCCGGACTTGGAGCGCAGATCGAGCGCATCCTTCATCTCGTCGAAGGAGGGAGGAACCCCGGCCTCTTTCAGGCGCTCATGGATAAAGCGCAGCAACTCGAATTGCTTGCGGGTCAGCATGTCTCAGGTCCCCCTGGCCGGTATCGACATCGTCCGCGATGCCAAAACAAACGGTGAACATACCCTATCTGTTCGATATGTGTTCCGCAACCCTTTAATTTCCGGTGAACAAGTCGAAAGAAGCCGGCGACGATCGTCTAACCTTAATCTCTTACTCGAATAATGTTGCAAACTTCACCGGCCGGCGCAGCGGCTGCAAAGGCCGGGCGGATCAGCAGCGCCTTGGCTTTTGCCAGCGGGGTGAGGAGCGAGCTGTCCTGATTCGCAAAGGGTGTCGCGATCAGCGCGCCGGCGGAATCGTGCGCGAGCGTCGCCCGCATATATTCTTCGCGCTCATCATTGGCGGCGAGATCGCGTCCCAGCCGGGCCTGCTCGACCGGCAGGGTCAGATCGGTGCGGCCGGACAGCCGGCGGAGCAGGGGAAAGAGAAACAACAGCGCGCAGACATAGGTCGACACCGGGTTGCCCGGCAGGCCGAGCACATGGGCCGTCCCCAGCCGGCCGTGCATCATCGGGCGTCCGGGGCGCATGGCGATCTTCCAGAACGAGAGCGCCATGCCTTCGCTGGCAAGCGCTTTCTGCACGAGATCATAATCGCCGACGGAGGCGCCCCCGGTCGTCACCAGGACATCGATGTTGCGTGCCAGCGCGCGCCGGAGCGCCGCCACCGTCGCATCGAGCCGATCGGAAACGATGCCGAGATCGAACGCCTCGGCGCCCTCTTCCCGTATCAGCGCTGTCAGCAGAAAGCTATTGGAGTGAACGATCTGTCCCGGCGCCGGCGGCGTGCCCGGCGGCACCAGTTCGTCGCCGGTCGCAATCACAGCGACGCGCGGGCGCCGGTGCACCGGCAAGGTTGCGTGGTTCATCGCGGCCGCAAGTGCGAGGTCACGGGCGGTGAGCCGATGGCCGTGGGGCAGGGGGCAATCGCCCGTCTTGAAGTCCAAGCCCTGCGCCCGCACAT
>CAZTTL010000071.1:4696-7916 GCA_964616635.1 uncultured Rhodoplanes sp. | reverse complement strand
AGCGCCGCCATCGTCAGCGTCCCTCGGCGCGGAAGTGACCGGACTTGCCGCCTTGCTTTTCGATGAGCCGCACCCCCTCGATGCGCATGCCGCGCTCCACCGCCTTCACCATGTCGTAGATGGTGAGGCAGGCGACCGTGACAGCGGTCAGCGCCTCCATCTCGACGCCGGTC
This sequence comes from uncultured Rhodoplanes sp., assembly GCA_964616635.1. Classification (GTDB taxonomy): domain Bacteria; phylum Pseudomonadota; class Alphaproteobacteria; order Rhizobiales; family Xanthobacteraceae; genus Rhodoplanes. The sequence continues at coordinate 7,743 of CAZTTL010000071.1, read as the reverse complement.
TGGCCGGTGACCTTCACCGTGGCCTGCACCCGCAGCGCGGGGGGCCCGGGGGGCCCGGGGGAGGCGGGGGAGGCGGGGGGCTCGGTCTCGGGCGCAATATCGATCTCGACCTTGGTGATCGCCAGCGGGTGGCACAGCGGGATCAGCTCGTGCGTCTTCTTCGCCGCCATGATGCCGGCAATGCGCGCGGCACCGAACACGTCGCCTTTCTTGGCATCGCCGCGCAGCACGAGGTCGAGCGTGTCGGCGCGCATCACCACGCGCCCTTCGGCGGTCGCGACGCGTTCGGTCGCAGGTTTGGCCGAGACATCGACCATATGCGCCTCACCGGACGGTCGCAGATGGGTGAGGTCTTTCGACTCGGTCATCGCGGAGCCAGATTTCTCCGTCCCCTTGGAAGGGGGAGGGTTAGGGAGGGGGTCGAGAAATTCGACCCTGATGTCTTCAAAAACATCACCATGAAACTGTTCAATTCGCCGCGGGGACGGTCTCGCGCGCGAGCAGCGCCCGGGTCGCCGCCGCGACGTCGTCCTGCCGCATCAAACTTTCGCCGACGAGGAAGGTCGAGATGCCGACCCGCGCGAGGCGGGCAAGATCGGCCGGCACAAAAATCCCGCTTTCGCCGACGATCACCCGGCCGGCGGGCACCAGCGGCGCCAGCTTCTCGCTGACCGCCAGCGTCGTCTCGAAGGTCTTCAGGTTGCGATTGTTGATCCCGACGAGGCGCGAGGTAAGGCGCAGTGCGCGTTCAAGCTCCGTCTCGTCATGGACCTCCACCAAAGCATCCATGCCCCAATCGAAGGCGGTCTGTTCAAGCGCCTCCGCCATCACATCATCGACGGCCGCCATGATGATGAGGATGCAGTCGGCGCCCCAGGCACGCGCCTCGACCACCTGATAGGGATCGAACAGGAAGTCCTTGCGCAGCACCGGGAGTGCGGTCGCCGCCCGCGCCGCAGTCAGATAGCTTGCATTGCCCTGAAACGACGGCGTGTCAGTGAGCACCGAGAGGCAGGTGGCGCCGCCGCTCTGATAAGCGCGGGCAAGCGCCGGCGGATCGAAGTCGGCGCGGATCAAACCTTTCGAGGGGCTCGCCTTCTTGATCTCGGCGATCAGGGCGTAGCGCCCGCGTGCAAGCCGCCCTTCGATAGCGTTGAGGAAACCGCGCGGAGGCGGGGCAGACTTCGCCACCGCCTCAATCGCGCTGAGCGGATGCGCGCGCTTGGCCGCCGCGATCTCCACGCGCTTGTAGGTCTCGATTTTTTTCAGGATATCGGCCATCGCGTTTCAGTTTTTAAGGCTACTTCCACCGAGCAGTCGTTTTTCAGCAAGCGGGTCACACGCTTACCGACGGTCACGCATTCGATACCGCAACAAGCCGGTCGAGACAGGCTTCGGCTTCGCCGGTATCGACGGCCTGCACCGCGAGGGCGACGCCCGATGGGAGGTCCTTCGCCTTGCCGGCGACGACCAGCGCCGCCGCGGCGTTGAAGACGGTGACATCGCGCAGCGGTCCCTTCTTGCCTTCGAGCACCGCGCGCAGCGCCGCAGCATTGGTCGCGGCATCGCCGCCGCGCAGGGCTTGCGGCTCGACCCGCTCCAGCCCGGCCTCCTCCGGCGTGATTTCGAAGGTGCGGATCGCGCCGTTATCGAGCGAAGCGACGGCCGTTGGCCCAGACGTCGTGATTTCGTCGAGGCCGTCGGAGCCGTGCACCACAAAGGCACGCTCGGAGCCGAGATTCTTCAGCACATGGGCCAGCGGCTCGACCCACTGCCGCGAGAAAACGCCGACCATCTGCCGCTTGACGCCCGCCGGGTTCGACAGCGGCCCGAGCAGATTGAAAATTGTGCGGGTGCCAAGCTCGACCCGGGTCGGGCCGACATGCTTCATCGCCGGATGATGGGCAGGCGCAAACATGAAGCCGATATTGGCCTCGCGAATGCAGGCCGCGATGCGATCCGGGGCAAGATCGATCCGCACCCTGAGCGCGCTGAGCACGTCGGCGGCGCCCGAGCGCGAGGAGAGCGCACGATTGCCGTGCTTGGCCACCGGCACGCCGGTGCCAGCGACAATGAAGGCGGCGCAGGTCGAGATATTGTAGGAGCCCGAGGCATCGCCGCCGGTGCCGACCACGTCGATCGCCTGCGGCGGCGCATGCACGCGCAGCATCTTGGCGCGCATCGCGGTTACCGCGCCGGTGATCTCATCGACCGTCTCGCCACGCACCCGCAGCGCCATCAGCAAGCCGCCCATCTGCGAGGGGGTGGCCTCGCCCGACATCATGCTGGCGAACGCGTCCGCAGCCTCTTCGCGGGTAAGCGCAGCCCCGGTCGCGACCCGGGCAATCAGTGATTTCAGGTCGGCCATGGCATCTCCTGTCTCAGACCGGCCGTGCTGCGGGGGATTCAAGGGTCGCGGCGTCGCTCCGCCCGTTGCCGCGTCCGGTCTTGTCGTTCCATTCGCGGGCGAGATCGAGGAAGTTTTTCAGGATCAGATGGCCGTGTTCGGAGGCGATGCTTTCCGGATGGAACTGCACGCCGTGCACCGGCCGGCTGTTGTGCTCCAGCGCCATGATCAGGCCATCGGTCTCGGCGGTTATCGCGAGGTCGTCGGGCAGGGTTTTGCGATCGACCACGAGCGAGTGGTAGCGGGTGGCGCGGAACGACCCGTTGATGCCGCGAAACAGGCCGCGGCTCTCGTGGCTCATTTCAGAGAGCTTGCCATGGATCGGCTTGGGGGCACGAATGACATCGCCGCCAAACGCCTGACCGATCGCCTGATGGCCGAGACAAACCCCGAGCAGCGGGATCGACCCCGAAGCCTTGTCGATCACGTCGAGGCAGATGCCGGCCTCGTTGGGGGTGCAGGGGCCCGGCGACAGCACGATCGCCTCGGGATCGGCGGCGATCACTGCGTCGGCCGTGATCTTGTCATTGCGATGCACGACCAGCTCCGCCCCCAGCACGCCGAGATAGTGCACGAGATTGAAGGTGAAACTGTCGTAATTGTCGATGAGAATGATCATGCCGCACCGATAGGCCGGCGC
>CAZTTL010000071.1:0-4596 GCA_964616635.1 uncultured Rhodoplanes sp. | reverse complement strand
GTTGGTGTCGAAGAAGTCAGTCTTCTTCATAGGCGTCGCGACGGTTCCACTTGTAATCCGCCGGCACCACTCCGCGGAATTTACGAATCTCGGCGAGGATTTGCTCAACCGTCGGCGCCGTTGACAGCTCGAATGTGTTGCGGTCGACGGCGCGGATTTCGACCTCGTCGCCTTCCTTCAGGCCGAGCGCATCGACCAGCGCCCTGGGCAGGCGGACGGCCAGACTGTTACCCCACTTCGCGACCTGCATGCGTTGCTCCCGGATATACTTTGCGCAGAATGTATATCATGCAGGCTGCTCTTAACAACAAGCCTGCCCGGCGGCCCCGTCTCATGCGGCAAGTTCAGCGCGACGGATCCTGCGCGTCGCCGCTCTTGACAAATCAGTAAACAACCGCGCCCGCAAATAAGAGCAGGGCTAGGGGCGCGATCAGGATCAAGGACTGCAGGCCAGTCATTCGCCGAGCCTCAACGGGGTCATGCACTCACTGCCCGCGCTTCACGGCGCTGGAGAATCGCTCAGCTTCCTCGGCAGCGCGGAACAACGCCTTCGCCTTGTTGATGCATTCCTGCTGCTCGGCGGCGGGATTGGAGTCGGCGACAATGCCGGCGCCAGCCTGGACATACATCTTGCCGTCCTTGATCAGCGCGGTGCGCAGCACGATGCAGCTGTCCATGTCACCGGCCGCCGAAAAATAGCCGACGCAGCCGGCGTAGAGCCCGCGCTTCTCCTTCTCCAGCTCGTCGATGATCTGCATCGCCCGCACTTTTGGCGCGCCCGACACGGTCCCGGCGGGAAAGCCGGCGGCGAGCGCATCGAGCGCGTCGCAGCTCGGATCGAGCTTGCCCTCGACATTGGAGACGATATGCATCACCTGGCTGTAGCGCTCGATGAAGAACTGGTCCGTCACCTTCACGGTGCCGATCGCGGCGACGCGCCCGACATCGTTGCGGCCGAGGTCGAGCAGCATCAGGTGCTCGGCGCGTTCCTTCGGGTCTTCGAGGAGTTCATCTTCGAGCGCCTTGTCCTCATGCGGGGTATCGCCGCGCCGCCGCGTGCCGGCAATCGGGCGGATCGTCACCGTGTCATCGCGCACCCGCACCAAAATTTCCGGGCTCGATCCGGCGACGGCGAAGTCGCCGTAGTCGAGGAAAAACAGGAACGGCGCCGGGTTCACCCGCCGCAGCGCGCGGTAGAGCGAGAACGGCGGCAGGGTGAACGGCGTCTCGAAGCGCTGCGCCAGCACGACCTGGTAGATATCGCCGGCGAGGATGTATTCCTTCGCCCGGCGCACCATCGCGGCATATTCGTCGGGCGTCGTATTGGAAACCGGCGCGATCGCGATCGGCGCCGCTGCGCTGCCCGCCCGCTCCTTGGCGAGCGGCCGGTCGAGTGCGTCGACGATCGCAGTCAGGCGCTCGACCGCGCGGGCATGGGCAGCCTTCGTGGATACGGCAGGATCGGGCCGCACCGGCGTCACCACCGTGATCGTGTCGGTGACGGCATCGAACACGATGACGACCGTCGGGCGCACCAGGATGGCGTCGGGAACCCCGATCGGATCGGGATTCGGCGGCGCCAGCTCCTCCATCAGGCGGACCATGTCGTAGCCGAGATAACCAAACATGCCGGCCGACATCGGCGGCAGGTGGGGTGGCAGCGCGATGCGGCTTTCCGCGATCACGGCGCGCAGCGCGGCCAATGGCGGCGCGGCGCAGGGCGTGAAAGCATCGGGGGTGGTCGAGGCGGCGCGATTGATCTCGGCCGTCGTCCCGGTTGCGCGGAAAACGATGTCGGGATCGAGCCCGATGATCGAGTAACGGCCGCGCACGGCGCCACCCTCCACCGACTCGAGCAGGAAGCTGAGCGGTTTTCCATCGGCCACCTTGAGGAAGGCCGATACCGGGGTTTCGAGATCGCCCACCAGTGTCGTCGACACGACCTGGTGGACGCCGCGTCCATAGGCGTCCGCGAACGCCGCAACCTGCGGTTCAATCTGCATCACTTGCGCGGCCTCAAGGCTGGTCCGATGCGCTACGCCCGATCGCCTGGTTCAAAGCGGCCTGGTTGATCTTGACGCCGAAATCGGATTCCAGCTGCGCGACATATTGCTTCAGCAAATCCTCGGAATAGGCGGTGCGCAACGTTTCCATGAGCTTCTTGGTCTCGGGCGCCTCAGCATTGAACGGCGGCACCTTTATTTCGGTCACCTTGAAAACGATGCGCTGCGTAGGCCCCGCGCCGATCGCGCTCGCCACCCCGTCCTTGGGCGTCCGAAACAGCTCGGTGGTCGCCGCCGCCGGCAGCGGCTTGGTGCTGTTGCGCTTCAAGCCGCTTGCAGTCTCGACCTTCAGCCCCTCGGCTGCCGCGACCTCGGCAAATGGCGTCCCGGCTTTCGCCTTGTCGATGATCGCGCTCACTTTGGCGTCGAGCCGCTTGCCGATCTCCGCCTCGCGCCAGCGGGATTCGACCTGAGCCTTGGCTTCCTCGAAGGTGCGTTCGCGCGACGGCGAAACGCGGGCGACCTCGTACCAGACAAAACCGCCGCCGGGGATTCGCAGCGCGTCGTTTTCCACGCCCACCGGCGCGTTAAATGCCTGCGCGACAAGATCAACCTGCTTGGGGATATTGACCGGTTGGCCGTCCGGTCCGCGTCCGGAGCGATCGATCGCCTCGATCGTCCTCACCGGGAGCCCAAGCTTCTTGCCGATTTCGTCGAGTTCCTGTCCGGCGGCGAGTTCGTCTTCGATCTGGTCACGACGCTTGCCGAGTTCGGCCTTGGCGCGATTGAGCGCGAGCAGCTGCTTGATCTGCGCTTCGCCCTCGGCGAAGGGCATCACGTGCCCCGGCTCGATCTTGGTAACGCGCAGGATGGCGGTGCCGAGCCGCCCCTTGACCGGTGCGCTCACCTCGCCCTCCTTCAAGGCGAAGGCCGCGTCGGCAAAGGCGGGGTCGAGCATGTCGGCTTTGGTGACCAGCCCGAGGTCGAGGTCCGTCGGGGCGATCTTGCGTTCGGCGGCGAGCGCCTCGAAGGTGGTCCCGCTGCTCAGTTGCTCATGCGCCTTGGCGGCTTCCGCGTCGTTCGGAAACACGATCTGCTGCACCTGCCGCTTTTCCGGCTTGGTAAATCGGGCGGTCTGCTGCTCATAGTACTGTTTGGCGTCGGCCTCGCTCACTTCGATCGAGCGAGCCATCTCCTCCGGTGAAAGCACCAAGACCTGAAGCTTGCGGTATTCCGGCGCGCGAAAGAGGTACTTGTGCTGTTCGTAATACTCCGAGAGCTCCTCCGGTGTCGGCGCGGGTATCTCGCCGGCATTGGCCGCATCGAGCGTCATATATTCGACGCTGCGCTGCTCATTGGTGTAGCGGTCCATCAGCTCCGCCGTTGTCTGCGGCGCCTTGATCCCGCCGCCGATGGCGGAGGCGAGCTGGCGGCGCAGCATCATGCTGCGCTGCTCGGCGATGAAACGCGGCTCGGTATAGCCGGCCTGGCGGATGATGTAGTTGAATCGCTGCTGGTCGAACGCGCCGGTCAGGCCCCGGAAGGTTGGGTCTTCGGTAATCACCCGGGCAACGGCGGCATCGGAAAGGCCGAGGCCGAGCTGGCGCGCCCGCTCGTTCAAGACCGCTTCGCTGAGAATCTGCGCGAGCAGCTGGCGATCGAGACCAAGGGCATGCGCCTGGTCGGGGGTGATCGGGCGGCCGACGCGGCGCGCGAGCTGCTGCAGCCGGTCGTTATAGACCTGGCGGAATTGCTCGACCGTGATCGTCGTGCCGCCGACATTGGCAACGGTCGATCGGCCAAAACCGCGGAAAATGTCGCCGATGCCCCAGATCGCGAAGCTGAGAACGAGAAAGGCAACGACCGCGGCCATAACGACCTTGCCGAGCCAATTAGAAGACGCTTTGTGCAGGCCTCGAAGCATCGCTTACCATTTGCAGGGTCAAGTCACGGACAGTGGGAAAAAGCACGGCGCGCCCTTGCAGCCGCCGTGCAGCATCGCCATCATAGGGAGCCCCGGCAGGCCCGGCAACTCGGGAGCGGCGGAGCTGCCTTGAAGGGCGGCTTTTCCGCGTTAAATGCGGGCCAACGGCTTGACTTTGTTGCGCGACGCCGGTACAAACCGCGCGCTTTTTTGGCAGGCGGTGAGTTTCAAGCGTCAGAGGGCGCGTTCCTGCGCCTTGATCAACGAAGCTCAAACGCTGCTGTGACAGCCAGTGTCAAACGCGGGTTCATGACCGCGGCGCGATGAGCGCTTGTGGTCCTCTGGGGAACGGATGAGCGCTTCTCCGCAGAAACATGCGGATGGCGCTGCATCCGTTTTTCGCGCGGCATCGGCAAGCGGAATCGGCGGGCCTCGCGCCCGCAGGACTTTTAAGAGTATCGGCGGGCTTCGCGTCCGCTACGTGATGCGGGAGCCCGGCGGGCTCTCAAGAGGTGGTGAAGGCTATACGATGCCGACGATCAACCAGTTGATCCGCAATCCGCGGGTCCCGCAGCGGGCACGCAAGAAGGTGCCCGCCCTGCAGCAGAGCCCGCAGAAGCGGGGCGTCTGCACGCGCGTCTATACGACGACGCCGAAGAAGCCGAACTC
>CAZTTL010000070.1:12703-14577 GCA_964616635.1 uncultured Rhodoplanes sp. | reverse complement strand
TCTCGCGCTGGCTCGGCGGCACGCTGACCAATTGGAAGACCATCTCCGAATCGATCAAGCGCTTGCGCAAGCTCGAGGAGATGCTCGCCTCCGGTGAGGCGCAGGCCTACACCAAGAAGGAGCGGCTCACGCTCACGCGCGAGCGCGACAAGCTCGACCGCGCCCTCGGCGGCATCAAGGACATGGGCGGGCTGCCCGACCTCTTGTTCGTGATCGACACCAACAAGGAGGACATTGCGATCAAGGAGGCGCAGCGCCTCAACATTCCGGTCGCCGCGGTGGTCGACACCAACTGCAATCCGGAGGGCATCACCTTCATCGTGCCGGGCAATGACGACGCCGGCCGTGCCATCAGCTTGTTTTGCGACCTCATCTCCAAGGCGGCGATCGACGGGATTTCGCGCGCCCATGGCGACGCGGGCATCGATATTGGCGAGGCCGAGACGCCGATCATGGAGGAAGAGCTGCCGCCGGCCGCCGGCGAGCTTGGCTTCGAAGCGCTGCCCGGTCCGCGCGGGGCCGCCGACGACCTGAAGAAGCTCACTGGCGTGTCGCCGACGATCGAGAGCAAGCTCAATGAGCTCGGCATCTTCCACTACTGGCAGATCGCCGGGCTCGGAGCGGACGCCGCGCACCGGGTCGGCGAAGCGGTCGGGCTGCCGGGGCGGGTCGAGCGCTGGATCGCCAAGGCGAAGGAACTCAGCGCCGAGGCAGAGTGAGTTAACATCGAAGAGAAATGTTCACCTCTCCCCGGCGGGGAGACGTCGGCGAGCATCGAACGAATGAGATGTGAGCCGGGTGAGGGGGCCCCAGCCCGGCTTTTGTTCACCCTCACCCGGATTCCTCGCTTTGCTCGGAATCCGACCTCTCCCCGCCGGGGCGAGGTGAAACGTCATTGATATGCAGGCGGCAGGCTGGCGCGCCGGCCGAGAACAAGGACTAGCACCCATGGCGAATATCAGCGCTTCGTTGGTCAAGGAGCTGCGCGACAAGACCGGCGCCGGCATGATGGACTGCAAGGCCGCGCTCACCGAGACCAATGCCGATCTCGAAGCGGCGGTCGACTGGCTGCGCAAGAAGGGTTTGGCCAAGGCGGCGAAGAAGGCCAGCCGCGTCGCCGCCGAAGGGCTGATCGGCATGGCGCTCGGCCCCGGCAAGGGTGCCGTCGTCGAGGTCAATTCCGAGACGGATTTCGTGGCGCGCAACGACCAGTTCCAGGGCTTGGTGCGGATGATCGCCCAGGTCACGCTCGATGTCGGGGCCGACGTCGAGAAGATCAAGGCGGCCAAGGTCGGCGGCGCCACCATCGAGGAAGCGATCTCCACGGCGATTGCTACGATCGGCGAGAACATGACGTTGCGCCGCGCGGCCGAGCTTGCGTCTAAGCCGGGCGTGGTCGCGAGCTACATGCATAACAGCGTCAGCGAAGGCTTAGGCAAGATCGGCGTGCTCGTGGCCCTCAAGTCGACCGGCAAGACCGACGAGCTGATGGCGCTCGGTCGGCTCGTGGCGATGCAGGTTGCGGCGTCCAATCCGCAAGCAATCGACCTCTCCGGGCTCGATCCGGCGACCGTCGCGCGCGAGAAAGACGTGATCGCGGAAAAGGCGCGGGCGCAGGGCAAACCCGACAAGGTGATCGAGAAGATCGTCGAGTCGGGGCTCAAGACCTTCTACAAGGAGGTCTGCCTGCTCGATCAGCCCTATATCCACGATCCGGCGAAAAGCGTCGCGCAGGCACTGAAGGAGGCGGAGAAGACGGTCGGCGCGCCGATCACCGTCACCGGTTTCGTGCGCTATGCGCTGGGCGAAGGCATCGACCGCAAGGACAGCGATTTTGCCGCCGAGGTCGCTGCCGCGGCCGGGCAGGGATGAAG
>CAZTTL010000070.1:8364-12603 GCA_964616635.1 uncultured Rhodoplanes sp. | reverse complement strand
TATCGGCGCGTGATTGTGAAACTGTCCGGTGAAGCATTGGCCGGACCGGACGCATCCGGCATCCACACCCCGACGCTCAACCGATTCGCCGCCGATCTCGTCGCGGCGCGCGCGCTGGGCACCACGCTCGGCATTGTGGTCGGCGGCGGTAACATCTTGCGCGGCGTCGAGGCGGCGGCTGAGGGCATCGACCGCACCACCGGCGATGTCATGGGCATGCTGGCGACGGTGATGAATGCGCTTGCGATCGAGGCGGCAATCCAACGCTGCGGCGCGCCGGCGCGGACGATGTCGGCCTTGGCCATGCCGCAGGTCTGCGCGACCTATGAGCGGCGCGAGGCGCGCCGGCACCTCGACGAGAATCGGATTCTTGTTCTGGGCGGCGGCACTGGCAATCCGTTCTTCACCACCGACACCACCGCCGTGCTGCGCGCCGCCGAGATGGGATGTGATGCCGTGCTCAAGGCCACCAATGTCGACGGGGTCTACAGCGCCGATCCGAAGCGCTTTCCCGACGCGGTGCGCTATGACCGGCTGACCCATAGCGAGGCGCTCGAGCGCCAGCTCGGCGTGATGGACGCGACGGCATTTGCGCTTGCCCGTGAACACCGTATACCTATCATTGTGTTTTCGATCCGAGAGCCGGGAGCCGTTGAGTCCGTCTTACGTGGAAGCGGACGCGCTACCGTCGTAGGCGGCTGAGCGGTGCCAGCCATGCCCGGTGGAGGATCACCACCGCTCACGCGGACGGCGAGCCGAATAAAGTGCGAGCCGGCGGGTGCTGTGGGCCGTTCCGGGAGAAGCGTTCATGTCAGCCGTGACCTACGATCTTAACGAACTCAAGCGCCGCATGCAGGGTGCGGTGCAGGTGCTGAAGCAGGAATTGGGCGGACTGCGCACGGGGCGGGCTTCGTCGGCACTGCTCGACCATATCCAGGCGGAAGTCTATGGCTCGCATATGCCGCTCAATCAGCTCGCCTCGATCAGCGTGCCGGAGCCGCGGCTGATCACGGTCCAGGTCTGGGACAAGTCGGCATTGCATGCGGTCGAGAAGGCGATCGTCGCCGCCAATATCGGGCTGACGCCGAATACCGAGGGCCAGATGATCCGCCTGCGTGTTCCCGAGCTCAATCAGGAGCGCCGCAAAGAATTGGTCAAAGTCGCGCATAAATATGCGGAGGCTGCGCGGGTTGCCGTCCGCCATGTCCGTCGTGATGGCATGGAAGTGCTCAAGAAGCTGGAGAAAGACGGCAAAGTGAGCCGCGATGACCACGAACGGATGTCGGGCGAGGTGCAGAAAGCGACGGATCAGATCATTACCGAGGTCGATCAGACGCTCGCCACCAAGGAAAAAGAGATTATGACCGTCTGAATTGGCGGTTGGAGATCCAGATGTCCCAAGTTGAGGCGGTACGCAGTGCATGTGGCGAAAGCTGCGATCCGCCCCGTCACGTCGCCATCATCATGGACGGCAACGGCCGCTGGGCCGCCCAGCGCGGGCTACCGCGCAGCGAAGGCCATCGGCGCGGGGTTGAAGCACTACGCCGGACCTTGCGTGCCGCCAGTGATCTTGGGATCGGCTATCTCACCATTTTCTCCTTCAGCTCGGAGAACTGGGCCCGCCCGCCGGCGGAAATCCGCGACCTGATGGGTTTGCTGCGCCGCTTCATCCGCAATGACCTGGCCGATATCCATCAGGCCAACATCAAGGTCCGCATCATCGGCGAGCGACACCATCTCGACCCGGAGATCGGACGGCTGCTGCAGGAGGCGGAAGATCTCACCCGCGGCAATACCGGGCTCGTTCTCGTCGTCGCCTTCAATTACGGCTCACGCCAGGAAATTGCCCGGGCCGCCCGCCGCCTCGCCCGCGAGGTTGCCGCCGGCCATCTCAATCCCGAGGAGATCACGGCGGAGGTGATCGGGACGCAACTCGACGCGCCCGATCTTCCCGATCCCGATCTGATCATCCGCACCAGCGGCGAGCAGCGCCTGTCCAATTTTCTGCTGTGGCAGGCGGCCTATAGCGAGCTCGTCTTCGTCCCGACCTACTGGCCGGACTTCGACCAGGCGGCACTCGAAAGCGCGATTGCCGAATATCGCCGGCGCGAGCGCCGCTTCGGCGGCCTCGCCGCCCGCGCAGGAACCTGATCCTGCGAGCGGCCCGCAAGCCCACGTCATCCGCGCCAACAAGGTTGGCCGCGGACCGCTTATCCGGCGACGCCTTTACCCGCCTGCTGTCAGGCCTCATTCTTGCCGCCCTGGCAATTGCTGCCACCATTGTCGGCAGTTGGCCTTTCGTCCTGTTCTGGAGTGCCGCTGCGGTCGGGGTCTTTTGGGAGTGGAGCGCGATCGTCGCGCCGGCCCGACGCGCGACCTGCGTCGGCGGCATTCTCGTGATCGCAGCGGCGGGAGGCGTTGCAGTCGCCGGCTATCCGCTCGGTATGCTCGCCGTGCTGGCCGCAGGCGCGGTGGGGATCGGTTTTGTGCCGGCGCTGGGGACGAGAGTTTGGGCCGCGGGCGGTGTGATCTATGCCGGGCTGGTGCTGGCCAGTCCGGTGCTGCTGCGGCGTGATCCCGAGTATGGGATGCTGGCGCTGCTTTACCTGTTCGCCATCGTATGGTCGACGGATATCCTCGCTTATGCCGGGGGGCGCCTGATCGGCGGGCCGAAGCTCGCGCCGGCGATCAGCCCGAAAAAAACCTGGTCCGGCGCGATTGTCGGGGCGCTGGCGGGCATCGGCGCGAGTACGGCCGCCGTCCTCGTGGCAGGACTTCCGAATCCGCTCGCCGCGGCCGGGTTCGCCTTGCTACTGTCGGCCGTGGCGCAGGCCGGCGATCTCGGTGAATCGGCGGTCAAACGCCACTTCGGCGTCAAGGATTCGAGCCGGATCATTCCCGGCCATGGGGGATTGATGGATCGCCTCGATGGTTTTCTCGCAGCGGCGACGGCAGCGGCGATACTGGGCGTTGCGCGCGGCGGAATGAACGGTGCCGCGGGGGGATTGCTCCTATGGTGAGTACGGGCGTGGTCCCGCTCAACCGGGCCGGGCGGGCTGAAAACCTTTCCGAGCGCAGCGTGACGCTGCTCGGCGGGACCGGATCGATCGGCACCAGCACTGTCGACCTGCTCCTGCGCGAACCCAGCCGCTACCGCGTCGAAGCGGTGACGGCGGGCCGTAATGCGCAGGCGCTGGCAAAAGTGGCCCGCGACCTCAATGCGCGGTTTGCCGCCATTGCCGATCCGGCCGGCTATCCCGCGCTCAAGGAGGCGCTGGCCGGCAGCGGCATCGAGGTCGGGGCAGGGGAGGCGGCAGTGATCGAGGCGGCGCAGCGTCCGGCCGATTGGGTGATCGCTGCGATCACCGGTGCCGCCGGACTTGCGCCGACGCTGGCAGCCGCCGAGCGCGGCGCCATCGTGGCGCTGGCCAACAAGGAGTGCCTGGTCTGCGCCGGGAGCATCTTTATGCAGCGCGCGGCCGCCGCCGGGGCGACGGTGCTGCCGGTCGATTCCGAGCACAATGCGATCTTCCAGGCGTTCGGCGCCGGGCTGCGCGAGGACGTCCGGCGGATCATCCTGACCGCCTCGGGAGGGCCGTTCCGCGACTGGCCCATCGAGGCGATCCGCGGTGCGACGCGCGAGCAGGCGCTCAAGCATCCCAACTGGTCGATGGGCCCGAAAATCACCATCGATTCGGCGACGATGATGAACAAAGGGCTGGAGATCATCGAGGCCCATCATTTGTTCGATCTGCCCGTCGAGTGCATCGACGTGCTCGTCCACCCGCAGTCGATCGTGCATGGCATGGTCGAGTTTCGCGACGGCTCGCTGGTGGCGCAGGTCGGCCCGCCGGACATGCGCGTCCCGATCGCGCATTGCCTGGCTTGGCCGCGACGGATGGAGGGGGCGAACCGGCTGCGGCTCGAACAGATGGCGACGCTGACCTTTGCGGAGCCCGATCTCGAGCGCTTCCCGGCGTTGCGGTTGGCTTACGAGGCCTTGCGGGCCGGCGCCGGCGCCCCCACTGTGCTCAATGCCGCGAACGAAGTGGCGGTGGCGGAGTTCCTCGATGGCCGGCTCGGCTTTCTTGGCATTGCCGGCCTGGTCGAGGCGACGCTTTCGGCCGCGGCGGGACGCGGACTATTGCGCGAGCCCGCCGACATCGACGATGCGCTCGCCATTGACCATAGTGCACGGTCATTGGCGCGCACCCTCTTGCCGGAAATCGCCGTAAAGGC
>CAZTTL010000070.1:0-8264 GCA_964616635.1 uncultured Rhodoplanes sp. | reverse complement strand
CCGCTGGGCGGCTACGTCAAATTCCTGGGCGATGACAACGCCGCCAGCGTCCCCGACGCGGAGGCCGTCGCGTCGATGCCGGAAGAGCAGCAGAGGCAGACGTTTCTCGCGCAGCCAGTATGGGCGCGGGCGGCCGTGGTCGTGGCCGGCCCGGTTGCCAATTTCGTTTTGGCAATCATCATCTTTGCCGGAATTTTCATGTTCCATGGTAAAGAGATTGCTACCGCCCGTGTGGATACGGTGCTTCCCGGGAGTGCGGCTGCCGCGGCCGGTCTTCAGCCAGGCGACCTGGTCACCGCTGTGGATGGGCAGCCGATCGCGAGCTTCAATGAACTGCAGCGCGCCGTCGGCATCAGTGCCGGGCAAACCCTGCAGGTCACCATCAACCGCGCCGGCAAGACGCTGACCCTCCCCGCCACGCCAAAGCTGACGGACCTCAAGGACAGATTCGGCAACGTCCATCACCTCGGGGTGCTCGGCATCAGCCGCTCGGTGAAACCGGAGGACGCGGTCATCGAGAAAGCGGGGCCGCTCAAGGCGCTGTGGCTCGGGGCCAAGGAAACCTGGTTCGTGACGTCTCGAACCTTGTCCTATATCGGCGGGGTTTTCACCGGCCGGGAGGCGGCCGATCAGCTTGGCGGACCGATCCGCATCGCCCAAGTGTCGGGCCAGGTCGCATCGGCGGGATTCGTCGCGCTGATCAACCTGGCGGCGATCCTCTCGGTCTCGATCGGATTGCTGAATCTCTTCCCGGTGCCGCTGCTCGATGGCGGGCATCTTTTGTTTTATGGAATCGAAGCGGTCCGCGGCAGACCGCTGTCGGAACGGGCGCAGGAGTTCGGCTTCCGGATCGGCTTCGCCATCGTAGTGATGCTGATGATCTTCGCAACGTTTAACGATATCTTGCACCTTGCTTCGTCATAATGTTCCCACAGCCCTGCCTTATTGTGTGTCGCTATCGCAACTCGCTGACGATAAAACAAAAATAAGCGGCGCTCTTGGTAGGCACGACGGCCTGGAGGCGATACAAACGGGGACGGAATCGAGCGAAGAGCGTTGGGTACGGGGAATTCGGGGGCCCATAGCGCATGGTGTCGGGGGTAAGGCTTTTTCACAGGTTCGGCGTCATCGGCCTCGTTATTGCGCAGATGGTCGTCGCGTCCGTCGTCGTGACGGGAATGGTTCCGGCGAGCGCACAATCTGCGTCGCAGATTGTCGTTCAAGGCAATCGCCGCGTCGACGCCGACACGATCCGGTCCTACTTCCGGCTCGCCCCGGGCGAGCGTCTGGATGCGCAGAAAATCGACGCTGCGCTCAAGGCACTTTACGCCACTGATCTGTTTCAGGATGTCCGCATTACATCGGCTGGTGGCGGACGTATCGTGGTCACCGTGGTCGAAAATGCGGTGATCAACCGCGTTGCCTTCGAAGGCAACCACAGGATCAAAGACGAGCAGCTGAAAGCCGAGGTTCAGTCACGACCGCGCGGCGCCTTGTCGCGACCCCTTATTCAGGCCGACGTACAGCGCATTATCGAGATTTATCAGCACAGCGGCCGGTACAACGTCCATGTCGAGCCGAAAATCATCGAGCTGCCGAACGGCCGCGTCGATCTCGTTTTCGAAATCAGCGAGGGACGCAAGACCGGAGTCGCCAAGATCATTTTCGTCGGCAATCGAGCCTATTCCGACTGGCGCTTGAAGGACGTCATCAAGACCGGCGAGACCAACCTCCTGAGCTGGCTGAAGACGAATGACATTTTCGATCCCGACCGGATCGAGGCCGATCGCGATCTGCTGCGCCGCTTCTACCTCAAGAGTGGCTTTGCCGACGTTCGCATCGTCTCGGCCGTGGCCGAGTATGATCCGACGCGCAACGGCTTCGTCATCACCTTCACCATCGACGAAGGCGAACGCTATACCTTCGGGAGCGTCGATATTGCGAATACGGTTCCGGGGCTGGACCCGGAAGTGCTTCGCGCCCGACTGCGCACCAAGCCCGGTGCGATCTACAATGCCGATGCCGTCGAAAAGTCGGTGGAGGATCTCACCATCACGCTGGCGAAGCTCGGCTATCCGTTCGCTTCGGTCCGGCCGCGCGGCGACCGCCACTTCGAGGCCAAGCGCATCAATCTTGTCTACACGCTGGAGCAAGGTCAGCGCGCTTATATCGAGCGCATCAATATCCGCGGCAACACCCGCACCCGCGACTACGTCATCCGCCGCGAGTTCGATATCGTCGAAGGTGACGCCTATAACCGGGCGCTGATCGACCGGGCCGAGCGCCGGATCAAGAACCTCAACTACTTCAAGATTGTTCGCATCACTACCGAGCCGGGTTCCGCGCCTGACCGGGTCATCATTAATGTGGACGTTGAAGAGAAGTCGACGGGTGAGTTCTCGGTCTCAGGCGGCTATTCCACCCACGATGGCTTCCTCGGCGAGGTGAGCGTCGGCGAGCGCAACCTGCTTGGACAAGGCCACGTCGCCCGTGCCTCGGTCCAGTATGGCCAATATGCACGCGGCTTCACGCTATCGTTTGTCGAGCCCTATCTGCTCGGCCAGCGACTGGCGCTCGGCCTCGATGTTTTCGCGAAAGAGTCGACGTCGGCGCAGTATACCTCGTATACGTCGAGCACCATCGGCGGTGCCATCAAGTTCGGCATTCCGGTCACGGAAAACGTATCCCTCCAGACTCGTTACTCGGCCTATCAGCAGCAGATCAAGCTGCCCTTCGCCTGGGAGAACTGCAACAACGTCAATCCGAACAGCGGGCTTGGCACGTTCCCGACATCGGTGACCAGTGGCTTGATTGACCCGGCAACGGGCGCCCCGTTCACCGCGACCTGCTATGCCGACGGCGAAGCCTCGCTCGCGGTCAAGCGCGAACTCGCCCAGGGGCCGGTCTTCGTGTCGTTGATTGGCTATACCGCGAGCTACAACACGCTCGACAACAATCGCAGCCCGACCAGCGGTCTTCTCGTCTCGCTCAACCAAGACCTTGCGGGCATCGGTGGCGACGTCAACTTCTTCAAGACCACCACCGATGCGCGGCTGTACAATGAGCTGTATCCTGACGTCGTCGGCGTGCTGCGGTTGCAGGGCGGCTATGTGACCGGCTGGGGCGACAAGGAACTGCGGATGACCGACCACTTCCAGGGCGGGCCCAATATCGTCCGCGGGTTCCGGCCAGGAGGCTTTGGACCGCGCGACCTGACGCCTGGGACCAATCAAGACGCGCTTGGCGGCACGATGTTCTGGGGTGCGAGCTACGAGGTCCAGACTCCGCTGTTCTTCGCACCCAAGGATTTCGGCATGCGGCTCGCCGCCTACGCCGATGCCGGGCAGGTGATGGACTATCAGGGGCCGCTGACCTGGCCGGAGAAGGGCATCGTGATGTCGTGCCCGAACCAGTCCCCGCTGGTGCCTTGCATCGGCGACGATGATATCATTCGCTCGTCGGTCGGCGTCGGCCTGATCTGGGACTCACCGTTTGGGCCGCTGCGGTTCGATCTCGCCTATGCGCTGACCAAGGCCGACTACGACACGACGCAGATCTTCCGCTTCAGCGGCGGTTCCAAGTTCTGAGCTGAAACCCGAGTTGGCCGCCCGGCATCTGCCGTGCGGTCGGCTGCGAAAGCCGGCACATCCTGGCGCCGGCGCCACGGCATGACCGAGCCCTTCTTTATCGAGCGTGTCAAAGCGCTCAGCATCGGCGAAATTGCTGAGGCCACGGGAGCCGAGCCGTTGGCCGGGGTCCCACTTGGTCGGCTGATCCGGGATGTCGCGACCCTGGACCACGCGGGTCCGACCGATCTTGCGTTCCTTGATAACCCGAAATATGCCGCCGGTCTCGCGACGACGCGAGCAGGCGTTTGCCTGATCGCGCCCCGCTTCGAGGCATCGGCCCCGCCGGGGCTGGCCTTGCTGCGGTCGCGGGAGCCGTATCGCGCCTTCGTCAAGGTTGCGCGCGTATTGTTTCCATCCTCACTGCGCCCTTCATCGCTGTTTGCGGCGAGCGGTGTTGCTCCCGGCGCCATCATCCATCCGTCGGCACGGATCGAGCAGGGCGTGACCATCGACCCCGGCGCCGTGGTCGGTCCGGGGGCGGAGATCGGTGCGGGCACGGTGATTGCGCCGACCGTCGTCATCGGGCCCGGCGTCCGCATCGGCCGCGACTGCGCGATCGGGGCCGGCGCTTCGCTTACCCATGCGCTGGTCGGCGATCGCGTGATCATCCATCCCGGCTGCCGGATCGGCCAAGATGGCTTCGGCTTTGTCATGAGCCCTGCGGGACATCAGAAAATCCCGCAGCTCCGCCGCGTCATCATCCAGGACGATGTCGAGATCGGTGCCGGCACGACGATCGATCGCGGCGGCACCCGCGATACCGTGATCGGCGAGGGAACCAAGATCGATAATCTGGTCCAGATCGGCCACAATGTCCTGATCGGGCGGCATTGCGTGATCGTGGCGCAGACTGGGATTTCCGGCAGCGCGACGCTGCAGGACTTCGTCGTCCTGGGCGCCCGGGTCGGGGTCAACAACCACGTCACCATCGGGGAGGGGGCCCAGATTGCGGCGGTCAGCGCCGTCCACGGCGATGTTCCGCCGGGAGCGAAATGGGGAGGAACGCCAGCCAAGCCCGCCCGGCTGTGGTTCCGCGAGATGAAACTGATTGAGCGGCTGGCATCGCGGTCCGGACGCGACAAGGACGCGGACGGCGATTAGCGTGCCGCGTGCGCGCAACAGGCGACCGTCGGCTTTCGTCTCCTGCCGCGTCCTGGGATAGGCCTTGCCCGACCCTTGCCGGCCGTCTGCGTTGCCGATTTCTGCGGCAAACCGTCTTTTTACTTCGGCTGGAAATGCTCTAAGGCTTTGGTCACACATTGAGTTGCGGGTCGCTCTGCGCCATTCGAGGCAAACCGCGCATAAGACAGGGATCGACGGGACAAGAGGTTATGGAGGCTCGTACCAGTATCGAAGCAGCGGACATTGCGGTGATTCTCGATTCGCTGCCGCACCGCTATCCGTTCCTCATGGTCGACCGTGTCATCGACATTCGCGGCGACGAGCACGGGATCGGGATCAAGAATGTGACGGCGAACGAACCGCAGTTTCTTGGCCATTTCCCCGGTCGGCCGGTGTTTCCCGGCGTCCTGATGATCGAAGGCATGGCGCAGACGGCGGGCGTGATGTGCATGCTGGCCGCCGCGCCGGGCAAGCAGCCTGGCACGGTCTATTTCATGACCATCGATAAGGCCAAGTTCCGCAAGCCGGTGATCCCCGGCGATCGGCTCGAATATCACATGAACAGGATCGCCCGCCGCAAGAACATGTGGTGGTATCGCGGCGAGGCCCGCGTCGACGGGCAGGTGGTCGCGGAAGCCGAACTCGGCGCCATGCTGTCCTGGACCTGACCCGACATGCCGAAGATCGACACGACCGCGCGCGTGGCCGCGGGTGCGCGCCTGGCCGATGATGTCGAGATCGGACCGTTCTGCACGGTCGGGCCGCGGGCCGAGCTCGGCGCCGGCGTGCGGCTCATCTCTCACGTCAGCGTCACCGGCTGTACCAGCATCGGGCCGCGCACCGTCGTCTATCCGTTCGTCTCGCTGGGAACACCGCCGCAATCGGTGCACTATCACGGCGGCGACACCCAGCTGATGATCGGCGCCGATTGCCAGTTGCGCGAGGGCTTCACCGCCAATATCGGCACCGAGGACGGCGGCGGCGTCACCCGGATCGGCGATGGCTGCTTCTTCATGATGGGCTCGCATGTCGCGCATGACTGCGACGTCGGCAATCACGTCACTTTCGCCAATAACGCGGTCATTGCCGGCCATGTGAGCGTCGGCGATTACGTGGTGCTCGGTGGTCAGGCGGCGGTGCGCCAGTACGTGCGCATCGGACGCGGGGCGATGATCGCCGGGCTCACCGGCATCCGCGCCGATGTGATTCCCTGGGGCATCGTCGAGGGGAGGAAGGGCCATCTGGCGGGCCTCAACGTCGTCGGGATGAAGCGGCGCGGGTTTTCCCGCGAGGAAATCAGGGATTTGCGACGGGCCTATCAGCAGATTTTCTTTGGCGAGGACACGTTTCGCGCCCGCGTGGAGGCGATGAGCGCAGCTGGCAGCACGCACGCGCCGCTGGTCGCCGAGTTGCTCGATTTCATCAAGGCGGCGAAAGGGCCGGTCACCTTCGCCAGCAAGCTGACGGAGAAATGAACGCCGATGACGGCATCCGTGCCCGGCATGACGGCCGATCCTTCGCCGCTCGCGATCATCTGCGGCGGCGGCAGCCTGCCGGGGACGGTGGCGGCGCAGGTCAGCGCCAGCGGGCGGCGGGTCGTGCTGTTTGCGGTGCGCGGCTGGGCCGAGCCGGCGGTCGTTTCCGCTTTTCCGCATCACTGGATCGATATCGGCGGCTATGGCGCCTTTCACCGGCTGGCGAAGGCCGAAGGCTGCTGCGACATCGTCTTCATCGGCACGATTCTGCGGCCGTCCCTGCGCCAGATCAGGTTCGATTGGGCGACGCTGCGGGCGCTGCCGCGCATCGTGCGCGCCTTCAAGGGTGGCGACGACCACCTGCTCTCCAGCATCGAACGCATCATTGCCGACGACGGCTATCGCATCCTCGGCGCGCATGAGGTGGCGCCAGACATTCTCGTCAGCGAAGGACAGCTCGGCCGCTGCAAGCCCACGGACCGCGACCGCGCCGACATCGCCTTCGCGCTCGATCTGCTGCACGCGATCAGTCCGTTCGATGTCGGGCAGGCCTGCGTGGTGGCCGACCGTCACGTGCTGGCAATCGAGGCAGCCGAGGGCACCGATGGCGTGCTCGAGCGCCTCGCCGCGCTGCGCAGCGCCGGCCGCGTCCGCAGCCCGCACGGCACGGGCGTGCTGGTGAAGGCGCCGAAGGCGAAGCAGAACCGGCGCTTCGACCTGCCGACCATCGGCCCGCAAACGGTCGCCGGCGTCGCCCGCGCCGGCCTTGCCGGGCTCGCGGTGGTGGCCGGCGCGACCATCATTGCCGAGCCGCAGACGGTGATCGCCGACGCCAACGCCGCCGGCATCTTCGTCATCGGCGTGCGCGCGACCGCGGCGGCGGCGTCTTGAGCGGCGCCAACCCTATGGCCGTCGCGGCTCACGCGCTTACCATCGCCGTCATCGCCGGCGAACCTTCGGGTGACCGATTAGGCGGCGCGCTGATGCAGGCGATCAAGGCGCGCGCGCCCAATGTCCGCTTCGTCGGCGTCGGCGGCTCGGAGATGGCGGCGCAGGGGCTGCAAACGGTCTTTCCGATCGGTGAGCTGGCGATCATCGGGCTGGTCGCCATTCTCCAGCGTTTGCCTTCGATCTTTCGGCACATCCGCGCGGCGGCCGATGCCGTGATCGCGGCGCGCCCCGACGCGCTCGTCATTATTGACAGTCCCGAATTCACCCATCGCGTCGCGCGGCGGGTGCGCAAAGCGCTGCCTGAGCTGCCGATCGTCGACTATGTGTGCCCCTCGGTGTGGGCGTGGCGGCCGTGGCGGGCGCGGGCGATGCGCGCTTATGTCGACCACGTGCTGGCGCTGCTGCCGTTCGAGCCGGACGCGATGGCGCGGCTCGGCGGGCCGCCCACCACCTTTGTCGGACATCCGCTCGCGGCCGAGGTGGCGCGGTTGCGGCCGGACGCGGCCGACGCCGCGCGGCGGTCAGCCGATCCGCCGCTGGTGCTGGTGCTGCCGGGCAGCCGGGGAGGGGAGGTCAAGCGGCATCTGCCAGTGTTCGGCAATGCGATCGCGCGGCTTGCTGCGATGGCCGGTGCGATCGAGCCGGTGCTGCCGACACCGCCCCATCTCGCCGCGCGCGTGCAAGAGACGGTCGCGGCTTGGCCGGTGCGGCCGCGCGTTATCGCGACCGAGGAGGAGAAATGGACGGCGTTTCGCCAGGCGCGCGCGGCGCTCGCCGCCTCCGGCACGGTGACGCTCGAACTCGCGCTCGCCGGCGTGCCGACGGTCGTCGCCTACAAGGTCTCGCTCATCGAGGAGGCGATCGGGCACTTGCTGATCAAGGTGCCGACCATCGTGCTCGCCAATCTGGTGCTCGGCGAGAACGTGATGCCGGAACTGATCCAACGGCAGGCGACGCCGGAAAAGCTCGCTGCGGCAATGGCGCCGCTCATCACCAACACGCCCGACCGCTTGCGTCAGCTCGTCGCCTTCGCCCGCCTCGACGAAGTGATGGCGATCGGCCAAGCGCGCCCGCGCGAAACGGCGGC
>CAZTTL010000069.1:0-14645 GCA_964616635.1 uncultured Rhodoplanes sp. | reverse complement strand
GCGGCATTACCGAGCGGCTGCTGCGCTTTGCCCCGAGCGAGGAGCTGGCCGCGCGGGTCGCGCGCCTGAAGGAGGCGCAGCGCATTCTCGCCGAGACCCAGGACCTCGCGGTGCGCACGCCCTATTTCTGCGCCGGCTGCCCGCACAATACTTCGACCAAGGTGCCGGAAGGCAGCCGCGCCTATGCCGGCATCGGCTGCCACTACATGGTCCAGTGGATGGACCGTGCGACCGCGGGCTTCACGCAGATGGGCGGCGAAGGCGCCAACTGGATCGGCGAGGCGCCGTTCTCCAAGCGCCCCCATGTGTTTCAGAACATCGGCGACGGCACCTACAATCACTCCGGCTCGCTCACCATCCGCGCGGCCGTCGCGGCGGGCGTCAACGTCACCTACAAGATTCTGTTCAACGATGCCGTTGCGATGACCGGCGGCCAGAAGAACGACGGCGGTCTCACGGTGCCGCGCATTGCCCGGCAGGTCGCGGCGGAGGGCGTCAAGCGCATCGCCATCGTCACCGACGAGCCGCAGAAATATCCGCGGGGCACGCAATGGCCGGCGGGCACGACGATCCATCACCGCAACGATCTCGACGACGTGCAGCGCGAGCTTGCCGGCATTTCCGGCTGCACGGTGCTGATCTATGACCAGACCTGCGCTGCGGAAAAACGCCGGCGCCGCAAGCGCGGGCTTTTCCCCGATCCCGACAAGCGCATCGTCATCAACGAACTGGTCTGCGAGGGGTGCGGGGATTGCGGCGTGCAGTCGAATTGCGTGTCGATCCAGCCGCGCGACACCGAGTTCGGACGCAAGCGCGCGATCGACCAGTCGAGCTGCAACAAGGATTTTTCCTGTATCCAGGGTTTTTGCCCGTCCTTCGTTTCGGTGGTCGGCGCCAAGCTGAAGCAGCCGCGCGTTATGACGGTGGCCGGCAACTCAATTCCCGAAGCTGGCGGTGTTGCCGACTCGTCGGCCTCCGCTTCACCTCCCCCTGAAAGGGGGAGGTCGACGCATCGCAAGTCGGCTGCAGCCGACTTGCGACGTTTTGAAGTGCCGATCTCGGGCAAGCCCGAGATCGGGTGCGTCGGGAGGGAGTCAGATGCGGCACACGACCCCTCCCCGGACCTGCGGTCCGACCCTCCCCATTCAGGGGAGGGTTTAGAATCGGCCCTAGCCACTACGGCAGCGCCAGATTTATTCTCCTTCGCCCTGCCCGAACCTGAGCTGCCGGCGATCGATCAGAGTTACGGCATCATCGTCACCGGCATTGGCGGCACCGGCATCGTGACCATTGGCGCGATCATCGGCATGGCGGCGCATCTCGACGGCAAGGGTGTCGGGGTGATCGACATGGCTGGGCTCGCGCAGAAGGGCGGCTCGGTGCACAGCCACATCCGCATCGCGCGGCGGCCGGAGGACATCCACGCGATCCGTGTTCCCGCGCGCGGCGCCGACCTCGTGCTCGGCGGCGACATCGTGATCGCGGCCGGCAAGAAGGTGCTGGCGGCGGTGAAGCCGGGCGCGACGCAGATGGTGGTGAACCTCGCCGAGATGCTGCCCGGCGATTTCACCCGCAACGCCGATTACTCGCTGCCGAGCCTGCGGCTCAGACGCGCCATCGAAACGGCAGCCGGCGCCGGGCACTGCCATTTCGTCAACGCCTCACGCATCGCGACCGCGCTGCTTGGCCAGTCGATCGGCGCCAATTTCTTCCTGCTCGGCTTTTCCTACCAGATCGGCGCGCTGCCGCTGTCGGCCGCAGCGATCGAGCAGGCGATTGCGCTGAACGGCGAGGCGGTCGAGATGAACCAGGCGGCATTCCGCTGGGGCCGCCGCGCGGCAGTTGATCTCGCCGCGGTGGAAGCGCTGGTCGCGCCGCCGCCCGACGCCGAGGATGCCGCGCAGCGTCTGTCGCAATCGTTCGACGAGATGGTCGAGCGGCGGGTTGCCTATCTCACCGCCTATCAGAGCCGCCGCTATGCCAGGCACTATCGCGAGCAGGTCGCGCGCGTGCAGGCGGCCGAGGCGGAGAAGACGCCGGGTCAGACCAGCCTTGCGGAAGCGGTCGCGCGCTATCTGTTCAAGCTGATGGCCTACAAGGACGAATACGAGGTGGCGCGGCTTTATTCCGACGGCTCGTTCCTGCGCCAGGTGAAGAACGAGGTCGACGGCGAGAATTTGCGCCTCAACGTGCACCTCGCGCCACCGCTGATCGCCCGCAAGGACCGCCACGGCGTCCTGAAGAAAATGACCTTCGGTCCGTGGATTTTCCCGGTGTTCGGCGCGCTCGCCAGGCTGAAGTTTTTGCGCGGGACTCCGCTCGATATTTTCGGCCATACGCAGGAGCGGCGCACCGAGCGCGCGCTGATCCGCGACTACAAGGCGCTGCTGGCCGAACTGCTGGCGAACCTCACGCCGCAAAATCACGCGCTCGCGGTCGCGCTCGCCTTGATCCCGGAAAAAATCCGCGGATTTGGTCATGTGAAGACACGCCACCTCGCCGCCGCCAAGGTGGAAGAAGCGACGCTGCTCGCGCAATTCCGCGCTGAAAAAACGCCGCTGCGCGAGGCGGCGGAGTGAGTGGCCTGATCGGATTCCTATGATCGCGTACGACACTGTCCTCATCCTTGGAGGAGCCCGCGCAGCGCGCGTCTCGAAGGGTGCTGGCCCGCACTGCAGTGGCCCATGGTTCGAGACGCGCGGCTTCGCCGCGCTCCTCACCAAGAGGGCGAAGTAAGTGATGATGAGGCTTCAACACGCCATATACTGGTGCTGGCAGTGTCGCCGATCAGCCTTGGCGGCGGCGTCTGGACCGGCTATCTGAATAGCAATGACGGATACTCGCATCGCCCCCGCTGGACCGGCTGCCAGCACCACGTCGCATGCGCAAAAACCCGCCGATCATCCGCCGGTCGTGAGCGGCCGGATCGGCGTGGTGCTCATCAATCTCGGCACGCCCGACGCGACCGACCCGGCCTCGGTACGGCGCTACCTCAAGGAATTCCTTACCGATCGCCGCGTCATCGAGGAGACCGGCATCGTCTGGAAGCTCGTGCTCAACGGCATCATCCTGCGCACAAGGCCGAAAAGCAAAGGCCGCGACTACGAGAAGATCTGGAATAAGGAGAAGAACGAGTCGCCGCTCAAGACCATCACCCGCTCGCAGTCGGAAAAACTCGCCGCGATGCTGCAGCCGCGCGATCCGCGCCTCGTGGTCGGCTGGGCGATGCGCTACGGCAATCCCCCGATCGCGAACGAACTTGAGGCGCTGTTCGCGCAAGGCTGCGACCGTATCCTCGCGGTGCCGCTCTATCCGCAATATGCCGCGGCGACGGTCGCGACCGTCTGCGACCACGTGTTTCGTGCACTGATGCAGATGCGCTGGCAGCCGACGCTACGCGTCGCCGCCCCCTATTACGACGACCCGGTCTATATCGATGCGCTCGCGCAATCATTCGCGGCGGAGCGCGCCAAGCTGCCCTTCACGCCGGAGGTCGTGCTCGCCTCGTTCCACGGCATTCCGAAGGATTATTTCCTCGCCGGCGACCCCTATTATTGCCATTGCGCCAAAACCTACCGGCTGCTGCGCGAACGCCTGGGGCTTGACGAGACGTCGTTCAGGATGACCTTCCAGTCCCGCTTCGGCACCGCCGAATGGCTGCAGCCCTACACCGACAAGACGGTCGAAGGATTGGCGAAAAGCGGAGTGAAGAACCTCGCCGTCATTACGCCGGGCTTCGCGGCCGATTGCCTGGAAACGCTGGAAGAGATTGCGGTTGAGAATAGTGAGATTTTCCATCGCAACGGCGGCGAGAACTTCGCCGCCATCCCCTGCCTCAACGACAGCGACCTCGGCATGGCCGTGATCCGCACGGTGGTGACGCGGGAGTTACAGGGCTGGATCGACGGGGCGCCATGAACGGATAAGCCCACCGCCGCCACAAAGAGACGCTCAGAGCGCGACGGCTTCCGATTGAACCGATCGCGCTCCGATGCTTCTTTGTCGATCGCATGATCTTGTCCGAAAAGTCTGCAACTTTTCGGGATCGTGCTGTTGTTCGATCGCATGATCTTGTCCGAAAAGTCTGCAACTTTTCGATCATGCTCCAGGGGCGAGACTTGCCTTTCCGCGGCAGCGCGTCAAACTCCCGCCCGGTCGACTTATGGAGGGTTTGATGAGCTTCGGCGGCTTCGACGTTTTCATTATCATCCTCGTCCTGCTGGCAATTCTCACGATCTTTCTCGGCGTGAAGACGGTGCCGCAGGGCTACAACTGGACGGTCGAGCGCTTCGGCCGCTACACCAAGCTGCTGCGTCCGGGTCTCAATTTCATCGTTCCCTTCATCGACGGCATCGGCCGCAAGATCAATGTGATGGAGCAGGTGCTCGACGTCCCGGAGCAGGAGGTCATCACCAAGGACAATGCGACCGTCACGGTCGACGGCGTCGCCTTCTACCAGGTGTTCGACGCCGCCAAGGCGAGCTACGAGGTCGCCTATCTCGATCAGGCGATCGTGAAGCTCACCATGACGAATATCCGCTCGGTCATGGGCTCCATGGACCTCGACCAGATGCTGTCGCATCGCGACGTGATCAACGAGCGACTGCTGCGCGTGGTCGATGCCGCGGTGTCGCCCTGGGGCGTCAAGGTCAACCGCATCGAGATCAAGGACATCGTCCCGCCCGCCGACCTCATTCAAGCGATGGGGCGGCAGATGAAGGCCGAGCGCGAGAAGCGCGCCGAAATCCTCACGGCCGAAGGCCAGCGCCAGTCGGCGATCCTCAAGGCCGAAGGACAAAAGCAGGCACAGATTCTCGAAGCCGAGGGGCGCCGCGAAGCCGCGTTCCGCGATGCCGAGGCGCGCGAGCGCCTCGCCCAGGCGGAAGCGAAGGCAACCGAGGTGGTCAGCGTCGCGATCGGCGCCGGCAATATCGCCGCTGTCAACTATTTCATCGCCGACAAGTACCTGAAGGCGTTCGGTGAGATCGCCAAGTCACCCAACCAGAAAGTGCTGATGCTGCCGATCGAAGCGACCGCCATTCTGGCCTCGCTCGCCGGCATTGGCGAGATTGCCAAATCGACCTTCGGCACCGGCAACGCGGCGGCGGCGACCCGACGCCCTGCTCCACCGACCGGGCCGACGATCTCCCCGCCGCCCACGAGCTGAGGCGCCACCATGTCGTTCTTCGAATCGCTCGGGCTTTGGAGCTGGTTCGTCGCCGGCGGGATTTTGCTGATCGCCGAGGTGCTCATTCCCGGCGTCTTCCTGCTCTGGTTTGGACTGGCGGCGCTGATTGTCGGGGTGCTCACACTGGTGGTCGATTTGCCCTGGCAGTTGCAGTTCGTGATTTTCGCCGCGCTGTCGCTCGCCGCTGTGCCGCTGTGGCGGCGGCTCAGCTACGCCAGCACGACCGACCAGCCGTTCCTCAACCGCCGCAGCGAAGCACTGATCGGACGCATTTTTACGCTGGAGAAGCCGATCATCGGCGGCGTCGGCGCGGTGTCGGTCGATGACACGATCTGGCGCGTGACCGGCGCCGATGCCCCGGCGGGCAGCCGCATCAAGGTGACGCGGGTCGACGGGGTCACCATCTATGTTGAGCGCGTCGACGGGTGAGACCAGCGCCTCGTCCAGAATGCAGGTCGCTGATACAGAGTCCTGAAATAATCAGCCTCATCCACTCTCATCGTGAGGAGCGGGCGCAGCCCGCGTCGCGAAGGATGCATGGTTCGAGACGCCGTGCTGCGCACGGCTCCTCACCATGAGGGTGAACGTTCCGAATCAGCCCTCACCGAGATTTCGCGCTACGCCGCGCGCACGGTCCGCAGGAATTTCTCCACCTCGACCTCGAGCCGGCTGCTCTCCTTGGCAAGCGCCTGCGCCGAGGACAGCACCTGCGTGGCGGCACTACCGGTCTCGCCCGCGCCGCGGTTCACCTCCGCGATGTTTGACGCGACCTCGGTCGTCCCGTGCGCGGCCTGGTGAATATTGCGGGCAATTTCCTGGGTCGCCGCGCCCTGCTCTTCCACCGCCGCTGCGATCGTCGCGGCAATCTCGGCACTATGGCCGATGGTGCCCCCGATCTCCTTGATGGCGGCGACCGAATCCTGCGTCGCCGCCTGCATGCCGGAGATCTGGGTGCTGATCTCGCCGGTCGCCCTGGCGGTCTGCGCGGCGAGCGCCTTGACCTCCTGCGCGACCACGGCAAAGCCCTTGCCCGCCTCACCGGCGCGCGCCGCCTCGATTGTCGCATTGAGCGCGAGCAGATTGGTCTGTTCGGCGATCGCCGTGATCAGCTTGACGACATCGCCGATACGGCTGGCCGCCTGCGAAAGCTCAGTCATGCGCTGGTCGGTCCTGCCGGCCTGCTTCACCGCCTCATTGGCGATGTTGCTCGAATCGGTCACCTGCCGGCTGATCTCGTCGACCGAGGCGGTCAATTCGTTGCTCGCCGAGGCGACCGCCTGAACGTTGGTCGAGGCCTCCTCGGACGCCGCCGTAACGACGCCAGACAGCGTCTGTGTCGTGTCCGCGGTCGCGGTCAGCGTGCCGGCCGCCGCTTCGAGCTCGGTCGAGGTCGACGACACCATACTGATAATCTTGCCGATGGCCGCCTCGAACTCGCCGGCAATTCTGTGCATGAGGGCCTTGCGCTCGGCGCCAGCCCGCGTTTCCGCCGCCTTCTGCTCGGCCTGCAGCCGCTCTTTCTCCATGCCGGTGACCTTGAACACGTCAACCGCGGCCGCCATTTCCCCGATCTCGTCGCGCCGGCCGATTCCGGGAATGGCAACGGCAAAATCGCCCGCCGCGATTCGCCCCATCGCGCCCGTCATCGCGCGTAGTGCCGCGGCCATGCGTTGGGTGACAAGGAATGCGAGAACGCCGGTGACGAGCATGATGATGCCAGTGATGATGAGCGCACGGCGCGTCATCGCCCAGACCTGCGCCTGCAGATCGTCGATATAGACGCCGGTACCGACCACCCAGCCCCAAGGTGCATAGCCTGCAACATAGGAGAGCTTCGGCTGCGGCTTATCCGAACCTGGTTTCGGCCATTCGTAGGGAACGAAACCGGCGCCATCGCGCCTCACGGTGTCGGCGAACGCGACGAACAACCGCTTGCCATTCGGATCCTTGATCTGCGAGAGATCTTTGCCGTTCAGCGCGGGCTTGATCGGATGCATCACCATGCGTGGATGCATGTCATTGATCCAGAAATAATCGCCGTGCCCGTACCGCAAGGCCCCGATGCGGGCCGTTGCGCGCTTCTGCGCCTCCTCGACGGAAATTTTATTCTGCTGGGCCGCGGCCTGCTCTTCCTTGAGGATGCTGAGAGCAAGCTCGGTCAGATGGCGAAGCTCGCCCTGCTTCTGACCTTCGAGGCCCAATTGCGCCTCATGCGTCGCGAGCAATGTCGCGCCAAGAAATCCGACAAAGACCAACGCCAGTAGGGCGTAAATTCTTTGGCCGATTGTCATCTTCAGCATCTTCATCGGGGTCTCCCTGCTCTTTCCTGGTGCAGAAAACAGGCAGCGTCATCGGCCGGCAAGGCATTCGCTTGCCGAGCGAGGCCAAGGCTTCCAACGGGATTCCGAGACCCCCCAGGCGTACCGGCCCGGAAGGGAGTTAACACCGCGAGCACGCGGGTTAACCCAAACGGATACATTTTAAATATAGCGAGTGCCTTTCGGTTTGGTTAACACCTATTGCGCGTCGAAGCGCCGTATTCTGCAGGGCTCGCATTCGTTGGAATGCAGTATTCTGCACGGCGAACCGGAATCCGTGGGCATTGGAAGCTGCATTCGTCGGCACAAATGCGCGGCGGGGGTGGCCTGCCGTCGAGGACGATGGCCCGGGATCGCCTGGAATCCACCGATAAGGCCAACCGGCGCCCGATCGAGTCCAAATCCGCACTTTGCTCGCGCCCGATCGACTCCTCGTGGCGCAACCTCGCTTTGCCTCGACAGCTCCAGCGCGGGTGATACATGCGCGGCTCGGCTCGGGAGCAGGTCGTCAAGATGCCCCCGGCAGGCCAGACCACGCATCAGCTTGCGGTAATCCAGATGACCGCCCTGCGATCGAACGCGATGCGCCTTCCTTCGCCAACACGAATCAACTAAAAGTGGTCATTTAAGCGAATGAACGGGAAAATCCACGACTTGCCCTGTGGGTATCTGAATCGAATAATTATTTTTTGGTGGTCGAACAATCTCCAAGCGCATCATTCTCGGCCACAAGAAAGAATTACATACGGTAATTATACTATCTTTGTTGAGCCTGGAGTCTAATTCTGCCTATTAATTAGGCAGCGCTGGGCGTTGACGCAGAATTTTTGCTGATTTGGGCTAGACAATCGATAAGAATAAGCAAATTTTGCTTGTCACAAATTCGTCTTACTTGCAATACCGTAGCGTTATAGACGCTTAATCTCTAGGCACGCTGCAATGCAAAATTGAGTATGGTGGCTCTAAAACTCTTGTGTATACATAATTTCCGGGCTATGAATAGTTGAAGTCGTCTCCTTAACATAATTCTTCTTCAGATGTGCGGTTCACATGGCTGCTACACAGTCCGGTTTCGAAGTTAAGATCGAAGACGTTGAGGCCCTGTTCGCCGATCGCAAGGTAAACGGGGTGCTCCTCGATCGCACCGGAACGATCGTCTATGTGAACGCCGGGTGGAAGGCGTTCGCCGAGCAGGCAAAGCTTGGGCTTCCGAATTTCGGTATCGGGCAAAATTATCTGCGGTACTGTGCATTCGCCGACGAGCAATCCGCCCGCATTATCGAAGGGATTACCCAGCTCCTGGCGGGCCGGCTCGATTGCCTGTCCTATATTTACCCTTGCCACTCCCCGACCGAGCAGTGCTGGTTCGTCCTGCTCGGATTCTCCCGCGTCAAGGATAATCTGACCGCATTACTCCATCTCAATGTAACCGGGCTAATGCCGCAAAGCGCCGCCTTGGGGTCGAAATTCGCGGACGACGCGGCCAGTGCACGCACGCTGGCCTTGCAATGGGACAAGCCGTTGAATGCGATCGGCGGAAGGTGTTGGCCCGGAGGAATGCCGCAACCGGCGGGTGAGCCCGAACTCACCAATGCGTCCGCCTTCCCCTATAAGACCAAAGCGTCATCGTCGCCGCTCTTGAGCAAACGGCAGCAGCAGGTTCTCGAGCTCATGGCCAAGGGCATGAGCAATGTCGAGATCGGCCGCGCGCTTACGATCTCGCCGAACACGGTGAAAATTCATGTGTCGGGCATTCTGGCGCGGCTGGGTCTGCCAAGTCGTGCCCAGGCCATCCATTGGACCTTGACACGCCGGCTGACCGATTACCCGGCGTCACCAAACGCCTGAGCGTCATCTCATCGTGACCGATCCGACGTCGGGCTTTTTCTATCGCCGGACAGCCTGCCTTCTTCTGAATTCGGTGAGTCTTCACTGTGCCGGCTCGACATGGACGGCGCGGCGCTGAAGGCGCGCGCGCCGTCGCGCTATTCCGCTATCGCGGATGCAGCCACTTCGGCAGGAACGAGTATGCGTTCACATTGCCTGCCTGCTCCAATTCTATTCCGTTGTCGCGCAATAGCTCCTGGAGCCGTCCCTGATTGAAGGCATCAAACGTTTCGGTGCAACCGCCGATATGTTTTCCGCCGACGAAGATCTGGGGGATCGTCGGCGAGTTGGTGCGGACCTTCAGCACGTTGCGGATCTGGCCGCCCCAGTTGCCCTTCTGATATTCGGCTGAATCGAGATCGATCGACTGGTACGGGATGGCGAATTCCTTGAACAGCCTGCGCACCGACCAGCAGAACTCGCACCATTCGAGGGCGAACATGACGATCGGCTGCTCGCGATCAGAAATCACTTTGGTAACGAAGGCGTCAGCTTCCGGCGTGATCGGCGGCGCGGCGACCGGCTCCGCGGGAGCAGGCTGCGGCGCAGGCTTCACGTCGAAGCGGTAGCGTGGCGTCGACTGAGCAATGGCCATTTCCGCGCTCGTCATTTCGGCGGGGACGTCCTCGAACAGCGGCGTGGTGAGATAGCGCTCGCCGGTATCGGGCAGCATGCACAGAACATTGGCGCCGTCCTTGGCCCGCGCGCATATTGCCAGCGCACCGGCAACGGTCGCGCCGCCGGATATTCCGGCGAATATTCCCTCCTGCTGCGCGAGTTCGCGCGACAACCGAAGTGCGTCGCCTCCCTTGATCGGCACGATTTCATCGATATGGCCGGCATCGACCACGTCCTCGGCAAGCTTGGGGATGAAGTCGGGTGTCCATCCCTGCATGAGGTGCGGCCGGAAGAACGGATGGCTTTCGCCGGGCGAGCCGTCAGCATTGCGCGGCTGGCGAATGCCGCTGCCAAGAATGGGAGAATTGTCGGGCTCGCAAACGATGACCTTCGTGTTCGGGCTCTCATTCTTCAAGACGCGCGCGACGCCCTTGAGCGTGCCGCCCGTTCCTATGCCGGTGACCCAATAGTCGAGCGGAGCATCGGCGAAGTCTTCGAGAATTTCGACCGCCGTCGTCTCCGAGTGAAAATCGGGGTTGGCCTCGTTCTCGAATTGCCGGCACAGAAACCAGCCATGGGTTTGCGCCAGCTCGACCGCCTTGGCGAGCATGCCGGTGCCCTTTTCCGATGCCGGCGTGAGAATGACTTTCGCGCCGAAAAAGCGCATGAGCTTGCGCCGCTCGATGCTGAAATTCTCCGCCATCGTCACGACAAGCGGATAGCCCTTCTGCGCGCAAACCATTGCGAGACCGATGCCGGTATTGCCGCTCGTTGCCTCGACCACGGTCTGCCCGGGCGACAGCGCTCCGCTGCGCTCGGCATCCTCGATAATGCCAAGTGCAAGCCGGTCCTTCACCGATCCCATCGGATTGAAGGCCTCGTGCTTGACGAAGAGATTGACGTGCGCAGGCGCAAGCTTGTTGATGCGGATGACCGGAGTGTAGCCGATCGTTTCGAGAATATTGTTGAAACGCTTGTTCATGACCTTGCTCCCTCTCGCGTGCCGGACGGGTCAAGACGCAGGCCAGACCGCTGGAGATGCGTCTAACGCGTGAGCGACTCGCCGCCCGACGCTGCGACATCCATGGCCATCAGAACGGCATACTCCGTACGGCAAACGCCAAGTCGCGTGCACACCGCCTGCGAGACGGCGTTCTCGCGGCGGATCCCGGTATAGAAGCTCGTGGCGCCGTGACGCTTGGCCATCGCCAGCATGGCTCTCGCGCCAAGAATCTTCGACAGGCCGCGACTGCGATGATCCGGATGGGTGCACAGCATGCCCCACCATGCTGACGCTGCGAGAGCGCTGTCCCGATGATGGGGAAGAACCGATCCGGCAATGGCAACGATATGGCCATCCGGCGCCGTGACGTACATGATGATCGATCGCCGCGTCGCTCCCCGCATCACATGCGCGGCCGGAACCATGACGCCCTGATCAGCGCCGACGCTCGCCAATTCCTTGATGACCACATCCGCCGTATCGGCGCTGATCTCATGGATGTCGTAGCCATCCGGAAGAGACGTTTCGCCGCACACCTGATCGGCGGCGCGCAGCGCCTCGTCACCGCCGAAGTGCTGGTCCCAGCGGTCGACGGCATAGCCCAGCGCGGCTAGCCGCTCGGTCAGCGCGCTTTCGTGATCCGCGTTCACATACCAGGTCACCGCGGCAAACTGCTCGCGGACGAGAAACAACAGATCGTCGATTGTATCCGGGCCGATGCCATCCAGCGCAACCAAGCGGCCCTCGTAAGCGTAACGTGGATCGGCGGATATCGACTGCCAGAGACGATAGGCCCGTCGCTGCATTTCCTGCTGAGCCGGATTGCCGACATAGTCGTCGGGCTGATCGGAAGCGCAGCTACAGCTTTGCGTTGTTGGCGCGTCCATCATGGCCGACGCTCCGCTTTGAACAGACAGCACGCCAGTTATTCCATCCTCGACCCGCGCGGAGCGCAAGCCCCGCGCGGGCCGAAACGCCCGTTTGCCGCATACGGCGCGATCGCTCATCAGGCGCCGCGCCGTGCCCGCAGCGTCTGCAGCAGATTTGACTGCAATGGCATCCTGAACCTGCGGATCGTCACGCCACGCCGCGACGCAGCAGGTCGTGCAGGTGAATGAGGCCGATCGGCCGATCGCCTTCGATGACGAACACGGCGGTGATCTTCGCGGCGTTGAGCAACTGCAACGTTTCGCCGGCAAGCTGGTCCGGCCGAGCGCAGATCGGATTGGCGGTCATCACCTGCTCGACCCCAAGTTCGAGCAGATCGGCGCGCATATGCCGGCGCAAGTCGCCATCAGTGACGATGCCGATCAAGCGCCCGTCGGAATCGGTCACCCCGACGCAGCCAAAACCCTTGGTCGACATTTCCATGATGGCATGCGACATGCGCTCACCGCGCACGACGAGCGGCATCGCGTCGCCGGCATGCATCAGGTCACGGTTGAAGGTGAGGGCGGCGCCGAGGCGTCCGCCCGGATGAAAGATACGGAAATCGAGCGGCGTGAAGCCCCTGCTCTCCAACAAGGCGACCGCCAGCGCATGGCCAAGAGCAAGCTGCATCAGCGACGACGTCGTCGGCGCAAGATTGTGCGGACAGGCCTCGCGGGCCTGCGGCAGAATGAGGGAGATGTCGGCCGCCTTCGCGAGCGTACTCGCGCTCTCCGAGGTCATGGCGATCAGGCTGATGCGAAAGCGGCGCGAATAATCGAGCAGATTGTTCAACTCGACAGTCTCGCCCGACCATGACAGCGCCAGCACCACGTCGTCCGGCGTGATCATGCCGAGATCGCCGTGTCCGGCTTCGGCGGGATGGACGAACATTGCCGGCGTGCCGGTCGAGGACATGGTCGCGGCGAGGCCGGTCGCGACGTGTCCGGACTTTCCCATGCCCGTCGTCACCACGCGGCCGCGCGCGCCGCGCATCAGCCTCACGGCGGCGATGAAGCAAGCCCGCAGCCCGTTCTCCATGTCGGCAGCAAGCGCGCGGATTCCGCTCACCTCGGATTCAAGCGTGCGCAGCGCCGAGTCGATCAATGCTTGATCGTCCTCGCTGCTCGGCTGGTCGGTCGAACGCATCGTCCGTTTAATAATTGATCAACCTTTGGCGGGGGCACGCGCAGCCATCATCAAGAATTGCCGGCGCGGCGTGCAAGTGGACGCTTCGCGGCCTTAGTGTCAACCCCCCGTTAACCATAATTGCTCTATCTCTCTTAACCAACTTGTACTTTTCAGTCGGCGTTGAGGACGATCCAGTGCCGCGTCGTTTCGTATCAAAACTCGCAAACGTCGCCGGCTGCGGCGCGCTGATATGGCTTGGCGCGCAGTCCACAGCGCTGGCGCAGTCGAGTTCCTCGACCAGTCTCTTTTCGCCTTCGTTCGATCAATCCCTTTTCCAGCCTTTCAACCCAGGCTTCGGAATCCGCCCGCTCGATCAGCCGTCGCTCTTTGGGAACCTTCCTCCCTTCGGCTCACTGCCAGGCACGGGCGCAGGCGCGGGCACGGGCGTCGGCAGCACCGGCTTCGACTCCACCAATGCAGGACGGCGCCGCCTGCGCGGGCGTGCGGCCTTGCTCGCCGGGAAAAAAGAGCTGAGGCGGACGAACACCGCCCCCCTTCCGCTCGCGCTGCGCCCTGGCGTCAATCTGCCCGCAACGATCATGACGATGCCACAGCGGCTGATCCGTCGCGGCGGTCCCGACCCGCAGACGACCTCGCTGCAGAACGTGCCGACGACGATTGCGACCGTGCGGCCGAAAACGCCACCATCGACCGAGGACGCCTACACGCCGCTCGGCATTCGCGCCGGCACCTTCCTCCTGCGCCCGGCGATCGAAGTGTCCGGCGGGTACGATGACAATCCCACCCGCATTAATCAATTGCCTGGCTCGTCCCTGCTCACCGTCACACCCGAACTGCAGGTGCGGTCGAACTGGTCGCGGCACGCACTCAATGCCGACCTGCGCGGCAGCTATACCTGGTACGGGCAGGCCTACCGTGATCCGGCAGGCGGCTCACTGGGAACGCCGGAAGACATCAGCCGGCCGAATGCCGATGCGCGGATCAACGGCCGGTTTGACGTGACCCGCCTCAGCCACTTCGACGGTGAGGGCCGCGTTCTCATCTACACCGACAATCCCGGAAGCCCCAACGTCCAGGCGGATCTGAAACGCTTTCCGATCGTCGCCGATCTCGGCTCGACGCTCGGCTACACGCAGGCCTTCAACCGCCTCGAAGTGACGACAAAGGCCGCCTTCGACGGCATCCTGTACCAGCCCTCGACCTTCATCAACGGCGTGACCGAATCCAATGACGACCGCAACTACAATCAGTATGCCGGCTCGCTGCGCCTCGGCTACGAGTTGAAGCCCGGCTTGCGGCCGTTCGTCGAAGGCGGCACCGATGCCCGTATTCGCCAGCTGCAATACGATGATTTCGGCTTTGAGCGCAGTTCGCGCGGGCTGTACGGCAAGGCCGGATCGACCTTCGAGTTCAGCCGCACGATCGCCGGCGAAGTCGCGCTCGGCTACACCACCCGCAAATACCAAGACCCGCGACTGCCGAACCTTGAAGGCATGACAATCGACGGATCGCTGATCTGGACCGCGACCGCGCTGACCACGTTAACGCTGAC
>CAZTTL010000068.1:14479-14687 GCA_964616635.1 uncultured Rhodoplanes sp. | reverse complement strand
GGCGGCATCGGCTATGGCCGTATTGACGGAAAAGTTCACAATGAATGTTTTCACTTCTTGGAGATCACTCCGGACGCATGGCTTGCGAAAAGCGGATCTTTCGCTTCCGGCTTTTTGGCTTCGGGCTGGTCATACCAAGAGGTCATCAAGGCTGTATTGCTCTCGCGGCGCGGATAGCGTCAAGTTCGACCAGCCAATGGCTTAGATA
>CAZTTL010000068.1:0-14469 GCA_964616635.1 uncultured Rhodoplanes sp. | reverse complement strand
GGCCCTCTCCAAATCGGAATCTCCAATAGTCATCATAGTCAAGCTGCTCGATCGCCACATCGTCCAGTTTGCGGCGCAACGATTCAGCCGTCGCATTTTCCCCAATCTCCTTGAGGAAGGCATAGCAATTATATGTGAATGTCCAGAACACATCACGATTTCCAAATCCGGGAGATTGCATCGTTTGTTCCAATAGCTGAACGCTGACCTTTGCATCCTCTATAGCTCCGGTCTGCCAGCGACAGATAAGGCGGTTGTTTTCAATCGTCGCCCGATAAAAGTCGTCACGTACGCTGTATGCGGCATATTCGAGTTTTGTCAGGCACGCGTTGAAGTCCGGACGATCTGATAAAAGCTCGACGACAACCTCATTGTTGTAAAGAATGTGAAGATCCCGGACTTCGCGTTCCAAATACGCTTTTGCTTTCGTGACCAGTTCACGGGCTGCGCGCAAGTCCCCTGCATAAGCCAGATGCATTGCTGCGGAAAGCCGCGAATATGCTACAGAAGACCGAAGTTGATGACGCTCGAAGTGCTCTGCGCTCCTCAAGACGTCGGACGTGCATTCCGGAAAATTCACCAGAAGCTCCGTAAAACGCAGCACGTAGCCAAAGAGCGGATCGTCAACGATATCCGCATCAAACCGCAGATCGCGGTGTATTTCCGCCGCCTCTGTTTTGCGCCCGAGAGCAAAGAGGTTTGTCACTTGAATCAAGCGCCCAATATGCGCACTTCGCGTCTATCATGCGTTGCGGCAAGTGATCGTCCAAGCTCCAATCCTTCAGCATGTCGATTGGTTTCACCACAACAAAACGCAAGAAGGCTTTCGTAGAGCGGGTCGCGATCTGGCAACGCTCGGATCAACTCCGAAGCAAGGTGATAATCGCCGACTTCATAGGCTGATGCTACGGTCCATTCCAGCAGTTCCGGGCTCGATACGCTGCTGCCGACACGGCGAAAGAGTGCATCGGCGACCAGGCCGACATACATGCTTTGATCGTGGGACGTTCGGGCGCCCGTTGACAGAGTGACAACCAGCCTTCGTAATGCGGCGACATCGGCGGTTGCAAGGCATAGCGCTATTGCCTGACGAAATGCCAGGGGCAGCGGTACGAAAATGCTGCGATCCCCGGAAAGAATGGCGAGATAAGTCTCGCGCAAAGCCTTTTCTGCCAGGGCACGGAAACGCGCTAGCGTCGGGCTCTCGGCAACGACGGACGCCACATCCTCATCGCTGATGGCAACCCTGCTGCTGTCAGATCTGAGATAGCGGCTGCCGCTCACGAGTTCAACCATGAGCCGGTCGAATACGCCTTGGGTCACAGATGCGTCGACTTTTCCGACTGCCGCGCGGAGCAGCCCGATCGGAACGGCTTCCAGGTGGCAGACAACGGCGGCGAGAACCAGCTTCGCCGAATTTCCCAATCTTTGGATGCGATCGTGAATAAGGACTCGCAAGTCCGAAGCCAAAGGCGCGGCGCGTGCGGCATATTCATACGTCCGATCTACGTACACCTGATCTTTCAGTTCCCGTACGAGCCGAAGGTTTCCGTTCCAATGGAGAAATTCGGCAGAATCTGGTTCAATGTCTTCGCTTACATATTTCTTGAGCAGGTAAAGAAATTCCTTCTGGTTCAATTTGATGAGGTCGACGATTCGGATGTCGGTTTCGGTGGAACGGGTTTCCTCGATGACCTTCTGGTGCTCGGGCAAAAAATCAAACTGCGAGGTGTATTCAAAATAGAAATAGACTTGAGATGTTCTCTTTTGCAGATTTAAAAAGAAGCGAAAGCTCTCCAAGTCTATCAACTGTGTCTCACGTACAGCGAATAGGATGGGATCGCCAACGCGGACGAGCCAATGCAGATAATCGCGCGCGAGTCCAGTTGCGAACGTGCTTTCGTCCTTTAGAAGTGCGTCCGGATGATAGCGATTTCTTCCGAACAAATTCTCGCCGAGTTCAATGATGATTTTGACGAGTTTTGAAAGCGAAAAGAACGCCTCTTTCCCGCTTTCATAAACGTTGCGCCAATGTATGCGCCGCAATCCCCCCTTCTTGAGGAAGCTCGAAAATGTGAGTGAGGCTGAAAAGGCATCGCGCCCGTTTAGCCCGGCCGCGGCACGTTGCACAAAATACCATGCGTACACGCGGCCGGTCTGATGACGAGCCCGAATTTCCGGTTCCACCACGATACAGCGCAACTTTGATCGATCGATCAGACCGAGGACCTGGTCGACCAATCTCGTTTTCCCGTATCCCGACGGTGCGCGGATGAAGGTTACTGTGGAGCGCTCGGCCTTGGGCGGCACGCGACCCAACAAATGATCAAGTTCCTGTTCCCGGTTCCGGAACTCGATCTCCTCCGTGGAACCGCTCATAATTCTAAGTTACAATCCTCAATCTACGTAATATCTACCTTAAGAAACGATAAATGGCAATACACAACCAATCGGCGCAACCATGCGCAGGCATTCTTTCCTAAACGATTTCAATTCACTTCGCTGCCGCGGTGGATATCGGCTTCGATCATCAGCCGGTTGCCGTGGCCGAAGCGCACGCGATAGGCCTGCAGGTTCTCCATGATGCGCTGGACGTAATTGCGTGTCTCGGAGAACGGGATGCGCTCGACCCAGTCGATCGGATCGACCCGCGGATCGCGCGGATCGCCGAAGCGCTCGATCCACTCCTTCACGCGGCCGCGGCCGGCATTGTAGGCGGCGAAGGCGAGAATATAGGAGCCGCGGTAGGCCTCGATATTGCCGCCCAGTTCGGCGGCGCCCATCTGCACATTGTAGACATTGTCGTGGAGCAGGCGCCGCAGATTGTATTTCACGCCGTAGGTCTTCGCGATGTAGCGGCCGGCGGCGGGCGTCACCTGCATCAAACCCATCGCCTTGGCAGAGGACACGGTGCGGGGATTGAAGGCGCTCTCCTGGCGGGCGATGGCATAGACCACCGCCGGCTCCACTTTCGGGCCGATCGGCGCATAGCGCGGCAGGCCGTAGGTCGGGAACGCATGATAGTCGAGCGGCAGGCCGCGGCCGATCGCGTCCTTGCCCATCAGCACCGCGGCGCGGGCATCGCCGTGCTTCTGGGCGAGTCCGGCGATCAGCGTCAGCGCCCCGGCATTGTCATTGCGCTCAAGATCGGCCACGAAGGTGATGACGAGATCGCGCTCACCGATCTCGTAAAGAAGATTGACGGCACGGACGATTTCTGCCCGGCTGAGCGCGGCGCGCCTGGCCGCCGACATCGCCGGCGGCGGCACCAATGCGATCTCATGCATCCCGATGCGGGCAGCGGCAAGCTGGCCGTAATAGGTGGTGGCGTGGTGGGCGGCCGCGGCGTAATAGGCGTGAGCCTCCTGGCGCCGGCCGGCGGCTTCCGCGGCACGGCCCTGCCAATACAAGGCGCGCGACAGCGCGGTCGTGTTCTCGATGCCGAGGGCGCGAATCCGCGCGAAGTGCTGCGCCGCGGTGTGCGGATCGTTGAGAAAACGCAGCGCGATCCAGCCCGCCATGAATTCGCTTTCGACCCGGTAGTTCTCGTTGGCCGGCAGCGCGGCGTTGCGGCAGATGAGATAGGCCGCCTTGGGCTGATGGAGATCGATCAGCGTGCGCGCCAACACCCGCCGCTCTTTCCACCAGTCGTCGGTATCGTGCCCGGCACCGAGATTGCTCGGCGCGGCGAGCATCAGCTTGGCCGCCTCCTCGTCCCGGTTATGCCGGCGCAGGTGGCGGATCCGGCTGAACAACAGCCCGACATCATTGCGCGCGCTGACGGGCAGCGCCGCGATCAACGCCTCGGCATTGCGCGCGCGGTCGTTCACCGCATTGCGCGCCCGCACGATCGCCGGCTCGATGCCGCCAAGCCGCTGGGCTGCACGCATCGCAGCGTCGGTATCGTCTTCGTACAGGCGACGATCCATGCGCGCTTTGTCGTCGGCGCGGGTGATCAGTCCGCGGAACAGTTCGAGCGCGTCGTTTTCGACATCGCGGCTGAACGCCTCGGTCCAGCCCTCCCGCACCTGCGCCTGCGCCGCGGCGCGGTTGCCCTGTGCCAGCAGCGCGCGCGCATAGGCAAAGCGCCCCTTGGCGGTCAGCGGCTCGTGTTTGGCGAAGAAAGTGCGGATGGTGCCGAGGTCGGCCTTTTCCGTCCACAGCATGGCCTCGGCGCGGCGCCGCAGCTTGCCGATGCTCGGCCAGCTCGGATTGGCGGAGATGAAGGCATTGTAGCCGGCGAAATCGGCCTCATTGTCGTTGGCGCGCAGCAGCGCCCATTCGACCAGCTTGCGTGCCAGCGGATCGGAAATCTGCGGCTGCAGATCGGTGACCTCGCTCGAACGGCCGCGGCGCGCCGCATAGATCGCCCGCTTGAGCACCGCGATGTCGGCATCCGAGGTCGTCCGGGTCGGCGCATAGGCCAGCGGTAGATCATCGCTTGCCGCGGAGGCGACCCGCGCCGGCGCCGTTGCCACTGGGCGCGCCATCTGGCTCGGTGCAACCCGCAGCTCGAGCGGACGTGACGCCGACGCCGGGACAAGCGCCGCAGTCGCGCTCCCCGGCCGCGGCCGCGGCAGTGGAACTTTGGTGGAACGGGTGATCGCTGCCGTTCTCTTGTTCCTGTGCTTGACGGCCTTACCGAGCGCAGTCGAGGTCGCGAGCGCAGGAACAGCCGCAGCGGCAAGCGCCACGAGCATGATGGACAAGAATCGCAGTTGGAACTGCCGCCTGCCCTGAACCACTGACCCTCCCCCGCGGTCAGAGATGAATTCCCAGTACAAGGAGCTATTCGGCCGGTTGCATTGATAAACTGTTAAATCGGGCAAAGATGGCGCGAATTCGGCTCGCCGCCTCGGGAAAACTACTAGGATGAGGAGCGGGCGGAAGCACCTCAAGCGGGCCTTTCATCGGTGCATCCGACCCGCTATTTATGACGCTCAACAATCCATGACAGCGCACCGTCGATCCGGGCCGGAGGAGCAGACATGACCGCCAAGACCAGTTTTCGGGGTTCGTTCACCGCCCTGGTGACGCCGTTCAAGAACGGCGCGGTCGACGAAAAGACGTTTCGCGACCTTGTCGACTGGCAGATTTCTGAAGGCACCAGCGGCCTGGTGCCGGTGGGGACCACCGGCGAAAGCCCGACGCTCTCCCATGACGAGCACAAGCAGGTCGTGACCTGGTGCGTCGAGCAGGCGCGCGGCCGCGTCCCGGTGGTCGCCGGTGCCGGGTCGAACTCGACGGCGGAGGCGATCGACTTTTCCCGCCATGCCGAGCAGGCGGGGGCGACCGCCGTGCTCATCGTTACGCCTTACTACAACAAGCCGACGCAGGAAGGCCTGTACCAGCATTACAAGGCGATCAATGACGCGATCGGCATCCCGATCATCATTTACAATATCCCGGCGCGCTCGGTGATCGACATGGCGGTCGATACGATGAAGCGGCTGTTCGAGCTGAAGAACATCGCCGGCGTCAAGGACGCGACCGCAAACGTCGTGCGCGTTTCGCAGCAGCGGGCGGCGATGGGGCCCGACTTCAACCAGCTCTCGGGCGAGGATGCGAGCGCGATCGGCTTCATGGCGCATGGCGGCCATGGCTGTATCTCGGTGACCTCGAACGTGGCGCCGCGGCTCTGCGCCGAATTCCAGAGCGCCTGCCTCAAGGGCGATTACGCCGCCGCCCTCAGGCTGCAGGACAAGCTGCTGCCGCTGCACACCTATCTGTTCTGCGAGACCAATCCCTCGCCGGCGAAATATGCCTTGTCGGTGCTCGGCAAATGCCAGGAAGCAGTGCGGCTGCCGCTGGTCACGCTGTCGGAGAAGTCGAAGCAGCTGGTGCGCAATGCCATGGTGCATGCCGGGCTGATCAACTAACCCGACGCATGGTTCGATGCATGTCGCGTCCTGCTTGTTCGATGCATCTCGCGCGCCCCGCGTCGAACGCGGGGCGTCGTCGGTTGCGGTTTTTAGCGGTCGTTTGCGCGAGGCAGGCCTGCGATCGCGACCTGGGAGACCCAGATGGCGGTCTTTGACGAATTCAAGAAATTCGCGATGCGCGGCAACGTTGTCGACCTGGCGGTCGGCATCGTCATCGGCGCGGCGTTCACCGCGATCGTCAATTCGCTGGTTGGCGATCTCATCAACCCGGTCATCGGCGCCGTCACCGGCGGCCTCGACTTTTCCAACTACTTCGTGCCGCTGTCATCGCATGTCGACGCGCACAGTCTGGCCGAAGCGAGAAGACAGGGCGCGGTTCTCGCCTGGGGCAGTTTCGTCACCGCAGTAATCAATTTCCTCATCATCGCCTGGGCACTGTTCTTCGTGGTGAAGGGCATCAACCGTCTCAGCGCCAAGGAGAAGGAGAAGAAGAAGCCGCCAGCGCCGCCGGAGGATGTCCAGCTCCTCACCGAAATTCGCGACTTGCTCAAGGCGGATCGGGCGCCAGGCGAACGATGAGAAATGAAATGGTCGCGCTGAGACAATGGCTCGGATCAGGTTCGGTATTGCCCGAACCACCGCTTGCGGGTCAGAGACCGGCGTCCGATCCGCTTTTCGCAAACCGCTTGCGCTGCCGCTGACCCCGCACGATCATGGCAAAAGCTCCAGCGCGCAAGATCAAAGTGATCGCCGACAATCGCAAGGCGCGCTTCAACTATGAGATCGGCGAAATTTTCGAGGCGGGGGTCGCGCTGACCGGCTCCGAGGTGAAGTCGCTGCGCAGCGGTCGCGCCAGCATCGGCGAATCCTATGCCGATACCCGGGAGGGCGGCCTCTGGCTCGTCAATGCCAATATTTCGGAATACCTGCAGGCGGGCCCCTTCAACAATCACGCGCCGAAGCGTCCGCGCCGATTGTTGTTGCATCGCCGCCAGATCAACCGGCTTGCGGCCGGCGTTGAACGTGAGGGTTTTACCATCGTGCCGCTCAAGCTCTATTTCGACGAGAAGGGCCGGGCGAAGCTCGAAATCGCGCTGGCGCGCGGCAAGAAGCTCCACGACAAGCGCGAGACG
Organism: uncultured Rhodoplanes sp.; assembly: GCA_964616635.1. Lineage (GTDB taxonomy): Bacteria > Pseudomonadota > Alphaproteobacteria > Rhizobiales > Xanthobacteraceae > Rhodoplanes. Next base: position 7,454 of record CAZTTL010000068.1, on the reverse strand, counting down.
GAAAAGCGTCGCGACTGGGACCGCGAGCGCGGCCGGCTGTTGCGCGCGCGGGGATAATCGATAGGTCCTGGATGGTCCAGTATTCCCCGACACACATGCAAACTCCGCCAGCATCTGCGCCCGTCGTGATCGCGCTGATGGGATTGCCGGGAAGCGGCAAGACCACGGTCGCGACGATGCTCACGCGCGACCGTGATCTCTCCATCATTTCCCGCGATGTCATTCGCGAGGCGCTGTTCCGGCCCTGCGGATTTAGCGAATTGGAGAAGCAGACCGCCTATCGCGCTTTGCTGATCGCGACCGGCGCCTGCCTGATGCTCGGCCGCTCCTGCGTGATCGACGGCATGACCTTTTCGCGTACCGCCGAGATCGACGACATGCGCGCGGTCGCCGACACTGCCGGCGCCCGGTTTCTCCCTGTCCTGCTTGATTGCCCGATCGAGATCGCGCAGGCGCGCGCGCGCGCCGAAAGCGCCGGTCATCGCCGTGCGTCAATCGATTGTGATGCCGCGGCGCTGATCGCGGCTGTCGCCCAGCGCTTTGAGGAGCCACCTGCCGAGGTGCTGCGTGTCGACGCCACCAGGGCGCCCGAGATGATCGCCGCGGCGATCATCGATCGCGTCGAGCGCTTGCGGATCGACAGCGGCGCCTGACCGCCTGCGCTATCTTACGCGGTCTCCCTGTCCGCTCCTCTGCCGGAGCGGCAGTGATGCCGCCTCACTCCGCCGCCAGCGCGCGCGGCCGCCGCGACAGGTTGAGCCGCTCCCAGATGTCGACCAGCGCTTCGCCGAGCGCATCGATCAGCGCATCGTCGTGGTACGGCGACGGCGTGATGCGCAGCCGCTCGGTGCCTTTGGGCACGGTCGGATAGTTGATCGGCTGGATGTAGATGCCGTGCTCGCGCAGCAGCAGGTCGCACGCGGCCTTGCACTGCTCGGGATTGCCGACCGCGACCGGTACGATATGCGTTTGCGTCGGCATCACCGGCAGGCCGGCGGCGGTCAGGATCGCCTTCACGCGGGCCGCGCGGTCCTGGTGGCGCTCGCGCTCGTAGTTCGACGTCTTGAGATGGCGGATCGCCGCGGTCGCCGCGGCGCAGACCGCGGGAGGCAGCGCCGTGGTGAAGATGAAGCCCGGCGCATAAGAGCGCACTGCGTCGATCACGTCGGCATTGCCGGCAATGTAGCCGCCAAGACAGCCGAACGCTTTTGCCAGCGTACCCTCGACGACGTCGATGCGGTGCATCGCGCCCTGCAGCTCGGCCTGACCGCCGCCGCGTGCGCCATACATGCCGACCGCATGGACTTCGTCGAGATAGGTCATTGCCTGATACTTATCGGCGAGGTCGCAGACGCGATGGATCGGCGCGATGTCCCCATCCATCGAGTACAGGCTCTCGAACACGATGAGCTTGCCGCGCTCCTTGCCGGCGTTCTTCAGCAGCTCTTCGAGGTGTTCGACATCGTTGTGACGGAACACCACCTTCTCGGTGCCTGCGTTGCGCACGCCGGTAATCATCGAATTGTGATTCCAGGCGTCCGACAGGATCAGGCAGTCGGGAATGAGCTTGGCGATGGTCGAGATGCCGGCATCGTTCGACACATAGCCGGATGTGAATACGAGCGCCGCATCCTTGCCGTGCAGATCGGCGAGTTCGCGTTCGAGCCCGACCAGCGGATGGTTGGTGCCGGCAATGTTACGGGTGCCGCCGGCGCCGGCGCCGACCCGCGTCGCCGTCTCCACCATGGCGCCGATCACCTTGGGGTGCTGGCCCATGCCGAGATAATCATTGGAGCACCACACGACGACGTCCCGCGGCCCCTCGGGCGAATGCCAGATCGCCCGCGGAAAGCCGCCGGCAATCCGCTCCAGATCGGCAAAAACGCGATAACGGCGCTCGTCGCGCAGGCGCTGGAGCGCGTCGGTGAAAAAGGCCTGGTAGTTCATGCTCCCAATCTCCGCCGACCTGCCCCCCGGTCGGTTCATTTGAACCCGAATAATTCGATTGTCGAGTTGATAATTCGCGGTGGCGGCATTGCCTTGACCATGATCAAGCAAATGGCTGCCATCGCCGCGGCGCAACACGGCGCCGCTTCGTGCGACCTCCGCGTATTGCAGTCGCGTGAGCCAGTTCCAGTTCCCGCGGGCTGGAAGCATACTGGCGGCTGCGGCTTGCCGCGCGGGACCGGCGCGAATATCTGCAGGCCCAAGGTGCCGGATATCCGCCGGCTCCATTCAACCGTTGATCCATGGCCCCAATCGTTTCGGATATTTTTGAGCGGGCACGCATCGCCGTCCGCGCGCTCGTCGATTTCGGCGAAGGACTGTTCAGTCCGACGGTGCGACTTGGCGTCACTGGCTTGTCGCGCGCCGGCAAGACCGTGTTTATCACCGCGCTGCTGCATGGCCTTGTTCGCGGCGGACGTTTCCCGGTGTTCACGGCGCTGGCGCAGGGGCGCATCGCGCGGGCCTATCTCGTCCCGCAGCCGGACGATGCCGTCCCCCGCTTCGATTACGAAAATCACGTCCAGGCGCTCGTCAACGAGCGCGCCTGGCCAGACTCCACCCGGCGCATCAGCGAACTCAGGCTGATCATCGAGTACCAGACGGCGAGCGGGCGCATGCGCACGCTGACCGTCGACATCGTCGACTATCCGGGCGAGTGGCTGCTCGACCTGCCGCTCCTCACGACGAGCTACGAGGCCTGGGCGAAGGAGAGCCTTGCCCTCTCGCGTGACGGCCCGCGGCGCGCGATCGCAGCCGCCTGGCATCGTGAACTGGCGACGCTCAACCCAATGGCAGCCGCCGACGAGCCGGCCGTGGTCGCCGCCGCGCAGCATTACACCGAGTATCTGCGGGCCTGCCGCGACGAGCGCTATGCGCTGAGCCTGCTCCCCCCCGGGCGCTTCCTGATGCCCGGCGACCTCGCCGGTTCGCCGGCGCTGACCTTCATCCCGCTCGACCTTCCGGCGGAGGGCCGTGCCGCGGAGGGCTCGCTCTGGGCGATGATGCGGCGGCGCTATGAGGCCTACAAGGACGTGGTGGTGCGCCCGTTCTTCCGCGACCATTTCGCCCGGCTCGACCGTCAGATCGTGCTCGTCGACGTGCTCGCCGCCCTCAATGCCGGTCCCGATGCGGTGCGCGACCTCGAGCGCGCGCTCGGCTCCATCCTCGGTTGCTTCGATATCGGCCGCAAGACGCTGCTGAGCCCGCTGTTTTCGCCCCGGGTCGACAGAGTGTTGTTCGCCGCCACCAAGGCCGACCATATGCATCATTCGAACCATGACCGGCTGGAGGCGATCCTCGCCCGGATGGTCGAGCGTGCCGCCGAAGGGGCCAAGATCGCCGGCGCACAAGCCGACGTGATCGCGCTCGCGGCAGTCCGGGCGACCCGGGAGGCCGAGGTCAGGCGCGGCGGCGAGGTCTTGCCGGCGATCATCGGCACGCCTGCGGCGGGCGAGCAGGCGGGCGGCCAGACCTTTGACGGCGAGCGCGAGATCGCTTTGTTCCCGGGCGACCTCCCGGCCGATCCGAAGCGGGTCTTTGCGTCGGGACCCGAGGGCTTTACCGGCATCAACGGCGGTTCGCATGATGAGGCCGCGTTTCGCTTCCTGCGCTTTCGCCCGCCGCGGCTCACCCACGCCATGGACGGAACGCCGACCCTGCCCCATATCCGTCTTGACCGGGCGCTGGAGTTCCTGATCGGAGACCGATTGCAATGAGCACCGCTGAGTTCCGCCGGCCGGCGGCCTTCCATCCCGACGACCCGAATGTGGTGCTGCGGCCGGCCCCGCTTGACGTGGCGCCGCGTCCGGCCCTGACCCCTGTCGGAGCCGAGACCGAAGCCGTTGACCCCGCAGAAGAAAGCCGCGCGCTGACCCCTGCCCCGCGGTGGCGCATGCGGTGGGCGGCGCTGTTCTGGAGCGCCGCGGGTGGACTGGTGGTGCTCGGCCTCGGCCTCGCGGTCGCCAACCTCATCTCCGACCTGTTCGCACGCGCCGACAGCCTTGGCTATCTCGGACTGGGGCTCGCCGCCCTCGCCGGCCTTGCCGCGGCCGCGATCCTGGTCCGCGAGGCCTATGGGATCGCCCGGCTGAGGGCGATCGACCACCTGCGCGATCGCGCGGCCGAGACGCTGCAGAGCGACGACCGCGATGCCGGCCGGGCGATCGTCAAAGAGCTGCTCCTGCTGACCCGCCGGGCGCCCGGCCTCGCGCGGGCGCGGACCCGCCTCGAAGCTCACCTCGACGAAATCATCGACGGCCGTGACCTCGTTCGCATCGCCGAGCGCGAGTTGATGGCGGACCTCGACACCCGCGCGCGGCGCCTGGTTTCCGATGCCGCCAAGCGGGTCTCGGTGGTCACGGCGGTCAGCCCGCGCGCCGCCGTCGACATGATATTCGTGCTGGTGACCGCGCTCGGCCTGGTCCGGCGGCTGTCGCTGCTCTATGGCGGCCGCCCGGGGACACTCGGGCTGGCGCGCCTGATGCGGCATGTGATTTCGCATCTGGCGATGACCGGCGGCATGGCGGCGACCGACGGGCTCGTCCAGCAGATGATCGGGCATGGCCTCGCGGCCAAGCTCTCGGCGCGGCTCGGCGAGGGTGTCCTGAACGGGCTGCTGACGGCCCGTCTCGGGCTCGCCGCGATCGAGGTGACGCGGCCCCTGCCCTTCTCGGCGCTGCGGCAGCCGACAATCCAGGATCTCGCGACCGGGCTGATCCGCTCGGTCGAACGCAGCGAGGAGGTCGCCGCAGCCGGCCGCACCCGCGCAACTACAGATTAGACGCAGACGATCAAGCCACAACTTGGTTGTTCGACGGTCGTATTCCGAAACCGCATGATTAACTCTGCGGCTCGGCGGAACGCTTTAAGTCTTGAAGCGTTGGGCCAAAGTTGTCCGTTACTGTCGATCATAAATTTGCGGCAGTCGCGCGCGTTTGCGCGACCACTATTTTTTTAAGGCAGGGCGGCAGACAGAGGGCTGGAAGGTCGGTGAATCGTCGCTGTGGGCCCGTTAAAGCGCAAGGGAATGCGGGCTGATGCTCAGCGCACGGCGCGCCACGCTGCGGATTCTGCGCACGTTGATGGTGTGGTCGGTGGTGATTCCGATCACGCTGTTTGCGTACGCGTCCTGGGTGACCTGGGACACCGTCAACAACGAGGCGGACGAACATATCAAGCGGTCGCTCGATGTGATGCACGAGCACGCCGTGAAAATGTTCCAGACTGGCGAGTTCGTTCTCGACGAAATCGCCGATTCCATCGACGACCTGTCAGACGACGAGATCCGGGCGGATGAGCCGAGCCTGCATGCGCGCCTGCAGCGCATCGCCGCGCGGCTGCCACAGCTGCAGTCGATCTGGATCGCCAGAAGGGACGCTCATGCGCTGGTGTCGAGCCGCGCCAGTCCGCCGCCGCAGGGCGCTGCGCTTTCCGACCGCGACTTCTTCCAGGCACGGGTCGATCGCGATCGCGGCACCTATATCGGCCGGGTGCTGACGCCGCGCCTCCTCGACGGCGCGGATTTTTTCAGCATGAGCCGGCGGCAAATCGACAATGTAGGTCGGTTCTCCGGCATCGTCGCGGTGTCGATGCTGCCCAGCGACTTCGAGAATTTCTACGCGGAGATCGGGCATGAGCCCGGTCGCTCGTTCACGATGCTGCGCGCCGACGGCGCGGTGCTGGCGCGCTATCCCATGCCGCCGGAAGCCGTGGCCGACATCGACCCGAAGAGATCGTCATTCGCCACTGCCCTTGCCGCGGCGACGACAAACAACAAGCCGGCGCCGAAGAGTCTCCCGCGAAAGCCGGATGCAACCGTCCTCGCCAAGAACAACTCACCTGCCCTCAAGACCTCCACCGCGCCTGATCCGATCGACAGAATCGAGCGTCGCTTCGCGGCCAAGAAGCTCGAGGGCTATCCGGTCTATGTCGTTGCCGGCGTGAACACAGCCGACATCCGCAATCGGTGGCTGCGAAGCATGGGCAGTCATCTGATCTTCGGCGTGCCGGCAACGCTGCTGCTGTTCGCGCTGCTCGCGCTGGCCATCCAGCGGACGAAAAAACTGTATGCGGAGGCCGATCGGCGCGTCGCTGCCGAAACGGCGCTGATCCAGGCACAGCGTCTCGAAGCGCTCGGCCGCCTGACCGGCGGCGTCGCGCATGACTTCAACAACCTGCTGATGGTGATTTCCGGCAGCGCTTCACGCCTGACCGGCCGGTTGAAGGACGACAAGGCGCTGCGCCTCTGCGACATGATCGCCACCGCGGCCAAACGTGCCGAAACCCTGACCCGGCATCTCCTGTCCTTCTCGCGTCAACAGTCGGTCAATCCGCAGGCCATCAATGTGGCGCAGCGCATCGCTGAACTGCAGGACCTCATCCGCAGCTCGCTGGCGGACGATGTCGAGGTCACGATCGACGTGCCGAGCGAGCCCTGTCCGGTCAAGGTCGATCAGGCCGAGTTCGAGATCGCGGTGCTGAATATCTGCGTCAACGCCCGCGATGCCATGCCGACGGGCGGCAAGCTGCGGATCACGACCCGCAACGTCACGCTCAACGGCGATCCCGCGCATGACGGCCTGACCGGCGATTTCGTCGCGCTCAGCTTCGCCGATACCGGGAGCGGTATTCCGCCGGAAATTCTTCCGCGCGTGTTCGAGCCGTTCTTCACCACCAAGGACGCCGCCAAGGGTACCGGACTCGGTCTGAGCCAAGTCTACGGATTCACCAAGCAGGCGGGCGGCACGACGGCCATTGCAAGCACGCCCGGGCACGGCACCGTCGTCACCCTCTACCTGCCGCCGTTCCAATGCGAGACGCACGCGACCGAGATACCGCGAGAGACTGCGACCCCGGCGCCGGCGCGCGTCGGCAAGACCATTCTCGTGGTCGAGGACAACGGGGCGGTCGCCGATGTCTGCAAATCGTTCCTCGATGACCTCGGTTATGCCGTGCAATTCGTTTCTTCGCCGCATGCAGCGCTGGCCTTTCTCAGAGGCTCGGAGCACGTCGACATCGTGCTGTCCGATGTGCTGATGCCGGGGGGCATGAGCGGGCTCGACCTTGCCCGCGAATCGCGGCGGCTGCGACCGACGCTACCGGTCGTGCTGATGACCGGTTTCAATAGCAGCGCAAGCGATGTTGCCCGCGAAGGATTTCACGTGCTGCGCAAGCCGTTCGACATGGCAACGCTCGGCGACGAGCTGCGCGCCATTCTCGAGCGCCGCCAGTTCACCGATTCGGCCGCCTGACGGCGCCGCCGGGCATCGCATTCGGCATTTCTTGAAGAACCGCGGACAAGCGCCGATAGCGCGACCATGACGTTGATCGGCAATTTCTCGAGAGCATTTTCCGGCGAAGTGGATGCCGGTTCGCCGCCAGAAAATGCGATCATTCAAAGAGAAATAGAGCGAATTCCGATTCTGTTAGAACGGAATTTGCTCTAGAGC
>CAZTTL010000067.1:0-14702 GCA_964616635.1 uncultured Rhodoplanes sp. | reverse complement strand
ATTTGTGGAATTCCGGCAACTTTCTGTTCCGCGCCGATGCGCTGCTCGGCGAGCTCGCCCGGTTCGAGCCCTTGATGGCGCAGGCGGTCGAAACCGCCGTAACCCGCGCTGAGATCGATCTCGGTTTCGTGCGGCTCGACGCGGAAGCCTTCGCGCAGTCGCCGCAGAAATCGATCGACTACGCCGTCATGGAAAAGACCGCGCGCGCCGCCGTGATCGAAGGGCGCTTTCGCTGGTCGGATATTGGAAGCTGGGAGGCGGTGTTCGACGTGGGCCCCGCCGACGCTGCCGGCAATGTCATCTTCGGGCCGGCTGCCGCGATCGATGCCCATGACTGCGTTATTCATGCCGAAGACCGGCTGACTGTCGCACTCGGCGTGAAAGACCTGGTATTGGTGACAACGCCGGACGCCGTGCTCGCGCTACCGCGGGCCCGCGCCGAGGACGTGAAGAACGTCGTGGCGGAGCTCAAGGCGCAAGGCCGCCGGGAAGCGACGACGCATCGGCGCTGCTTCCGCCCGTGGGGTCAATACGATTCGCTCGACGCGGGCGAGCGCTTCCAGGTCAAGCGCATCATCGTTGGCCCGGGCGCCAAACTGTCGCTGCAGCGCCACTTCCACCGCGCCGAGCACTGGGTTGTCGTGCGCGGCACCGCCGAGGTCACTATCGGCGATGCCAGCCATCTCGTGCACGAGAATGAATCGATCTTTATTCCAATCGGCTCGGTCCATCGCCTCGCTAATCCGGGCCGCATCCCGCTTGAAGTGATCGAGGTGCAGACTGGCAGCTATCTCGGCGAAGACGATGTCGTCCGTCTGGACGATATTTACAGCCGCAATTGACCGGTCCGCTGGCGACCTTCCATGGCCACATCAGCTCCGCTTCGGTCGCGCTGATGACGCTCTAACTCAAGAAGGCTGTCGCCGCGGGGCGAGCGTTTTCTGGCGCACTGCACGCGCCTCCTAGATAAGCCGCGGCTTGGGTGGCTGGTTGTAGGACCGGTAGACGACCTGGGACGGCGGCCCGACGAGGAAGCGCTGGACTCCGTCGTCAAGAGCCCTCTTATAAACGGCAAGCGCGCCGTCGATGGCCGCGACTGTCCGAGCGATGTCCTCTTCACGATGGGAATAACTTACGACGAGGGAGGGCATCAGCACGCCGCGCTTGATGACCTCCTGCAAGAACAGCGTTCTGAAGGCTTGCGACGGAAGGCCGTCGTGATCCCGCGTCACATAGAGCAGGCAGCAGGGCTTGCCGATGACCTGGACGAATTCGCCGAGCCTGTGGTGCCGGATTACCTCGTTCATCTGCGCCGCGAGGAGATTTCCCATGCGGTGCAGATGCTCGATAACCGGTTCGCGCTCGTACACCCGCATGGTGGCCATCGCTGCCGCCAGTGCATGGGTCTCGCCGCCATGAGTCGTCGACAAGAGCCACACCCTTGGCTTGTCATAATGATCGAGGCCGCCTAGGCGCATGAATTCGCGCTTGCCCGCCAGCGCTGAAACAGAAAAGCCGTTAGCCATGGCCTTGCCGAAGGCCGAGAGGTCGGGTGTCACGCCGTAGTAAGCTTGCGCGCCGCCATTGTGCCAGCGAAAACCGGTGATCATTTCATCGAAGATCAGCAACGCGCCGTGGGCATGGCAAAGATCGCGCACCTTGCGCAGAAAGTCGTCTTTCGGCTCCTCGGTGCGCGCGGGCTCCAGGATCAGAGCGGCGATACCGGCCGGATGCTCCCGGAACAGCGCCTCGACGCTGGCGATGTCATTGTAGTGGAAGGAGAGCGTCAGGCGCCGCACGGCTTCCGGAATACCGGCATTCATCAGCGTGGTGCCAATGAACCAGTCATCGACGGAGAAGAACGGGTGGTCCGCGCACCTAGCGATCAAGTCGCGGCCGGTATAGGCGCGTGCTAACCTAACTGCCCCCGAGGTGGCATCGGAGCCGTCCTTGGAAAATTTTACCATTTCTGCGCCGTCGATCATGGCGAGAAACTGCTCACCGCATGAGATCTCAATCGGGCTCGGTCGGGTGAAGCTGCAGCCCCGGCGCAGTTCACGCTGAACGGCCTCGACGACCGGAGGATAAGCATGGCCGAGGGTAACCGCCCGGTTGCCCATGCCATATTCGATATATTCGTTACCGTCGATGTCCCAGGCATGGCATCCGGTACCTCGCTCGATGAAGCCGGGCGCCAGCACGGGATACTGGTCGTCGCCCTTCGCATAGCTATGGCAGCCGCCGGGGATCGTGCGATGGGCGCGGCGCCGCATGTTATCGGAGGCCGTCAGCTGTCGGTCCTTGTGTGCTAATTCAACGCTCATATACGTTTCTTCCTGCTTGCCGGACATGAATTCCAAGTGTCACGCGGGATCTGTTTTCCTATTAATACCATAGTCCATCAACCACACCTTGTTCAGGTGGAATCGGTTCTTTTTTTTGGTAAATGCAATCAACAGGACGGTCGAACGCTGGATGAGATTAAAAGCCTACTGTCTGTCAGCGCGCCGGAGAACTCGCATACGATGGCCTTTCGATCGCTGCAAAGGCTATGATCGCTCAGCGGGCGACCCGAAGCTATTTATCGTCTTCAAGGCGCGCAGCGAAGACCCAATCAAAGCGCGCGCATCGGCGGTGCGACCGGCGCCGGTTATTTGGAGCATGAAATCAACGAGCGCGCTGAAACGGCTCACAGGGTAGCGGCGGTACTCGCATCCGGACTCCAGGAGCTCACCGAGCGACCGCACAAGTTGGAAGAGGCCGTCGAGAGTTTTGGCAAACGGAACAATCCGGGCGGTGCCGGAAAGCAGCGCAGCTTCCGCGTTGACTGACCGCGTGTTGGTAACAACGCCGGACGCAGTGCTCGTGCTGCCGCGGCCCGTGCCGAGGAAGTCAAGAACGTCGTGGCACAGCTCAAGGCGCAAGGCCGCCGGGAAGCGACGGCGCATATTTATTCCAATCGGCTCGGTTCATCGCCTTGCCAATCCAGGTCGCATCCCCCCCGAAGCGATCAAGGTGCCGACCGGCAGTTATCTCGGCAAAGACGACATCGTCCGTCTGGATGACATATACAGCCGTGATTGACCGGCCCGCTGCCGAGTTTCCGAGGCCACATCAGCTCCGCTTCGGTCGCGCTGATGACGCGCCTCATGCCGTTGCGTACCGGTGGCGCGCGAGCGGTGGGAGATTCCTTAATAATAATTAACCTCGAGAATAATATTACCTCAAGCGGCTCGTCTTGGGCTTGTCTACACGGCGCAGCACACGTACCCGCGCAAGTAGAAACACGAATAATTGATAGAGAATTTGATGCTGCCCTAACCCACGTCTTTTCGACCTCTTACTTCATCTTTTCCAAAGAAACTATTCCTTAGTCGAATACAAACGTGCGGTGCGTGCAATAAGAACTTGCTGCAAGCCACCCGCGATAATTAAAGCCGAAGCGCAGCAGACGCTGCTTCGCTTGGCGCAGCGTCTTAAGCCGCCATGTCCTGGACTCTCATCAGAGTCTCACTACCTGTCGTATCGTCGGCGGACTTTGGGGCCTCCGCGCTGGGCCATGCCAAGATGGGACCGCACCGGAGCAGCTTGATGTTTCCGCTAATGGAAAGAGCAAATCATCGATCAGGCCTGGGGCGTCGTCCGCGGGAAGGTCTCGAACCTAGCAGGCTACGCATCCATAATTAAGCTTAAAAAAAGTTAAAATTGCTCTTCCTGGCGCATCATGTTACTTGCCGTGCGTTAAACTCAGTAGGGTCTCGCTAACAAGATACGCGACGGACTTCGGGGGCGTCCGCGCTCTACTATCCCCGAAAAGGGGGCCGTTCCGGAGTGGCGTAATGGCTGTCATTAACTCTCCTTTGCTCGACAAGCGGCCCCTGGCTTTCGAGCAGACGCCGCGCGCGCAAAAGGCCCACGCGCCGGACCCGCCGCCGCAACCGGCAATCGCCGAGCCCGCCGGCAAGCCGATTTCGCCCGTCGTGCTGATCGGCATGGTGCGGATCATCGATTTCGTGATGATCTTTCTGATCGGCGTCGCCATTCATGCGTATTGGGTCTATCCGATCGATGGATTTACCGGTATCCACCTCGCGGCTGAGCTGGTGATCCCCAGCGCCGCGCTCCTGTTTTTCCAGGCCCTCGGCATTTACAATGTCGCGGCCTTCCGCTCGCATGTGCATCAGCTCGCGCGTATCGCCGGCGCCTGGACGCTGGTGTTTCTCGTTGTGCTCGCGCTGTCATTCTTCGCCAAGCATCAGAACCTGTATTCACGGGTGTGGATCAGCGGCTGGTATGTCGGCGGTATGCTCTTCTTGTTTGCTTGGCGGATCGTGCTCGCCACCCTGGTGCGCCACTGGGCTGATGAAGGCCGGCTGATCCGGCGCGTGGTGATTGTCGGCGGCGGCCCTTCCGGTGAAGCCCTGGTCCGCGCGATCAATGCCGAAGCTCACACCGATCTGCGCATCTGCGGCGTCTTCGATGACCGTTCCGACGAGCGCTCGCCGTCGATCGTGGCCGGCGTCCCCAAGCTCGGCACCGTCGACGATCTCGTTCATTTCACCCGTCGCAGCCGCGTCGACATCATCCTCGTCTCGCTTCCGCTGACCGCGGAAGCGCGCGTGCTGCAGATGGTGCGCAAGCTATGGGTGCTGCCGGTGGATGTGCGCCTCGCCGCGCATATGAATCGGCTGCGCTTCCGTCCCCGCGCCTATTCTTACATCGGCAATGTCCCGGTTCTCGATATTTTCGACAACCCGATTGCCGACTGGAATCTGGCGGTCAAATCGCTGTTCGACCGCGTGGTCGGCGGGCTGATCCTGCTGGCACTGGCGCCGCTGATGGTCGGCGTCGCTATCGCGATCAAGCTCGACAGCCGTGGTCCGGTGCTGTTCCGCCAGCGCCGCCACGGCTTCAATAACCAAGTGATCGAGGTGCTGAAATTCCGCACGCTCCATCATCAATTCGCCGATCCCAACGCCACGCGCCTGGTGGTGAAGGAAGACCCGCGGGTGACCCGGGTCGGGAAGTTCCTGCGCAAGACATCGATCGACGAACTCCCACAACTGATCAATGTGCTTCGCGGCGATCTATCGCTGGTCGGACCACGTCCGCATGCCCTGAACGCGCCGATCGCGGACAAGCTCTGGGAAGAAATAGTGCATGAATACTTTGCGCGGCATCGAGTGAAACCGGGAATCACGGGTTGGGCGCAGATTAATGGATGGCGCGGTGGGCTCGATACGCTCGACCAGTTGCAGCAACGTATTGACCACGATCTTTATTATATTGAGAATTGGTCGTTACTGTTCGACATCTATATTCTACTATTGACGCCACTCGCACTCCTTAGAGGTCATAATGCCTACTGAAGCGCTGCCGCCAGCGGCGGCTTTGCTTGGCCGAAATCGAACGAGTTTGGCGTCAATGCCGCCGCGTTGCGGCGCACCAGGCGAGCATCCAGCCTTTTGCCTCCCGCGACGATCGACGATGCTTTTTCAGACAGAAAATCAAATATGGAAAGGCAACAACTCGGGATCCAATCTTAACCTTAATCATAACTACCACTCGAACTGACGCTGGGCGCGCTTTCTTAAGCGATTACTTGGTCTATCTATGCCGTCTCCGATAACGAAGGGAGAACTCATTTTGCAGACGCCGACTGTTCTAGTATCGGGTGCTGCTGGCTATGTTCGCGTTCCGCCGCTCCTAAGTGCTGGTGGTAACAAGGTCGCGGGTGAGTCGCGATGAGCGTGCCTGATGCTGCCTGTTTTTAGACGAAGGACGCGCAATGACCGTCTATCACGCACCCACGACCATGGTTCCAGCCGTAAATTTCCACGCGATTAAGGATGCCATCGGCAAAAATACCTTTGCCGTCTGTGCCGCTATTCTTATTCCAGTCGCTCTGACGTGTGCATACCTTTTCATTATGCCTCCGCTTTACGAAGCGAGCACCGAAATACTAATCGACCCAAGAGGCTTGCACGTCGTTCAGAACGACGTAACGCCTCGCACCGACAATAACGAGTCCTCGGTCTCGGTCGTGGAAAGCCAGTTGAGAGTCGTGCAATCGGAGGCCGTGCTGAGGGCGGTGATCCGTAAGCTCAACCTCGACGAGGACCCGGAATTCATCGGACGGTCAAGTTGGCTGGATGCGATTAGAAGCCTTTTTTCCGGTAGTTCACCGGAGGGCCCGCGCATGACCGCCTTACGATCGCTCCAGAAGGCGATCGTCGTTCAGCGCGAGAGCCGAAGCTACGTTATCGTCGTCAGGGCGCTCAGTGAAGACCCAATCAAAGCAGCCCGCATCGCCGATGCAATTGCCGCCGCTTATTTGGGACATGAAATCGAAGGGCGCGCTGAAACTGCTCGCAGGGTCGAGGCTGCACTCGCTGCCAGCCTTAAGGAGCTTGCCGATCGGCTCCGCAACTCGGAAGAAGACGTCGAAAAATTTCGCAAGCGAAACAATCTGGTCGGCGTGGGAAAGCGGCTGGTAAACGATCAGCAACTCGAGGAACTCAACACGCGTCTCATCAACGCTCGGACGCAGACAGCGACGCAGCGCGCCCGCCTCGATCAGGTTGAAGCATTGATGAAGAGCGGCGCGGATCCCGATACCATCCCGGAGGCAGTGCTGCAGTCGACCGCGATCGCAAACCTTCGTAGCCAATATGCGGAGATCGTGCGATCACAAGGCGCGGCTTCCGTTCTATATGGTCCGCGCCACCCCACCGTGAAGATAATCCGCGAACAACGCCTCCGATATCGTGCTTTGATTGCCGATGAATTGCGACGGATCGCGGATTCCACGCGAAATGACTATACGCGAGCTAAGGCGAATGAGGATGCACTCGCTGCCGAACTGGAGCGAGTGAAACAAAAGGTCGTGGCATCAGATGAGTTGTCGGTCCGACTTCGCGAACTCGAACGCATCGCTGCATCGAACCGAGCCATCTATGAGGCTTTCCTTGTTCGCCGGAAGGAGATTGGCGGGCAGAGTGCAATCGATACTTCGAACACGCGGGTGATCGCCGCCGCGGTTACGCCAAATCGCCCGGCGAGTCCGCGTGGAAGGCTAATTCTGCTTTCGCTAATCGTTGGCTTGGCAATCGCGGCCGGCGTGGTCTGGATGAGGTCGCGCGCCTCGGAACCGAAGTCTGCGTCATGAATGTGAACCCGGCCTCTCGCTCCGCCGTGGCCCTTCCAATTGATCGGGTTGCTGCGCCACTCCTTGCTCCAAGAATCGTTATCAATGGCCGGTTCGTTGGCCGGCCCCTCACGGGGGTCGAGCGCTACGCTTGGGAAATCGTACGTGCGCTTGATGATCTGATCGAAGAACGAGACCCTGCTGTGGCTGGTCGGAGCTTCGTTCTCGCCACGCCCGCAAGCAGCAATTGCAATCTCGTGTTGAAGAACATCGCCGTGACGCCCGTGGGCTCGCTGACTGGCTACGCTTGGGAGCAAATCGAGCTTCCCTGGTTCGCAAAGGGCGATCTGATACTCAATCTTTGCAATCTAGCGCCGGTCATGTTCGGACGCAGCATCACCTGCGTGCACGATGCCCACGTGTGGCTTGTCCCACGAAACTTCTCGCTCGGGTTCCGAGTCGCGTATCGTTTGCTTCAACCACTCGCAGTCAGACAGAGCCTCGGCTGGGTCACCGTTTCGGGTTATTCGGGCGAACAACTGCTTTCTGTCGGAGTTGCGAACCGAAAGCCCGACGCGATTACGCATAACGGCAGTGACCACGCGCTTCGCTGGCAACCAGACCGCGCCAAGATCGATGCGGCTCGTCTGCCCGAACGATTTGTGCTTGCGCTTGGTAGCCGATCACCGAACAAGAATTTCGGGCTGGTCCGTCGGCTTGCGGAGATCCTCGCACCTCGTGGGATCGCGGTCGTCATCGCGGGCGGCGGCAATGCACGGGTGTTCAACGACGGATCGGAGGCTGACGCTTCTGCGACGATCGAGTTGGGTCGCGTTTCCGACGACGACCTTGCGTTGTTGTTTTCGCGCGCGTGCGCCTTCCTGTTTCCGTCGCTGCATGAAGGCTTCGGGTTGCCGCCGATCGAAGCGATGCGGCTCGGCTGTCCGGTAATCGCCTCCAACGCCTCCGCAATCCCAGAAATTCTCGGCGACGCGGCGATTCTATGCGACCCTGTCGATGTCCCGCAATGGGCCGATGCTGCACAAAGAGTGTGCAGCGACGATTTGCTGCGGACCGAACTTATCTCCCGCGGCCGCGAACGCGCTTCGCTTTACAGCTGGCGCGCGAGCGCGCGTAGGTTGATGAAGCTGATCACCGATTTATCTGCCGGGACCCCGCGATGAGGATCCTGCATATTGCCGAGAGTTTGGTCGGCGGTCCGGCCTCCTATCTGGAGGAAGTGCTGCCGTATCAATCGCGGGTTTTCGGCGCCCAAAACGTAATCTTGCTGGCGCCGAAGGATCATGTCTCGCACCTTCAAGACGACACTTACTCGATCGAAGTCTTTCCGCGGAGCGGTCGCGACGCCCGCTCATTCCTTGCTCTTGCGTCCGCGATCCGACGGGTCACATCGAAGCATCGGCCGCATATCGTGCATCTGCACAGCAGTTTTGCCGGTGCGATCGGCCGGCTGACGCTCCCGATCGTGTGGCCATCCGCGAAGGTCGTGTATTGCGCCCATTGCTGGTCGTTCGATCGCGATCCATGGACGCCATCAACGCGCGTCTGGCGATTGATTGAAGGCATGCTGCTATCGGCCACCGACCTCGTCGTTAACGTATCATTGCATGAGCGCGCACTTTTGGTGGGCGCGGGATTCCCCACCAAAAAGCTTTCCACGGTGGTGAGCGGAGTCTCGGATATCGAGCCGCCGCGCCCGCCGAACCGAGCTACGAAAGGCGCACCGCTGCGCCTTTTGTTTCTTGGCCGCATGGACGAGCAGAAGGGCATTGACCTGCTTTTGCGTGAAATCGCTCAAATCCCGCCAACGCGCGCCTTGCTCACGATTGCGGGCATGCCCGTGATCGATGCACAAAGCGACTCCATTCCGCCGCACGTAAAAGTTCTTGGCTGGACGCCGCGCAGCAAGATTCCGCAGCTAATTGCCGCATCCGACGCGGTTATCATGCCGTCGCGATGGGAGGGAATGCCTCTCGCTGCTCTGGAAGCGATGCGTTCCGCGCGGCCGCTGATCGCCAGCAACCGCGGACCGTTTGTTCACATTGTCGAGCACGGAATCAACGGTTTCTTAGTCGATATTGATCGGCCAGGCTTCCTGCGGGGGGCGTTAGACGAGATCGAAGCCGCCGATTTGTCGCGATTGGGAGCGGCGGCACGATCGACGTTTACCAAAAAATTCTCCGCTTTGCGGATGAATGAAGCGCTGGTCGATTGCTATCTCCGGCTTGGCGCCACCTCAGCACCTGCAACGATGATCGATCAGCTGGGGCCGGTCGTGCCGCGGGGGAATTGCCCAAAATGAATGCGCTGATAAATCGTCGCGCCCTCCTCGCCGCGTTGCCATTCGCCGCCGTAGCCCTAGCTGCCGACGGCCGGACGCGATCGCTGGCCGCCCGCGCCGCGGCGTCAACGCACTGGCCCGCTTGGGCGGCCGCGCTCGACCGCGAGATCACCCCGCTTGCGGCATTGGGGACGAGGGGCGACGCGCGCTGGGCGCGACTGCCGACGATTCATGCAGCGGCCCTGCGCATCCCCGGCGATGGCCGCACCGACGTCACGCGCGATTTGCAAGCCGCACTCGATTCGCTTGCCAGCGGCGGCACGCTCGTTCTTGATCGCGGCGACTACGTGCAGAGCGACTGTCTCACGCTCGCGAACCGGCGCGTGCGCCTGATCGGCGACAACGCGCGGCTATCCGCCGTCGATCCCGACCGCATGTGCATTCGCCTTGCCGGTGACGAGACTGAATTGCGCGGCCTCTTTCTCACCGCGAACGCGAAGCGCCGCGGGTTCGGGCCTGAACAAGCGCGCGTGGTCGTTCACGGCCGCGGAACCCGGGTCGTTGGAAACCGCATCGTCGGCGCGACCTCGGCTGGCGTGTGGGTCGAAGGCGCGCGCGACTACGCGATCGTCGACAACAACGTCGTGGCGACACTCGCCGACGGCATCTACCAAAGCAATGGCGCTTGTCGAGGATATGTCGCTCGCAACACGACCGAAATGACCGAGGATGATGGCATTTCGGTCGTTTCCTACCGATCCAAGGGGCGTTGCACGCAAGTCCTCGTCGAAAGTAACCGCGTTTCGAACGTGAGAGGCGCGCGGGGCATCTCCGTTGTTGGCTCTAGCGACGTCGTCGTGCGCGGTAACAGGGTCAACGGGACGGGCCGCGCGGCCGGCATCATCGTGACCCGAGAGGAATCCTACGACACTTATGGTGTCGATCGTGTCATCGTCGCCGACAACACGATCTCGTCGGTGGCGCGCCGGTTTGCTGTGCCAGAAAGTGAGCAGACAGGACAGGCTTCGATTGACATCAACGACCATTCAGCGCCGAGCCCGGACTTGCGGGTACGCCGGGTGTTGGTGAGTGGCAACAGCCTGAGTGACGGCGGCACAGACGGCGTCCGCCTGGTTGGCGCCGTCTGCGAGGTTGCCATTCTGGACAACACGATTCGCAACATGGCCGGGAGCGCAATCGCGCTCGTCGACGTGACATGCCCGCATCCACTCTGGAGCTGCCGGGGTAACCGGCTCGACAGCGGCGCGGCGTTACCTTCGGCCTGTAAGACCTCTTAGGTCAGCTGCAGTGGAGGAGGCACAATTGGAGGCGCTGGTCGCGGCAACGCCGGGTCGTGGAGGCGCCGACGGAAAACCGGAAGACGGTCCGTTCCTGATCGTGTCGAGTCACGATTATCGGACCGCGCGCAAGGTCAACCTGCATCATCTGGCGCAGGAGCTCAGTGCGCGTGCGGCGACCCGGTTCTTCTCGGTCGGCTTCAGCGCGCTCTCCGACTTGAAAGGCGATCCCCGCGCGGCGCTGCGCTCCCGCAGCAACCGCGTTGAGACGGTCGACGGCGTCGAATGCTATCTCTGGCGCACGGCTCTCCACCCGTTCAATCTGCGGATCCCCGCGCTCGACCAGGTGGCGACGCCGCTGTTCAAAGCCTATGCGCGGCGGTTGCCGCAGATCTTCCTCCAATGGGCGCGCGAGAGCCGCGTTATTCTCATCGAGTCCGGGCTCCCGGCGCTACTGTTCGAGGAAGTCAAGCGCGCAAGCCAGAAAGCCCGCATTGTCTATTTCGCCTCAGACGACCTCGCATCAATCGGCTCCGGGGACTTCCTGAGACGCGAATTGCGCCGCACGATCGCGCGCTATGATGCGATCTTCAGCCCGTCGCGGCGACTCGCCTCAACCTTCCCTTCGTCAGTGCCAGCCTATTGTCTGCCCTATGGCATGGATGCCGAGCTTATCTGCTGTGCCGATCCTTCGCCTTTCCCAGGTGGCCTCAACGCGGTTTCCGCGGGCTCCACTTTGTTCGACCCAACCTTCTTCGCGATCGCGGCACCTGCTTTTCCCGATATCGCGTTCCATGTCATCGGCGGCGGACCGCGTGCCGCCCGCCTGAACGCAGCGAATATTCACCTCTATGACGAAATGCCGGTACGGGAGGTCCTGGCCTATTTCCGTCATGCAGCCTTCGGTATCGCTCCCTATCAAAGCGGTAAGGTCGATGCTTATTTTGCCGAATCTTCGCAGAAGCTGACTCAACTCGGGTGCCTTGGCGTACCCGCCGTCTGTCCGCAGGTCGCTGCCGGAAACTGCGCAAACCGCTTCGGCTACACTCCCGGCGACCGCGATTCAATCACTACCGCGATCCACGGAGCGCTCGCGGCCGGCCGCTCGCCACCGCAGCCCGCTCCGAGTTGGGCCGAAGTCACCGAACGACTGCTTACGCCCGAGCGCTTTCCCGACGCCAGGGTGTGAATATCGTGCAAATAGTTTCAAAATTGATCGCGAAAATGCGGGCCTATCCTTCAGGCTTGTTTCACACTATAGCCATTCGGGTAACCGCTGGCGCAGCTGGCGTTCTGCCTCCTTTGCTCACCTTTGTGATGTTAGACCGTGCCGAGTACGGTCACGCGATGGCAAATTATGCTATCGCACTTCTTCTTCTCGGACCGATGGAGCAATTTCTTTCTCAGGGCTATCTTCGCGCTCTCCTCGCCGAGCGGGTCGATTTGACCACCTACCAACCCGATGGCATTGGTCTTTTCCCCGTATACGTTTTTTCTTGTGTATTCCTAGTGTTCTTTCTTGGCGACTGGCTCGGCCTTTCGGTTTTAGATCGCCGTATAATACCTGCCCTCGTCTGTCTCGTTTCGCTATGTCGCGTCCAAGAACGGTGGTTCATCGCACTCGGCTTACAGTCAGCTGCCATCATCTATTTTTATTTGATACCCCCTTTAGGCCTTACGATTTTAATCGTCTGCCTTCGGCCGCTTCTCCACATTAGTGATTTCCTGCTTGTGTCCGTGGCACAAATTCTTGTATATATTGGTTGCGCCGCCGTATCATTTGCGGCCTTAAGTCACCGTGGTTTCCGTCCTTTTCTTCCTAAAATTCCCCTGACTTTATCGGCACTACAGCGCGACATATCGGCAGTCAAACATTTCGTCTTTAGCGGCGCACTTCTTTCCGCAGCTGAACAGCTCCCCGTTATATTTTTAAAGGCCTTCGGCCTTTCGGAGGCTATTCCGGCTTTCGAAATTGCCCGTAAAATCTCTTCTGCTCCAGGAGTCGCTATCCATGCCATCCATATTCAGCTTGGCACCGAAATCGTCCGCAAGGCCGGTTCTCAGCAACCTACGGAACTATCTTCCTATGTTAGACACTTTATTCTAATAACTGTAGCGATTGCCGTCATATATTTTCCGCTGGCAATTACCTTAATAGCGCTAGGTAACGCTTTATATCCTGACATTGTCTCAAAAACTGACTTTTTGCTTGCTGTATTGGTATCCTGTAGCGCCGCCGTAACTGCTCTTTCGTCAACTGCAGGCTCGGTTCTTGTCGCCCTGAGGGGCGATGAATGGTGGAGCATCGGCGCATTTCTCGGTCTCGCGGTTCAGATTGCTATTTCGATTTTGCTCATCAACCTTCTAGCGAGTCTGGCAATTGGGCTCGCTGTTCTTGGTCAATCGGTAGTACTTAACGGCATTGTAATATTCGCCGCTATGCTGCTTTGGCGAAAACGAGCTAATTTGGTAACCTGATATTCCGTCGCAGGATCGGAGGCTTTATCGATTTCTCAGACGGGCTGAAACAGCGGCAAGGGCTTTAAGGGAGAAATTCGGTGCCTTCACGACGCGACCGAGCGCTTTCTGGGAAGTACCGAGCAGCGAGCTTTCTTACGGCAGCGCTTGCAACGGAATACGCGGCTGCGTTATGCGAAATCGCAGGCCACTTCTTATCCACCCGTAATGCCATCCTTAATACCGGATAGCCGCGATGTCAGAGCACACTGGCGAGATGGCGCCAACCGCTGAGCCACCGTGGTGGACCCACCCGGACCGGTTTATCGGATTCATTATTCTACCGATCGCGATTGTGATCTGCGCTGGCACGAGTTATCTGATCACGAATAATCAGAAAGGTTATGAATCCGAAATTTATCTTAACGCTTTTTACGCAACGCTGTTCTTGTCCGGGATCGTGCTGATCGCGGTCGGCGCTGCCGTCGGGAAGCGAATTGGTGGACCGCCTCGCGAGTTGCGTTTTGACGATGGCTGTCTTGACGTCTTATTCTGGCTGTGCATCACCGGGTACATTGTCTGGTTCGGGCCACTGGTCGTCTCTTCGCCGCAGCTCTTGATTGGCGCACTGCGGGCGGAGCCAGGTGCGGTTTATCAGATCCGCGACATGGCGCCCAACCTGTCCGGCGTGACGACTGCAACGCAGTTCGGCATCTCCTATTGCTGTATCTATGCACTCAAGCGATTCGTACTTGGCGAGCATCCCGCGCGGCGCTACGCGCTCTATCTCGCCGTGATCTTCATTGCTGCGATTTTGCGAGCGATTGTCTATTCCGAACGCATCGCTTTGATCGAGGTCGCCTTTCCGGTGCTGGTCATCCTGTGCCGGGGTAACCTATTGACCCGCTCGCTGCCCTTGCGGGTCGTCCGGCAGACACTGCCGTTGCTGCTGCTGCTCGGCAGTCCGCTGTTCTTCGGCATATTCGAATACAATCGATCCTGGGTGGCTTATTATCAATATCGCTACGACAGTCTGTGGAGCTTTGCCGTTGAGCGCATGGGGATCTACTATGTTACTGCGCTCAATAATATATGCGGCCTTCTCGACCAGACCGCCTGGCCAACGTTCAGTGGCGAGTTTACCTTCTACTGGCTTCATCGCTTCCCATTGATTGGCTCGCTGATTACCGAAGTCTTCGGCTCCTCTGCGCGGTTGGAATTTGACAACTTTCTCACGGCAAATGGCATAGAGGAGTTCAACAATACGACGGGGATTCTCGTCGCACATCTAGACTGGGGCACGATCGGCGGCTCGCTGTTCCTATTCGCGCTCGGGCTGTTCGCCGGACGTGCTTTCCGAGCATTTCGTGAACTTAACGGTTTCCTGCAATATTTTTACCCGGTCATTCTATATTCCTTGTTTGAGGTCCTCCGCATCGGATATCTCTATGATGGCCGAAGCGTTACGGCTTTGATCGGCCTCTTAATAGCTTATGTC
>CAZTTL010000066.1:0-14821 GCA_964616635.1 uncultured Rhodoplanes sp. | reverse complement strand
TCTTGCCGGTCTGGCGGTCACCGATGATCAGCTCGCGCTGGCCGCGGCCGATCGGGATCAGCGCATCGATCGCCTTGAGGCCGGTCGCCATCGGCTCGTGCACCGAGCGGCGCGGAATGATACCCGGCGCCTTGACGTCGACGCGCTTGCGCTCGACCGCCTCGATCGGCCCCTTGCCGTCGATCGGATTGCCGAGCGCGTCGACCACGCGGCCGAGCAAGCCTTTGCCGACCGGCACGTCGACGATCGCGCGGGTGCGCTTGACCGTCTGCCCTTCCTTGATCTCGCGGTCATTGCCGAAGATCACGATGCCGACATTGTCGATTTCGAGGTTGAGCGCCATGCCGCGCACGCCGTTCGCGAACTCGACCATCTCGCCCGCCTGGACGTTGTCGAGCCCGTAGACGCGGGCGATGCCGTCACCCACGGACAGCACCTGGCCGACCTCCGTGACTTCGGCTTCCTGGCCGAAATTCTTGATCTGCTCCCTGAGGATGGAGGAGATTTCAGCGGCGCGGATATCCATCAGCCGACCTCTTTCATCGCGTGCTTAAGTGCATTGAGTCTGGCGCGCAGGGAAGAATCTACCATGCGGCTGCCGAGCTTGACCACGAGCCCGCCGATGATGGCCGGGTCGATCTTGACGTCGACCTGCACGTCCTTGCCGGTCACCGCATTGAGGGCGGCCTTGATCTCCGCACGGCGCTCGGTGCTGAGCGCGTCGGCGACCGTGACCTCGGCGGTGACTTCCCCCTTGTGGCGGGCGACCAAACCGCGGAACGCCTTGATCATGTCGCGGACGGCAAACAGCCGCCGGTTCGACGCGACGAGCCTGAGGAATTTCGCGGTAAGCCCCCCGATTTCCGCTTGGCTGAGCACCGCGCCCAGCGCGCGCGTCTGCTCCTCGGCGGAGAATACCGGGCTGCGTACCAAACGCTCGAGATCGGGGCTTTCGCTGATCAAGCCATCAAAGCGGTCAAGGTCGCCTCGGACCGCATCAATGGTATTGCTTTCCAGTGCCAATTCAAACAGGGCGGTCGCATAGCGGCCCGCCATTCCCGACGCAATGGGATCTGGTCCTGCCACGGCGCTCTCTTTCGGCTCGGCACGGCCAAGGTCCCGACGCCTTCAAATCAAGGCACGCCGGTCATCCCCTTGAACCGCAAGCGGGACTGGAGTTGGGAGCGTTGCGGAATGCGCCCCGAGAAAACGGCCGTGTGCTAACACAGCAGTGACCGCGGTGCAATATGGCGTGACGCAAACTCAGGCATTGACAGTGCATTTCCTCACCACGAGGCGCCGTCTTGGCTTCCATCCTCCGAAGGCTCGCTCAACCGCTGCCGTCGGTGCCGCGAGAGGGAGGGAGACCGGGCAGGAAGGTCGCGCTGGCGCGGGCGCAAGCCGGTCTGTGGGCGCGAGCTCTTAAGTCATGGCCGCTGACTGCCGGCGTAAAGGCCTGCTCATGCCGGCCGAGCTTGTCCTTATCGCATTCGTTCTGCTCGCCGCAGGGTTCACCGGTCAGGCGACGTCAGGACAGCCGTGTCGCCCGCCAAGATTGCTTCATTAAATAAATTAGACCAGCATTTCGTTCGAAATGGTAATATTTTTTAACATAAGTTGACTGCCGCACCGCAATATCGTCAATTTTCTGACAGGAAATCGCAAAGTTTGCTCTGCACCTCGGCGCCCTCCTGAAACAACATCGAGGTGCAGATGACAACGATACTACGAAAGTACAATAAGCTAGCAGTCATATCTCTTCTTGTGCTTGGAATTTCTGTCATTTATTCTATAGCGGCTCACGCGCAGTCTGGCATTGCCTCCGTTTATTCTGGAGGGCGTACCGCGAATGGCGAGTACGCGCATGCTGGCCGCTTGACCGCTGCCCACCGCAACCTCCCATTCGGGACGCGGGTTCGGGTCACCAACCGCAAGACCGGGCGGTCCGTGGTCGTGCGTATCAACGATCGCGGCCCGTTCGTCCGCGGCCGGGTGATCGACGTGACCCCGGCTGCGGCGCGGGCGCTCGGCTTCTCGGGCCTCGCCCACGTCTCGCTGGCGGTGCTCGGCAAATAAACTCAGCGTCAACGATCAAGCGACAATTCGGATCGGGAGCGCCGATGCGGCGCTCCCGATTCTTTTTGCCGGCGATAAATTGACGGCGCGCAATAGCGTGGCCGGTTGTCGGTGAGCCACGGCTTTGCTATCGGTTCTCGCCGGACGAGGATTGCGCCGGGCGCGAATTCCTTCGATTGGACGGGCCGTTCTCTCTCACCCGACCGCGGCGTGCGGGCAAGGACGTCGTCGCTTGAACTTTTCTTCTGGTGTTGGTCATTCGATCTCTCGGTGCGGGGCTTCCTGCGATGGGCGGCGCGGTGCCGTATCATTGTTCGATCGTGACCTTTGCACCGCGTGGGCAAAGTGTGCGACAAGATGAGGTACATAGTGCCGAGTGCCGGCCGGGTGGATGGATGGGGCGGCCATGACGATCCAGACCGTGCGCGGATTAGGGTTGGGAGCGCGGGGACGAGCCGTCATCCGCGTCACCATCCTTCGCCAATCAGCCAAATTGTAAGGAGACGCCGCCTGCTCGCCGGATCGGTTCGCGAGCTATATTCGTTGCCGGCCATCACCCGCGACAGCGTTCCGGATCGAAACAACGTTCGGACTTCGTTTCAAATTCTCGGGGAGTCTCAATGCACCAGGTCGAGCCCTACCTGACGTCCAGCCGGATCGCCTATTTCACCATGGAGATCGGGATCCGCCCCGAGATGCACACTTATTCCGGCGGCCTCGGGATGCTTGCCGGCGACGCCGCGCGGTCCTGCGCCGACCTCACGCTTCCGGTGGTTTTTGTCACGCTGGCTTCGCGCGAAGGTTCCAACCGTCAGGAAATCGATGCCGATGGCAACCAGATCGATGCGCCCGATCCGTGGAATCCGGAGGAATACGCCTCGCCGATCGGCTGCATGGTCGCGGTCAATATCGAGAACCGCACGGTATGGATCCGGCCCTGGCTGTACGAGTTGAGGTCATCGCGGGGGCACCAGGTTCCCATTCTGCTGCTCGACACCAATGTGTCAGAGAACGAGGCGCGCGACCGCACCATCACCAACCGGCTCTATTTCGGCGACCAGCGCGACCGTCTCAAACAGGAGGCCGTGCTCGGTATCGGCGGCGTGCGCGTGCTGCGCTCGCTCGGCTTCAGGATCGAAACCTATCACCTCAATGAAGGCCATGCGGCCTTCCTTTCGCTTGCCCTTCTCGACCAGCATCGCATCACGCCGATCCCGGGTGTGTCGGAGCCATTCAAATATGATGTCCATGCGGTCCGGCAGAAATGCGTGTTCACCACCCACACGCCGGTCGAAGCCGGACATGACAGCTTCGATTACAGCGATGTGCGCCGGATCGTCGGCGACCTGATCGAGATCGACCAGCTCAAGCTCTTGGCCGGCCGTGACCGCCTGAATATGTCACGGCTAGCCCTTAACCTCTCGCGTTACGCCAATGGTGTCGCGCGCCGCCATGCCGAGACGGCGCAGCGCATGTTCCCCGAATACAAGATCAGCACCATCACCAACGGCGCCCACGTGCGCACCTGGATGCATCCGGCGATTTTCGACCTTGTGAAAAATCTGGTGCCGCATTGGGGCCATGAGCCCGAAGACCTGCTCAAGGCCGACCAGGTGGCGCCGGAGGCGTTATGGGCCGCCCATCAGCACGCCAAGCGTGAGCTGATCGCGCATATCGAGAAAACGGTCGGCGCCAAGATGAACCCGGACCTGCCGCTGATCTGCTTCGCCCGGCGGATGACCGGCTATAAACGGCCGGACTTGATTTTCTCGGATGTCGAAAGGTTGCGCGCGATCAATGCGCGATATCCGTTCCAGCTTGTAATGGCCGGGAAATCGCATCCGCGCGATTTCGAGGGGAAGGGTATCATTCGTTCCATTCATCACCAGATGCGGGCGTTGACGGACATGCCGATGGCATTCATGCCGAATTACGACATGGCGCTCGCCTTCAAGCTGGTGTCCGGCAGCGATGTCTGGCTCAACAATCCAATTCCGCCGCTCGAAGCCTCGGGTACGAGCGGCATGAAGGCGGCGTTCAACGGCGTACTCAACTTCAGCGTACTCGACGGCTGGTGGCTGGAAGGCTGGGAAGAGGGCGTGACCGGCTGGGCAATCGGTCGCGATGGTGGAGAGCCGTCGACGTCATTGCATGCTGAAGAGTTGTACAGCAAGCTCGAAAACATTGTCCTTCCCCTGTATTACGAAGATCATGCCCGCTGGGTCTGGATGATGCGACAGACCATCACCAAAATCGGTGCTGTGTTCAACAGCACACGAATGATGCGGCGTTACGCAACTGAGGCCTATATTCGTTCCTAGTTCCAACTTCATGGTCATTCACGCAACGTCGACGAATAAGCAGGCGGGGCTGGGACCAGGAGGCAGACACAAGAAGACGAGGCTTATCCGTGCCAATTAGTTCGCACCGGTCGGGGCCCTTGGCCCGCTCGACGATGGCTTATGTTCTAGCGGGAGGACGCGGGAGTCGGCTCCATGAGCTTTGCGACAATCGCGCCAAGCCTGCCGTCTATTTCGGCGGGAAATCCCGGATTATCGACTTTGCCCTTTCCAATGCCTTCAATTCCGGCATTCACCGCATCGGGGTGGCAACCCAGTACAAGGCGCACAGCATGATCCGGCACATGCAGCGGGGCTGGAACTTCTTCCGCCCCGAGCGCAACGAAAGCTTCGACATCCTTCCGGCGAGCCAACGCATTGCCGGTGCGAGCTGGTATGCCGGCACGGCCGATGCGGTGTATCAGAATATCGACATTATCCAAACATATAGCCCAGAATATATTGTTATTCTGGCGGGTGACCACGTCTACAAAATGGACCTGGAGCTGATGCTTCAACAGCATGTTGAGCAGAACGCCGACATTACGGTTGCTGCTCACGAAGTTCCGGTCAGGGAGGCGACCGCGTTTGGCGTCATCCATGTCGACGACAATGACATTATCATCGATTTCGTGGAAAAGCCGCCGAATCCGCCGCATATGCCCGGCGATCCAACGCGGGCCTATGCGAGCATGGGAATCTATGCCTTCAACACCCGCTTCCTCATCGAGGAGATGCGCCGCGACGCCGCCGATCCGCATTCGGGGCACGATTTCGGTCGCGATGTCCTCCCCTATCTCGTGAAATACGGGAAGGCGGTCGCGCATTCCTTCTCGCGCTCGTGTGTACGTTCGCGCGAGGAGGCACAACCCTATTGGCGTGACGTCGGCACCATCGAATCATATTGGGAGGCGAATATCGATCTTACGGCGGTGGTGCCGCAGCTCGACCTGTTCGATCACAACTGGCCGATCTGGACCTTCGCCGAGATCTCACCGCCTGCGAAATTCGTGCATGACGAACAGGGGCGGCGCGGTAGTGCAGTCTCCTCGCTCGTCGCCAACGACTGTATCATTTCCGGTGCCTCGATCCGCCGCTCGCTGCTGTTCAGCGGCGCTCGCGTCCATTCCTACGTCTTCGTCGACAATTCCGTCATCATGCCGAATGTCGACATTGCGCGCGGCGCCCGCTTGCGCAACGTCGTCGTGGACAAGGGCGTTCACATTCCACCAAAGCTGGTGGTCGGCGAGGACCCTGGGCTTGATGCCAAACGTTTTCGCCGGAGTGAGCGAGGCATCTGCCTCATCACGCAGAACATGATCGATCGTTTGTGACCACCGCGCCGATCACTGTTCTGTTCGTCGTCTCGGAGCTCTTTCCGCTCGTCAAGACCGGCGGTCTTGCCGATGTCGCCGGTGCCCTGCCGCAAGCGCTCGGCGCCGAAGGCGTGCGCGTAGTGACGCTGATTCCGGGCTATCCCTCTGTCCTCGCGGCCATGCCGCAGGGCGAGAGGGTTCTCCATATCGCCGATCTGTTCGGCGGACCGGCAAATCTGATTGCCGGCCGCGTCCATGGCCTCGAGCTGATCACCATCGATGCGCCACATCTGTACGCCCGGCCCGGCAATCCCTATCACGGACCGGACGGCAAGGACTGGCCCGATAATGCAATGCGCTTCGGCGCGCTCAGCCTGATTGCCGCCCGCCTTGGTGTCGGCGAGGTAGAGGGCTTCGCGTTTGACGTGCTGCATGCCCATGATTGGCAGGGCGGGCTCGCGGTCGCCTATCTGCGCTATGGCTATGAACGTGGGCCGCGCACCGTGATGACGGTGCACAACCTGGCCTTTCAGGGCCTTTTTCCCGCAGCCTATGTGAGTCTCTTGAAGATTCCACCCCATGCTTTCGGCATCGAGGGGGTCGAGTATCACGGCGAGGTCGGCTTTCTCAAATCAGGGCTCGCGCTCTCCGACCGCATTACCACGGTGTCGCCGACTTACGCGGCCGAGATCCGCACCCCGGAATACGGCATGGGTCTCGATGGGCTGCTGCGGGTGCGCACCGAGCAGCTCTCAGGCATCCTCAATGGCATCGATTACAACATCTGGAATCCGGCGACCGATCCGTTGGTCGCCGCCAACTATGACGCCCGCCGGATCGCGCCGCGCATCGCCAACAAAGCAGTGCTCAAGCGGAGGATGAAGCTCGCCACCACCGACACGCTGCTGTTTGGCGTCATCAGCCGGCTGACCTGGCAGAAGGGCCTCGACATGCTGGTCTCGGTGCTGCCGACGCTGCTCGCGACCGGTGCCCAGCTCGTGGTGCTCGGGACCGGCGAGCGCGCCCTTGAGCGCGCTTTCACCAAGGCGGCGCGCATCCATGCCGGACGGGTCAGCTGCATCATCGGCTATGACGAGGAACTCGCCCACCTGATCCAGGCCGGCATCGACGCCCTCTTGATGCCGTCGCGCTTCGAGCCCTGCGGCCTGCCGCAGCTTTGCGCGCTGCGCTATGGCGCGCTGCCGATCGTCAGCCGCGTTGGCGGCCTGGCCGACACGGTGATCGACTGCAACGAGATGGCGGTTGCCGAAGGGTTCGGCACTGGCGTCCAGTTCATCCCGACCGTCGGCATGCTGGAAGCGGCGGTGCTGCGCACGACCGACCTGTGGAAGAACCAGCGGGTCTGGCGCCGTGCCCAGCGCAATGCCATGGCGGCCGATGTTTCCTGGAAGCGCCCGGCGCGGCGCTATGCCCAATTCTACCGCGACCTCTTGGCGGAGCAGCGCAAGTAGGTCGTCGGCGGCCTGCTCAACGCGCGTTTCTGCGGACTTGAAGCACGCCCTCCCTCCTCTGAAAGGAGGAGGGTCGGGGTGGGGGTCGCAGAGGATCGGCCCTACGCAACAGACGCGATGGACCCCCTCCTTAATCCTCCCCCTTCCAGGGGAGGAAACGGATTTGAGCTGAGCGGAATTTGCTGTCACAGCGGGGCCTCGCCGGCCTCGCGATTGCAGTAAATGCTGGCCTCTTCGAGATCGAGTTCGCGCTCGATGCGGCGGCGCGATTCGTCGGTAATCTCGCCGTCGCGCAACAGCTGGTGCAGATATTCCCGCTCGACCTTGATCAGCTCCAGGCGATAGCGCGCGCTCGTCGCGGCGGTTTCGAAACCGTCCGCCAGTGTTTTCGGGATCGGCAACGTGCGCTGGTGATTGCGTGCGGTGAGATGCGCGACAACGGCTTCCTGCAGATTCTGCTCAACCGCGAGCGCCGCGACCCGGCGCTCGGCGACGGCGATCGCCTGGTGGCGCGCCTGCAGCTCGGCCTCCTGGTCTTCGCGGCGCTCGCGCGCAGCCTGTTCGGGCAGCCCCAGCCAGCGCGCCACCGCCGGCATCGTCAGTCCCTGGCCGACCAGGGTTATCACGATCACCCCGAAGGCGATGGCGAGGATCGTATTGCGGTAGGGAAATGGCGCGTCGCCGGCGGTGAACGGCAGCGCCAGCGCGGCTGCGAGCGAGACGACGCCGCGCACGCCGACGAAGGCGACCATGAACGGCCCGCGCCAACGCGGCGTCGGATCGCGACGCCGCACCGCCGGCAAAAAGCGCGGCAGGTAGGCCAGCGGAAACACCCAGACGAAGCGGGCAATCACGCAGATCGCCGTCGTCACCGCGATGCCGAGCAGGATGTCGCGCAAAGGCGTATAGCCGATCTGCTCGAACAGCATGCGCGCCTGCAGGCCGGTAATCAGAAAGATGAAGCCCTCGATGAGGTAGATCAGCAGGTCCCAGAAGAAAATGCCCTGCAGCCGCGTCGCCGAGGGGATGAGGAGCGGGCCGTTCCAGCTCACATAGAGCCCGGCCGCGACGGCCGCCAACACCCCTGATCCGCCGAGATAATGCGGCGCCCAATAAGCGAGATAAGGCGTCATCAGCGACAGGGTGATTTCGACCCGCGGGTCGTGCGCCCAATGCCGCAGCCGCAGGCTGAAATAGCCGATGCCGATGCCGTAGGCGATCTCACCAACGGCGATCGCCGCGAAGCTCAGGGCGGCTTCGGGAAACGAGAACGTACCGGTGGTGACCGCGATCACCGCAAACCGGTAAAGAATGAGGGCGGTGGCATCGTTGGCCAAACCTTCGCCTTCCAGGATGACAAGCAGGCGTCGCGGCAGGCCGAGCCGGCGGGCGAGCGCCAGCGGGGCGACGACGTCGGGCGGGGCCACGATCGCGCCCAGCACGAAGCCGATATTCCACGGCAGCGCCAGGAGATAATGGGCAGCGGCGGCGACGGCGCAGGTGGTAAAGACGACGCAGCCGAAGGCGAGCGCCACGATCGGCCGTAGGTTGAGGCGGAATTCGCGCCAGCTCATGGCGACGCCGGCGGAGTAGATCAGTGGCGGTAGGACGATCAGCAGCACGAAGTCGGGGGCGAGCACGATGGGAGGAATGCCGGGAATCAGCGCCAGCGCGATGCCGGCAAGCACCAGCAGGATCGAAGGCGCGACGTTAAGCCGTCGCGCCAGCAGCGCGATGGCGGCGAGCACCGCAAGCAGCGACAGGAAGGTTTCGTAATGGACGATCGTCGTCATCGCGCCAAGCTGAACGGAATTCTGGCGGCGTTCAAGGACGCGATGCCGGCTAGCAGGAGCGGGCTGCGGGCATGAATGCGGCGCGGGCAGCCTCGCGCGGCAAGTGGCGCCGCATCCTCAAGAGCTTCGCCTTCATCGTCCTTGGGCTCCTGCTGCTGCCGTTCGTGCTGACACCGCTCTATTGGTTCGGGCACCCGGTCTCGACGCTGATGGTGGCGCGCTGGGTGACGGGAGCGCGGGTCGAGCGCATCTGGATTCCGCTAAAGGCGATGTCGCCGTGGCTGCCGGCCGCGGTGATCGGGGCCGAGGATGCCCGTTACTGCCGCCATCGCGGCGTCGACCTCGCCAGCATCCGCGACGCGATCGAGGATGCCGAGACGCTGAGCGACCTGCGCGGCGCTTCGACGTTGACCCAGCAGACGGCAAAGAACCTGTTCCTGTGGCCGGGGCGGAGTTTCTTGCGCAAGGCGATCGAAGCGCCGCTCGCCTTGTGGCTCGACCTCGTCCTTGGCAAGCGGCGGGTCTTGGAGATTTATCTGAATATCGCCGAATGGGGGCCGCATGGCGTTTTTGGCGCCGCGGCAGCGGCCCGCCGCGCTTTCAGGAAATCCGCCCGGGATTTGACCGCGCGCGAAGCAGCCCTGCTGGCAGCCACCCTTCCCAATCCGATCCGGCGCAATGCCGCCCATCCGGGTCCAACCCTGCGCCGCCTCGCCGGCATCTATCAGCGCCGCGCCGCCTCGCCACAGCTCACCGCGTGCCTGCGCACCCGCCGCCCCTAGATTTGGCGGTTCCGTTGCTCTATAAGCCAGCCTTCCCATGATCCCCGCTGCGGCGTGCGGCTGCGCGGCCTTTTCATTGAGGAGACCGAGCCATGGCCGTCCCGAAACGGAAAACATCGCCCTCCCGGCGCGGCATGCGCCGCTCAGCCGATGCGCTGAGGGCGCCGACCTATGTCGAAGACAAGGATTCCGGCGAATTGCGCCGCCCGCATCACATTGACTTGAAGACCGGCATGTATCGCGGCCGCCAGGTGCTGAAGAAGAAGTCCGAGGAATAGAGCATTTCCCGGCGAAGTGGACCCCGGTTCGCCGCCAGAAAATGCGACTATGTGAAGAGAAATAGAGCGAATTCCGATCCCGTCAGAACGGAATTCGCTCAAGAACGGGTCGATCAGCGACGGGGACCGGATTCGCATTGCACGGCTTCGGGCGGTGCTTCGAGCGCAACAGCGTCAGGACAGATCGATTTCTTGTTTGATCGCATGATCTTGTCCGAAAAATCTGGCAACTTTTCGGGATCATGCTTGTTCGGTCGCATGATCTTGTCCGAAAAGTCTGCAACTTTTCGGGATCATGCTTGTTCGGTCGCATGATCTTGTCCGAAAAGTCTGCAACTTTTCGGGATCATGCTTTAAGCGATGCGGGTCACCACGCGGCCCGCTTTGGTGCCGCCGGCATCCTGCTCCGTCGCATCGTAAGCGGCGCTCGCATCCTCCGGGTCGGCGCGCCGACGTTGGCGAGTCTGCGGCAGCTTCTGCTTGATCGCAATCAATTGAGCCAGGAAGGTCGCGCTGCTCGGGCCGACGAGGCGCGGGCTGCACGGCAGGCGGGGCTGCGGCGACAATGGGATCAGGGAACGGCCGGGCGAGCGCTCGCGGTCATCCGCCGCGGCAGCGTCTGCCGCCAGCGAAAAGGCGGTTGCGGCCCGGGAGTCCAACAGGCGGTCAATCGCGCCCATCCCTGCATCCTTGTATCGAAACGGCACAGTTGCTTCTCGGTACCGTTCACACCGCAACGGTCGTGCCAGAAGTAATTGCCTGGCGGGTCGGATGCCGGAGCAACGCACAACCCCGGCTTCGGTTCGCGTTACGACCATTTTAATGTTTGTTTTAATGTGTTTCCGTAGGTTTCCGTGCAGCCAGCGGCCACTGCCGAGGAGGCGAACGTGACCCAGAATGGAGAAGCGCCGCAGACGGTTGGGGGCGTTGCCGGAGCACCAGCCGCAAACCGTGTCAGCATGCCAGAGACCGCAAACACGGGCTGCTGCTGTGGGTTGAATACCTGCGACATTCTCGTTTCGATTGGTGATGTGCCCTATGCCTGGGCCATCGCCAATGACACGATCACGTGGGGTTCGAATCTCTGCCGCGTGCTCAAAATCGCCGATCCGACGCTCGCCGCGACCGGCAAGAGCTTTGCGAGCCTGTTGGCCCCCGATAATCCCTATACCCGCTTTGACGCCGTCGTTCGTTCCCCGCACCGCGACGAGGGGGATGGCGTCGCCTATGAGGTCCAATACGGATTGATCCCTCCGGACAATGGCGGCGAGCGCCTGTGGTTGGAGGATGTGGGGCGCTGGTTTGCCGGACCCGACAGCCTGCCGGCACGGGCGCACGGCATTGTGCGCATCATCAACGAGCGGCGCGCGCGCGAGGAGCGGCTTGCTTATCTCTCCCGCTTCGACGGCCTGACCGGCGAGATGAACCGCTGGCACATGACCGATGTGCTCGCGGCGACCGTCGAGGAGGCGATCCGGTTTCGCGCCTCGTGTGGGTTCCTGGTGGTTGCCGTCAACGGCATCAGCCGGATCAACGAGGCCTGCGGTTTCGAAGTTGCTGACGAGGTTATCGCCGCGGTGGCCAAGCGGCTGCGCGCGCGCATGCGTGGCGGCGATCACCTTGGCCGCTTCTCCGGCAACAAGTTCGGGGTTGTCCTGCGCCAGTGCACGGCGGACGACATGGCGGTCGCCGCCGAGCGCCTGCTCGCTGGTGTGCGCGAAGGGGTGGTGCAGACAACGACGGGACCTGTCGCGGCAACCGTAACCATCGGTGGGGTCGTCGCACCGCGCCATGCGAAGACGGTCTGCGAGGTGCTGGCGCGCGCCCAGGAGGCGCTCGACGCCGCGCAGGCCAAGCGAACCGGTTCCTTCCGTGCCTATCAGCCCAGCGTCGAGCGTGAGGCCTTGCGGCGCCAGAGTCTGCGCACCAGCGACGAGATCATCAGCGCCCTCAATGAGCGGCGCGTCCGCATCGCGTTCGAGCCGGTGGTGGCGACGGCCACGCGCAAGCCCGCTTTCTACGAGTGCCTGCTGCGTCTGCGTCGTCCGGACGGCGATCTGATCACGGCCCATGACGTCATTTCGATCGCCGAACGGCTCGGCCTCGTGCCGTTACTCGACCACCGGGTGCTCGAATTGCTGGTCGACGAGATGCTGCGCACACCCGACCTCTGCGCCAGTCTCAACGTATCCCCGGCCTCGATTCTCGATCCCGACTGGTGGGGCGGCCTGAGCGTCTCCCTGCGCGCCCATCCTGCGGTCGCGAGCCGTCTCGTGATCGAGATCACCGAAACGGCGATCATCCAGGATATCGACGAGACGCGCGGATTTGTTGCCCGCGCCAAGGACCTCGGCTGCCGTATCGCCATCGACGATTTCGGCGCCGGCTACACCTCGTTCCGCAGCCTGCGCAAGCTCGGCGTCGATATCGTCAAGATCGACGGCGCCTTCGTGCAGCATGTCACCCGGTCCGAGGACGATCGCGCCTTCGTGCAAACCATTCTCGATCTCGCCCGCCGGCTGAAGCTGCAGACGGTCGCCGAGCGGGTGCAGGACGAAGAAGCGGCGCAGCTCTTGGCCGAGTGGGGCTGCGACTATCTTCAGGGCGCACTGATCGGGCTCGCCCAGATCGAGCGGCCGTGGCTCGCACGCAAGCGCCTGCACGCCGCCGCGGGCGACTGAGCACTCCCGCTTCGGGTCGCGATTCGCGCCCGCAAGCTCTTTTCGGCCTGTCTCTCAGGCACGTTGGGCGCGGCGCCGGGCGGCAGAGCGAGATCGCCTCGGGGCGCAATATCTTCGATCGCATGACCCTGTCCGAAAAGTCGGCAACTTTTCGGGATCATGCGCCGGCGGTCGATCAGGCCTTGTTTTCGTTCTCGCTCAGCCGATCAAGCCGCTTCTGCATTTCTTCGAGCTGGCGCTTGAGCTGGTCGATCTCAGCGGCGGGATTCTCCGGCATTTCCGGGGAGCCCTCGCCACCCTCACCGTTTTCGCTCCGTGCGGCGAACGGGGTGAACATG
This sequence comes from uncultured Rhodoplanes sp., assembly GCA_964616635.1. Taxonomy (GTDB): domain Bacteria; phylum Pseudomonadota; class Alphaproteobacteria; order Rhizobiales; family Xanthobacteraceae; genus Rhodoplanes. The sequence goes on along the minus strand of CAZTTL010000066.1, from coordinate 1,746 downwards.
GTGAAAGCACGCTGGAACATGTCCATGTTGCGCTTGACCTGATCCTCGATCGTGCCCAGCCGGCCGACCCCCCAGGCCTGCGCCATCTGCTCGCGGAATTTTTCCTGCTCGCGGGCGAACAGGTCGAGCGAGCTTTCAAGATAGCGCGGCACCAGCATCTGCATGCTGTCGCCGTAGAATCGGATAAGCTGGCGCAGGAAAGTGATTGGTAGCAAATTCTGCCCCTGTTTGTTCTCCTGCTCGAAGATGATCTGTGTCAAAACCGAGCGGGTAATGTCTTCACCGGTCTTGGCATCGTAGACGACGAAGTCCTCGCCGGTTTTCAGCATTGCGGCAAGATCTTCGAGCGTCACATAGGTGCTCGTTCCAGTGTTGTAGAGCCGTCGGTTGGCGTATTTCTTGATAATGACTGGTGAATCAGTCTTGGCCATGGAACCGTTCGCTGTGACCGGAACGCCGGCGAAAAACCTATGGCTCGCGGGCGCCCTCGCTATTGTGAGCAGTGCACCTAAAAAAAATAGGCTGTTTTCTTGAAACGGGCTACCGTTTTGTGCAACTGCTCTCCACGCGTGTCCAGCGCCGACCGCTTTCCCGCCTTTGGGTGGCCGGTGCTGCAGTTCTAGCCACCGTCCGTTCACCGCGACACGAACAGCGTTGACCAGACGCCGGGGATGCTTGAGAAAGGCGCCGGAATTACCACGCACTCACAAGCCCCGCCCCCGGGGCAAATAAGCAGAGAGGCACCGGCCAGGTAGGGCGGAGGTCGCGTCCGCTTCGACCGAATGCCGAATTAACGACCACAAGAAGGAGCTATCGGAATGACAGACGACATCGTCATCGTAGGCGCAGCGCGCACGCCGGTCACCAATTTCAACGGCGCTTTCAGCAGCCTGCCCGCCCATGACCTGGGCTCGATTGCCATCAAGGCGCTCCTGGAGCGCGCTAAGCTCGATCCCAAGCAGGTCTCCGAAGTCATTATCGGCCAGATTCTCGTGGCCGGTCAGGGGCAAAACCCGGCCCGCCAGGCCTCGATCAATGCCGGCATTCCGGTCGAGGCGCCGGCCTGGGGCATCAACCAACTGTGCGGCTCGGGGCTGCGGACGGTCGCGCTCGGCGCCCAGCAGCTCGTCGAAGGGAATGCCGACGTGGTGCTCGCCGGCGGCCAGGAGTCGATGACGCTGGCGCCGCACTTCGCCTTTCTGCGCAGCGGCATCAAGATGGGGCATCTCGAGCTCACCGACAGCATGCTCTATGACGGCCTGCAGGATATCTTCAACAAGTACCACATGGGCATGACCGCCGAGAACGTTGCCGAGAAGTATCAGATCACCAAGCAGATGCAGGACGAGTTCGCCACCGCTTCGCAGAACAAAGCGGAAGCCGCGCAGAAATCGGGCCGCTTCAAGGACGAGATCGTTCCGGTCACGATCAAGGGCAGGAAGGGCGACACCGTGGTCGACACCGACGAGTTCCCCCGCCACGGCGTTACCGTCGATCAGCTCGCCAAGATCCGCCCGGCCTTTAAAAAGGATGGCACGGTGACGGCGGGCAATGCCTCAGGCATCAATGATGGTGCCGCGATGGTCGCGTTGATGCGGCGGAGCGACGCCGAGAAGGGCGGCCACCCGATCCTCGCCCGCATCGTCGCCTGGGCGCATGCCGGCGTCGACCCGGCGATCATGGGCACCGGTCCGATCCCGGCGACCCGTGCCGTGCTCAAAAAAGCCGGCTGGAAGATCAATGACC
>CAZTTL010000065.1:0-14955 GCA_964616635.1 uncultured Rhodoplanes sp. | reverse complement strand
TCTTCTCTGATTTGCCGACGAAGCGTCTCAAGCTCTACTATGGGCCTACCAATCCAATTTGTTATCAACCAAGCAGCGACACCCGAGGCCGCGGGCAGCAAGATACTTACGGTCACATACGACATAACTGATACTCCTATCAGGAATACTACTGGATTTGATTTTATGCTTGAAACATACGTAAAGTTAATTAATCGTTAACAATTGTTTTTCCCCGCTGCGCAATCCCCACCAATCAGCAGGCTGCCTGTACTTCTGGCCCGGCCGCCCGCGGCGCCAGCGGCTCGGCCGACAGATATTGCGCCTTGGCAAGCTCGGCGAAGCGCCCGTCCTGCCGCATCAGTTCGTCGAATGAGCCAGATTCAACGACGGACCCATTCTCGAACATGAGAATGCGATCGGCGCGGCGGATCGTCGCCAGCCGGTGCGCGATGACAAAGGTGGTGCGCCCCGTCATCACCTCTTCAAGCGCGGCGAGCAGCTTGGTCTCGGTCTTGGCGTCGAGCGCGCTGGTCGCCTCGTCGAGAATGAGGATCGGCGGCTCCTTCAGGAGGGCACGCGCGATCGACAGGCGCTGGCGCTCGCCGCCGGACAGCAGCCGACCGCGCTCCCCGACACGCGCATCGAGGCCGGCCGTGTCGCGCTCGATGAAGTCGAGCGCCTGCGCACGTGCCGCGGCGTCGCGCAACGCGTCCTCGGTCGCGTCCGGCTTGCCGATGCGCAAATTTTCCGCGATCGAGCGGTTGAACAGCAGCCCTTCCTGGAACACGACGCCGATATTGTGGCGCAGCGCGGCGAGCTTCATGTCACGCACGTCGATCCCGTCGATGCGCACGGTCCCCGATTGCGGGTCGAAGGCACGGTAGAGCAGCGCGAGTGCTGTCGATTTTCCGGCGCCGGTGGTGCCGACGAGCGCGACGCGCTCGCCCGGCTGCGCGGTGAAGCTGAGGTCGAGAACGGCCGGTCGCCTGCCGTCATAGGAAAACGATACATCGTCGAAGGTGACAAGACCGCGGACGCGCCCAGGATCAACCGCGTCGGGACGCTCGCGCACGCTGGGCGTGGTGTCGAGCACGGCGAAGAACTCGGCCAGGCGCGGCGCCTCGGAAAAGACCCGGTTGACGAACCACACCGCATCCTGCAGCCGGCCAATCAGCATCGTAGCAAAGCCCATGAAGGTGACGATCTCGCCGACCGAGGCCAGCCCACGGGCATTGAGGAAGGCGCCGAGCACCACGATCGCCAGCATTGTGAGCGTGGTCGACGCGCGGGTGAGCACCGACACGACCGCCCACCAGGACAACACCGGAATCTGCGCCGCGAGCAGCCGGTCGATCACGGTCTTGAGGCCGGACACCTCCGCCTCGACCCGGGTGAAGCTGTGCACCAATGAGATATTGCCGAGCGTATCGGACGCGCGCTCGGCAAGCTCCGAATAATTCTCCTCGACGTTCTTCTGCAGCGCCTCGGTCTTGCGCATCACGAAAGCGGTCAGCGCGGCGAACACGGCGCACAACACGAGCAGCACCATCGCGAGCCGCCAGTTGAGAAACAGCGCCAGCGGCAGCAGCACGAAGAACGAGACAAAGGCCGCGAGATTGTCGCGGAAGAACGCAAGCCACAGCCCGAACAGCGCATCGGTCCCCTGCAGCATCACCTTCATCAGCCGCCCGGAATGCGTCCCGGTGTGATAGGCAAGCGGCAACTGCAGGACATGCTCGAAATAATCGGTGAGGGCGCGCTGGCGCTCGCGATGCGCCAAGCGGTCGGCGTAAAGCGCGACCAGCGTGCCGCAGACGATATTGAACAGGCCGAAGGCCGCCCACATGGCGAGCAGCATTCCGAGCTTTGACCAGCGGAATGCGGATGGGTCCGATTGCATGCCGGTGAGCGCATCGATGACGCGGCCGAACAGCACCGGTTCGGCGAATTGCGCGGCCGCCAGCAGAAGATTGGTGATCGCGAGCGTCCAGGCGAGCCGCGCCGCCGGCGCCAGCAGTCCAAGCGTGCGCAGATAGATGCGGATCAGGCTCATCAGACGGCAAGAACGATGGAGAAGACACGACGATCGCGGCCACGTAGCGGGCAAAAATCCGGCAAAACCAAGGGCAAGATCGAGCGGCGAGCGATTTCACTGAATTGCTCCGCGCCAATTATTTGATCTCAATCAAGGGCATGGTGAAATGTTTGGCACTTGCTTGTTTCTGTGCTGCCAACGAACAACCTAATGGGTGCTACCGTTCTCGGCTGCACACCCGGCAGAGGGAACAGCATTGCGCGCGGCAACAATCAAATAGGGAGCCCCGTATGTATAAGATCTATAGCGCGCCATCCGGCGCGGAAGCCGTTTCGCCGATCGATAAAGAGAAGCTTCTCTACAAGGAAGTCGGCACCATGGACGAAGCGATCAGCTGGGCCTCGCATATGAGCCGGACCGGCCATGCCGTCGTGTCGATTGAGGGCGACGACGGCACGCATCTGGGCGCGAGCGAGATCGCAAGCGCCCTGCGCCGTCACGCCAGCTGACGGCTTGATCCTGTAGCGCCCGCGCCAAAAAAAGCGCGGGCGCTGTTTTTTTTGGCACACGAACTGACTTTCTTTAAGGATTGCGCCGATGGAGACAAAGCCCGACGCGACCTATCCGCCCCTCAACACGCTCAAAGCCATCGCCGACGATGTCTGGATCGTCGATGGTCCGCTGATCCGGTTTGGCATGCCATGGCCGAAATTTTCGTTTCCCACGCGGATGACGCTGATCCGCGCCGGCCGCGACGACCTTTTCATCCATTCGCCAACGCCCCTGCCCGACACGCTGAAGACACAAGTCACAGCGATCGGAAACCCGCGCTGGATCATCGGGCCGAACCGCATTCATTACTGGTGGATTCCCGACTGGCATGCGGCATTTCCGCAGGCTCAGGTCTATCTCGCCCCGCGCATCAAGGAGAACTCCCGCGGCCGCATCGACTTCGGCACCCTCGCGCTCGATCGCGACAGCGGCTATCCGTGGGACAGCGAGATCGCGACGCTCGCCATTACTGGAAGCTTTATGACGGAAGTGGTCTTCTTCCATCACGCGAGCCGCACGCTGGTGCTGACCGATCTTATCGAGAACTTCGAACGCGAGAAACTGACCTCACCGCTGATGCGCTGGCTCACCAAATGGGCCCGTGTCCAGCATCCCGACGGGCAGATGCCGCGCGACATGCGGCTGACCTACTCCAAGACGAAGCCGCAATTGCGGGCAGCAATCGAGATGATGATCGGCTGGAATCCCGAGCGGGTGATCCTGGCGCACGGGCGCTGGTACGATCACAACGGCACGCAAGAATTACGCCGCGCCTTTCGCTGGCTATCCGTCTAGCGCGCGCCGGCTCTCACCCATCCATACGGCCGTGCAGACAAATCAAAGTCTGCATACCACTGGCGCACAGCGTGCGCTGCTCGCTCCCGAAGTCTGGCGTGGCTGCAGAAAGCGCATAGACCTCGAACGCGCAGATCGTCAGCGTGCGCCCGTGCTTGATGACGCGGCCTGTCGCGCTGAGCCGATTCCCCTGCGCCGGCGCGATGAGATTGATTTTGAACTCGACGGTCAGCACGGAACTGTCAGCAGGAAACAGCGTATAGCCGGCATAGCCCGCTGCCGTATCGGCGACGGTGCTGGTGACGCCGGCATGGAAATAGCCATGCTGCTGCGTGAGGTCGGCGCGGAACGGAACCTCGATGTCGACGCTGCCCGGCTCGATGCGTGTCAGTGTTGCGCCGAGCAGCGCCATGAATCCCTGCCGATCAAAACTGTTGCGGACGCGATCGACAAAGTTGGGATCGACGGGACGCGGCGACGCCAGCATGGCATGTCCTTTCTCGGCAATCGGAAGTTAGAGCACGACCCCGAGGCTGAAAAAAGTTGCAGACTGTTCGGCTAAGATCATGCGATCGACCCAAGAGATCATTGAAGCGTGATCGATTCATCCTGAAGCAACGCGCCCTAAGTCAGTGTCGCGGCTGGTAAACAAACCGCGGATCGTGCTACCCGTTCGGTGTTTGCGGTTCATGGCGATCGAGAGGCGGCCACCTGTGAGATGCAGCCGGCCGCCGCAGGAGTGATATCAGTACACGATGGCGATTGAGATCGAGCGCAAGTTCCGCGTTATCGGCTCCGACTGGATGCAATCTGTTGCTCGACGGCGCAGTATTCGCCAAGCCTATCTCACCAAGAACGGCCGCATCTCGATCCGTATCCGCATCGACGACGATGTCCGTGCGACACTGACGATGAAGACCGCGCAGCCGGCCCGGCGGCGCAAGGAATTCGAGTACGACATTCCGATCGCCGATGCCGAAGAGCTTCTCGAATTGCGCGAAGGCGCGGTCATCAAGAAAGTCAGGCACGACGTGCCGGTCGGCGACCTAATCTGGGAGATCGATGTCTTTGCGGGCGAGAATAGCGGCCTGACGATCGCCGAAGTGGAGCTCAAGCACGAGAATCAGGCTGTCGAGCGGCCGTCCTGGCTCGGCGAGGAAATCACCCACGACCAGCGCTTCTATAACGCCGATCTCGCTCGCCGCCCTTACCAAAGCTGGTAGCGCATCTTTGCGCTGCCGGCGCGAGCCGCCCACTGAAATCCCGTTGGGTCGATCGCATGATCTTCTCCGAACAGTCTGCAACTTTTCGGGATCATGCACTTGTTGTCTGGTCGCATGATCTTCTCCGAACAGTCTGCAACTTTTCGGGATCATGCGTTACGTGCGCGCCACCGCAAGCTTATGTTTGGTGAGGAGATCGCGCGCGGCTTCCGGCGTCATCGGCTCGCCGAAATGGAAGCCTTGCACATATTCGCAGCCGAGCTGATGCAGCTCGACGGCGTCCGACTCGGTCTCCGCGCCTTCTGCCACCACTTCCATGCCGAGATCATGCGCCAGACCGATGATCGAACGCAGGATCACCGGGCGGCTCCCCTTGGCATTGGTCGACACGAACGACTTGTCGATCTTGATGGTGTCGAAGGGAAAGCGCTGGAGATAGGCGAGCGAGGAATGCCCGGTACCGAAATCATCGAGTGCGAGCCCGGCGCCGAGTTCCTTGGCGCGCTGGAGAATTTGCGCCGCGAGCTCGGGATTATCCATGACGATGGATTCGGTCAGCTCAAGCTTGAGGCTGCCGCGCGCGAGACCGGACCGTGCCAGCACCATGCGCAAATCCTGAATCAGGTCCTGGCGCAGCAATTGGCGTGACGATACGTTCACGCTCGCGAACAGCGGCACCCGTGACGGCGCCGTGCGCTGCCAGACCGCCAGCTGCCGCGCGGTGCGCTCGAGCACGAACAGGCCGAGATCGGTGATGAGGCCGATTTCCTCCGCCGTCGAAATGAACTCCGCGGGCGACAACCGCCCCATCTTCGGGTGGTCCCAGCGCGCCAGTGCCTCGAAACCGGCGACCGAACGGTCTTCGAGGCGGACGATCGGCTGGTAGAGAATGGTGATCTCCTCGCGTTCAAGCGCGTGGCGCAGCTCCGTTTCCAGCGCCAGCCGGTCGGTCTTGCGCGCGCGCATTGCCGGCTTGAACAGCTCGATGCGGTCGCCGCCGATGCGCTTGCCGTGATACATCGCGAGTTCGGCGTCTTTCAGCGCCTCCTCACCGCGCTTGGGCTGCGCGTCAGGCAGCGCCACACCGATCGACGCGGTGAGGATGATCTCGCGATCGCCAAACGTGATCGGCGCGTTGATCGTCTTGCGCATCGTTTCGGCGAACGAAATGATGCGCGCCGAATCCTTGTGTGACAGCAGGACCAGGCCGAAAGTCTCACCGGCGAGGCGGGCGAGCGTATCCTGCGCGTTGAGCAGCCGCGCCAGTCGCCGCGCCAGCGTCAGCAGGATCGAGTCGCCGACCGCCATGCCGACGGAGTCGTTGACCTGCTTGAAGCGATCGATATCGATCACCATCACGGTCGGCTTGATACCGGTATTGGTCTTGGCAATCCCGAGCATGGCGTCGAGCCGGTCGAGAAAGAGCTGGCGGTTGGGCAGGCCGGTCAAATTGTCATGCACGGCGTCATGCAGCAGCCGCTCCTCGACCGTCTTGAACTCGGTGACGTCGGTCAGCGTCCCGACCAGCCGCACCACTTCGCCGTCAGAGCCAATCACCGGCCGCGCCTTCAGCTCGAACCAGAGATAATGCCCGTCATTGGCACGCAGGCGGAAATCGAGAACGAGCCGACCGCGGCGCTGATCGATCACGCGATCGAGCGCGGTGCGGAAGCGGTCGCGGTCGAGCGGATGCAGCACGTCGAGCCACTGCGCCGCCGCGCCTTCGAGCGTGCCGCGTTTGAGCCCGAGCACCTGCTCCGTCTCCGGGCTGGTGTACACTTTGTCGGCGGCGACATCCCAGTCCCAGATCAGGTCGCCAGCCCCGGTCAGCGCCAGCGCGCGCCGCTCCACGTCCGACATCACACCATGAATCACGCCGCCGGCAAAAGCATGCTGCATCACCGTGAAGCCGATCAGCATCACGATGAGGACGAGGCCGCCGAGCAGTGCCGGACCGACAATATCGTTGGTGACCATGCCGGCAATCGTCATGCCGGCAGCGATCACCCACATCACAAACAGGAACCAGGTCGGGATCAACAGAATGGCGCGATCAGAGCCGCGGGTCGCAAGAAAGATAATCAGCCCGAAGCCGGCGATCGCGATCAGCAGGAGGGAGGAACGGGCGATACCTGAAGCGATCGGCGGGTCGTAGAGAGCGACGGCGACCAGCGCCGCCAGCACCGCCAGCCAGCCGGCGGCAACGTGGACGTAGCGGACGTGCCAGCGACTGAGATTGAGATAAGCGAGCAGGAAGACGACAAGGGTCGCGGCGAGGATCGCTTCGGCGCAGGCGCGCCATACCCGCTCCGCGCCGGCGGACATGTCGAAAATCTTGCCCCAGAAGCCGAAGTCGACGCCGATCTGGATCAGCACCGCCCAGGCAAGCGCTGCCGCCGCCGGGAACATCACGCTGCCCTTGACCACGAAAAGAATGGTGAGAAACAGCGCCAACAGCCCGGCAATGCCGATGACCATGCCGTGATAGAGCGTGAAGCTGTTGATCTTGTCCTTGTAAGCTTCCGGGTCCCACACATTGATGTGCGGCACCCGCGGGGTGCGCAGCTCCATCACGAAGGTGACGACAGAGCCGGGATCGAGGGTGACGCGAAAGATGTCGGCGGTGGCACTGTCCTGGCGGTCGGGGCGGTCGCCAGCGCTCGGCGTGATGCTAACGACCCGCGACTGCCCGAGATCGGGCCAGAACAGGCCGGAGCCGACCACCTGGTAATGCGGGATCACGATGAGGCGGTCGATCTGCTCGTCGCTCGTATTGGCGAGCGCGAATGTCGCCCAGTTGTTGCCGCCCTCGCGGGCCCGCACCTCGATGCGGCGGACGATGCCGTCCGGGCCTGGCGCAGTGGACACCTGGACGCGATCGCCTTCGGTTTGCTGTATTTCGACCGCGTCGGAGAGATCGACGGCAGGGATATCGCGCCGGATGTTGACGGCCTGCAGGGCCTGCGCAGTCGTGGTCACGCCGAGCAGAAAGGCGAGGACCATAACAGCGAGCACGGCGCGTAGCGTCAAGTACCTGCCTCCAGGGGCTGGTCTCCTTGCGGAGAAGTTAACGGGCTTTGCCGAAGGCGAGCGGTAGGGCGACCTTGTGGCAGCAGCAAGATAATCCGCCGATCAGACCGTCAGCACAATCTTGCCGATATGAGCACTTGATTCCATGCGGGCATGCGCCTCGGCGGCGGCGGCCAGCGGAAAGATGCGGTCCATCACCGGCCGCATCCGGCCCGCCGCGACCAGCGGCCAGACCTTCGCTTCCACCGCGCGGGCGATCGCTGCCTTGTCGGCGACGGAGCGCGAGCGCAGCGTCGAGCCGGTGTGGTGCAGGCGTTTGAGCAGGATTCGCCGAAAGTCGACGGTTGCGCGCGGCGAGCCCTGGAAGCCGATCTGGACGATCCGGCCCTCGACCGCGGCCGCCTCGTAATTGCGCTCGATATAGTCGCCACCCACCATATCGAGGATGACATTGGCGCCGGCGCCGCCGGTCAGCTCCTTGGTCGCGGCGACGAAATCCTCGGTCTTGTAGTTGACGGCGCGGTCAGCGCCGAGCTTGCGGCAGGCGTCGCATTTTTCCACCGAGCCTGCGGTCGTAATCACGCGCGCGCCAAACGCCTTGGCGAGCTGGATTGCGGTGGTGCCAATACCGGAGCTGCCGCCGTGGACGAGCAGAGTCTCGCCGGCCTGCAGGGCGCCGCGCTCAAAGACGTTGTGCCAAACAGTGAACACCGTCTCGGGAAGCGCGCCGGCTTCGACCATGGTCAGGCCATCCGGGATCGGCAGGGCGTGGGTCTCATGGGCGAGGCAAAACGGCGCATAGCCGCCGCCGATCACCAGCGCGGCAACGCGGTCGTCCTCCCGCCAGCGCTGGACCCCGGGGCCACACGCCACGACCTTGCCCGCGATTTCCAGGCCCGGAATGTCGGGCGCGCCCTTCGGCGGCGGGTAGAGACCGAGCCGCTGCATAACGTCAGGGCGGTTGACGCCCGCAGCTTCAACTGCAACGAGTATCTCGCCAGCCCCAGGGGTCGGCACCGGGCGCTCCTCGGGAACCAGCACCTCCGGTTTCCCCGGCTCGCGAATACCGATCGCGGTCATGTGGGGCGGGAGGCTGGTCATGGGCACTGTCCTGGTCAGTTCAAGCGGAGACGGCGGCGCGCCGCCCTGTCTTAGAGCATTTTTGAGCGGAGTGGGAATTTACGCATTTTAAACGGCTTGCACACCGGATTGTCACTGCCGGATGACGGCCATCGCTGCCGGCGCTAGCCTGCGACCGCGTGATGCGTCTGACGATAAGGAGACCGCCCATGCCCGCAATCGATGAGGACGATCGCCCGAAAAAGAAGATCGTGCACGAGATCGGCCAGGATCTGGCGCTGTTGTCGGTCGATGAGATTGCCGAGCGGATCGCTCTCCTGAAAGACGAGATTGGCCGCCTGGATGAGGCGCTTCAACAGAAACAGGCCTCGCGTGCGGCCGCCAGCCTGTTCTTCAAGCGGTGATTGTCGTCGCGCCAAGCACGGGCTTCGGCAGCAGGGCAGGTTGCGCACAATTGCTAACGCCCGGCTCGGCGAAAGCCGAAGAATTGTAGACCATTTACCGTAAATCTTAGGGGAGCGTTAAGCTTTCTTGATTACTACTGTGAACGTCCACGCTGTGGACGCGAGTGGCTCCTGTCCACTCTGTTTGACGCCTCCCTGTTGACACTTCGAGCCGCCGCCTCCGGCGGCTCTTTTTTTCGCGCGGCTGAACCTTTCGCGCGGCTGAATCTCCGAATCCCGGGACCGTTCGGAAACTATGTCTCAAGGAAGGCAACGCGCCGCGCTGGACTCCGCGTGTGGACGGGAGTCATAGTTTCCGCCTGAGAAGGGATGACCATGGCGGAACAGCACTTCAATAACGCCAGCCTGGTGCCGTTCGGCGTAAAGCTTGCGGCGTCGCCGGCATTTTTGGGCCTCTTTCGAGATGGCATGAAGCTCGTCGAGGAGACGGCGGCCTATCTCGACGGGCCGGGGCGACAGGAGTCCAAGCGGCTCCCACGCCAGGCGGCGCTCAGCTATGCAACTGAAAGTATGCGCCTGACCACGCGGCTGATGCAGCTTGCTTCCTGGCTGCTGCTGCACCGCGCGGTGAACGAAGGCGAAATTTCGCTCGCCCAGGCCAACAAAGAGAAGACCAAAGTCCGGCTGGGCGATGACGATCCGGCGACCGGCGAGGCGCTGGCGCTGCTTCCCGAGACCTTGGTCGACCTCATTCAGCGGACGGCGCGGCTGCAATCCGAGATCCGACGCCTGGACGCGACCATCCACGCGCCGCCGCCTGACGCCCTCGCGCGGACGCACCCGCTCGATCAGCAGATCGGGCTGCTCAAGGCCGCGTTCGAGCGCGCCGATTCCTAAGGGCGCGGCCGCTGCAGAGGCGCAGCCGCTGTCCTACTTCAGGCCCAGCCCGGAAAACTTCTTCTGGAAGCGCGACACCCGGCCGCCGCGATCGACGATCTGTTGTGCGCCACCAGTCCAGGCCGTATGCGATTTGGGATCGATATCGAGGCGCAGCGTATCGCCCGGCTCACCCCAGGTCGTGCGCGTCTCAAATTCGCTGCCATCGGTCATCACGACCTTGATCGTGTGATATTTCGGATGAATGTCAGGCTTCATGGGCTCCTGCCGGCATGCACGGGTTTGCCGGGTCTATAACGGACCTGGCGCACAAGGACAAGTTCGCCCACCGCACGACATTTGTCAGGGACGATGCCCCGTCCTTGTGCCATGTCCGATGCTGGAGCATTTTCCGGCGAAGTGGACACCGGTTCGCCGCTGAAAATGCGACCGCTCAAAGAGAAATAGAGCGAAATCCACGTCAGGTCGGATTTCGCTCTAGCCCTCAGATAATCGCAAATGGGCCAGGCGGACCGCAAACGAGCAAGAGACGGATGAGACGATGAATTTCACTGCCGAGGGACGCGGCCTCGAGCCGGCCGCCGCGATTGCCGACCGGCCGGAAGGCGCCCGTCGTCGCAGCGCCCGGCCGCTGCTGGCGCTGGTGCCGTTTATTGCGCGCTATCGCGCCAGCGCCATCGGCGCTCTGGTGGCGCTGATCGTCGCGTCGCTTGCCACGCTCGCGGTGCCGATTGCGGTCCGCCGGATGATCGATTTCGGCTTCTCGGAAGACCGTGTCGGCCTCATCGACCAGTATTTCAGTGTGATGATCCTGGTCGCGGCCGTGCTCGCCGCAGCGAGCGCCGCGCGCTATTACCTCGTGACCACGATCGGCGAGCGCGTCGTTGCCGACATTCGGGCGAACGTGTTCGCGCATCTGACGGCGCTGTCGCCGAGCTTCTTCGACAGTGCGCGCACCGGCGAACTCGTCTCCCGCCTCACCGCGGACACCACCCAGATCAAGGCAGCGGTCGGCACCTCGATCTCGGTCGCGCTGCGCAATCTCGTGCTGTTCATCGGCTCCGCCCTGATGATGGTGATCACCAGCCCGCGGCTGTCGTTCTTCGTGATCGTCGCCATTCCGATCATCGTGCTGCCGCTCGTTGCCTTCGGCCGCATGGTGCGCCGGCGCTCCCGCACCGCACAGGATACCCTCGCCGAAGCCTCGGCCTATGCCACCGAGCTGATCGGCGCAATGCGCATTCTGCAGGCCTTCACCAATGAGAAGCTGGCGACGAACCGCTTCACCACAGCGGTGAACCGCGCCTATTCCGCGGCGCTGCATTCGACGCGGGCGCGCGCCTGGCTGACCGCCATCGTGATCTTTCTCGTCTTCTCGAGTGTCGTCGTGATTCTCTGGGTCGGCGCCCAGGACGTGCTCACCCACCGCATCACGCCGGGCCGGCTCAGCCAGTTCGTCCTCTATGCCGTATTCGCCGCGGGCGCGCTCGGCGAGCTGTCGCAAGTGTTTGGCGAGATTTCGCAGGCCGCGGGTGCCGCCGAGCGCCTGAACGAATTGCTTGGCGTTCCGCCCGCCATCACCGCGCCGGCCCATCCGGCGCCGTTCCCCGCGCACTGCACCGGCGAGGTCGCGTTCGACCGCGTGCGCTTTTGCTATCCGGCGCGCGAGGCGACCCCGGCGCTCGACGGCATCTCGTTCCACATCCGCCCCGGCGAGAAAGTGGCGATCGTCGGTCCGTCCGGCGCCGGCAAGAGCACGGTGTTTCACCTGATCCTGCGCTTTTATGATCCGGACAGCGGCGCGGTGACGCTCGACGGCGTGCGCCTTGCCGATGCCGACCCGCAGGCCTTGCGCTCACACATCGCCCTGGTGCCGCAGGATCCGGTGGTGTTCGCTGCGAGCGTCGCCGAAAATATCCGTTTCGGTCGGCCGGAGGCTTCCGACGCCGAGATCGAGCGCGCGGCCGAGCTGGCGGCGGCCTCCGATTTCATCGCGCGGCTGCCGCAGGGATTCAACACCCAGGTCGGCGAGCGCGGTGCCACGCTGTCAGGTGGGGAGCGCCAGCGCATCGCGATCGCGCGGGCGATCCTGCGCCAGGCGCCGCTGCTGCTGCTTGACGAGGCGACCTCCTCGCTCGATGCGGCGAGCGAAACGCTGGTGCAGACCGCACTTGCGCATCTGATGCAGGACCGCACCACGCTGGTCATTGCGCATCGGCTGGCGACCGTGCTGTCATGCGACCGCATTCTGGTGCTCGACCGCGGCCGCATCGTCGAGGAAGGCCGGCATGAGACCCTGATGGCGCAAGGCGGCCTCTATGCCCGCCTCGCCAAGCTGCAATTCAATACCGGACCGGCGGATACCGGCCCTGCTGCCGCATAACCGTGGGCGTGGCCGCCCGGCCGGCGCTGTTATGATAGCGTCATGCTTCGCGTTTTGTGTTCATTTACCAGAGACACACAAATGCGATCCCCTTTTGCTGCGATTACCTGCTGCGATATCGCCGCTTCGCATTAAGATAACGGCGCCAGCGGCGACGCGGGTTTGCCTGCCACCCACCGAGGGGCGCACGCCGCTTTGCTCGTGGACGCGCAGGAACCGCTCGGGGTCTGGACTGATTCAGAAGCCGTAAGGGCTTGGTTTTACCTGGAGTTTTTCCATGACGGCAGCGACTTTCCGCCATCCCTCCGCCCTCGCGCCGCTGGTCGAAGCATGGGAAGGCATCGCCGGCGTGCTGGAACGAGTCGGCGGCGCCGTGATCGATCTCTTGATCAGGCTGTGGCTCGCAAAAGTCTTCTTCGTGTGGGGCGTGCTGCACGCGTCCAACTGGGACGCAACGCTCCAGCTTTATGCCGGTGCGGGCGCCGCGCCGGGCCTTGGCGCCCAGATCGCGGCCGTGCTTGGGACCGGGATCGAGCTGATCTGCCCGCTCTTTCTGGTGGTCGGGCTCGCAACGCGCGTTGCCGCGATCCCGCTGCTGCTCTTGGCCATCGCCGTCGAGTTCACCGACAGGACGATGGCCAACCATCTCTACTGGATCGCCTTCCTCGGCATTTTGATCGTGCGCGGCGCCGGCGCCTTGTCGGTCGACGCTCTGATCGCGCCGCACCTTGCCGGCTCGGCGATCCCGCTCGGCGCGTCTCTGCGCAAGATCGCAGCATTCAAACACCGCTATCTGCTGCCGCCGTTCGAACTGATCGTCCGGATCGGCATTGCCTGGCTGCTGTGGAGCCGCGGCTTCAGCGACAGTCCCGCCACGCTCCAGATCGTCGGCCTAATCCTTTGCGTGCTGTTCGCGTTGGGGCTCGCGACCCGCGCGGTCGCGCTCATTCTCGCGATCCTCAGTGTGACGGTCTTTTTTCATTCCGCGCCGTTGGGCGATCTGGTGCTGCGGCTCTTGTTATTCTTGAGCTTCGTGCTTTACGGCGCCGGGCCATTCTCGCTTGACCAGGCGATCTGGGTGCGCCTGCAGCAGCTGTGCCCGAGCGTGTTTGGCGACCGCGACTGGCTTGCCAATGCGCCGCATGTCGTGATCGTCGGTGCCGGCTTCGGCGGCCTGGCGGCAACGATGTCGCTGCGCCATGCCTGGGCCAACGTCACCTTGATCGACAAGTGTAACTATCACTTGTTCCAGCCGCTGCTCTACCAGGTCGCGACCGCCACGCTGTCGCCGGCCGATATCGCCCAACCGATCCGCGGGCTTTTGCGCGAGCAGCAGAACTGCCGCGTGCTGATGGGTGAAGTCACCGGCGTCGATGGCGCGCAGCGCGAGGTCTTGATCGGCGATTTGCGGATTCCTTTCGATTATCTCGTGCTGGCGACCGGCGCACGGCAAAGCTATTTCGGCCACGACGATTGGGCCGCGCTGGCGCCGAGCCTGAAAAAGGTCGAGGACGCGACCACGATCCGCAGCCGCATCCTTGCCGCATTCGAGCGGGCGGAGGCCTGTCCGGATGAAGCCGAGCGGCGGCGCCTGATGACCTTCGTGCTCGTCGGCGCCGGGCCGACCGGCGTCGAGCTCGCCGGCGCCATTGCCGAGCTTGCGCATCAGAGCCTGACCGGTGATTTCCGCACCATCGATCCGGCAACCGCGCGGGTGCTGCTGGTGCAGGCCGGACCGGTCGTGCTGCCGGCCATGCCGAAAGCGCTGTCGCTCGCCGCAACAGAGTCGCTCACCAAGCTCGGCGTCGAGGTTTTGACCAATGCGCGCGTCGAGGCCGTCGACGCCGGCGGCGTGCAGATCGGCGACAAGCGGGTCGAGGCGGGCACGGTGATCTGGACCGCCGGCGTCATGGCGTCGGAAGCGAGCGCTTGGATCAAGGCCGAGCATGATCACGCCGGCCGCATCATCGTCGGTCCCGATCTGGCCGTCGCCGACATGACCAATGTGTTCTCGCTCGGCGATACCTCCTCCTGCAAGGGAGCAGACGGCAAGCCGTTGCCGGGTCTTGGCGCCGTCGCCAAGCAGCAAGGCGAATATATCGGCCGGCTGATCCGCGCACGGATCGAGGGGCGATCATCGCCGGGCTCGTTTCGCTATGTCGATTATGGCACGATGGCGACGATCGGACGCAAGTCGGCGGTCGCCGATTTGTCGTTCGTCGAGCTCAGCGGCAGCATCGCCTGGTGGCTGTGGGGCCTCGTGCATGTCGCCTTCCTGGTCGACGTGCGTTCGCGCGTGGCTGTCGTGTTCGACTGGTTCTGGTCGTATCTCACCTATAATCGCAGCGTGCGGCTGATCACCGGCGGTGAAGGCCGCCCGGATTAGAGAGCATTTTCAGGCGAAGTGGACGCCGGTTCGCCGTTGAAAATGCGGCCACTTAAGAATCTCGAGCGAATTCTGCTTCGACAGAAAGGGAATTCGCCCCAAGGGAGCAAAGCCGATGGATTCGAAATACAGTCCGCCGATCGATGATCCGACATTGCCGCCGGTGGTGATGCCGTCCTGTCCGATCG
>CAZTTL010000064.1:0-14989 GCA_964616635.1 uncultured Rhodoplanes sp. | reverse complement strand
GGTGCGCGCGTCGCCGCACCATGTGTGAGCGGGGGTGAGAGCGCATGCGCGTTGCCATGATCGGTGCCGGCTATGTCGGGCTCGTGTCCGGGGCCTGCTTTGCCGAGTTCGGCCACTTCGTCACCTGCGTCGACAAGGACGCCGGCAAGATCGCGGCGCTGCAACAGGGCGTCATGCCGATCTACGAGCCCGGACTAGCCGAGATGGTGGGTACCAATCTGCATGCGCGGCGGCTTACTTTCTCGACCGACATGGCCGCGAGCGTGCGCGACGCCGATGTCGTGATGATCGCGGTGGGGACGCCGTCGCGGCGCGGCGACGGCCACGCCGACTTGAGCTACGTGTTCGCGGCGGCGCGTGAGATCGCGGGCGCGCTCGAAGGGGCCACCGTCGTTGTGACCAAGTCCACGGTGCCGGTCGGCACCGGCGACGAGGTCGAGCGCATCATCCGGCAGGCGCGGCCGGACGCCGATGTCGTCGTCGTGTCGAATCCCGAATTTCTGCGCGAGGGCGCGGCCATCCAGGACTTCAAGCACCCCGACCGCATCGTCCTCGGCACCGAGGATGCGCGCGCCCGCGAGGCGATGGCGGAACTCTACCGGCCGCTCTATCTCAACGCACCGCCGATCCTCTACACCAGCCGGCGCGGCGCCGAGCTGATCAAATATGCGGCGAATGCGTTTCTTGCTACGAAGATCACCTTCATCAACGAGATTGCCGATCTGTGCGAGAAGGTCGGCGCCGAAGTGCAGGATATCGCGCGCGGCATCGGCCTCGATAACCGCATCGGCACCAAGTTTTTGCACGCCGGCCCGGGCTTCGGCGGCTCCTGCTTCCCGAAGGATGCCGTGGCGCTGATCAAGACGGCGCAGGACCATGACTCACCGCTGCGCATCGTCGAGACGGTGGTTGCCGTCAACGACGTGCGTAAGCGCGCGATGGCGCGCAAGGTCGCCGCGGCGCTCGGCGGTTCGGTGCGCGGACGGCTGATCGCGGTGCTCGGGCTTACCTTCAAGCCCAATACCGACGACATGCGCGAGGCGCCGTCGATTGCGCTGATTACCGCGCTGCAGGACATGGGGGCGCGCGTGCGCGTTTTTGATCCCGCCGGCATGGAGCAGGCGAAGCCGCTGCTCGGCGAGATCGACTATGCCGACGGCCCTTATTCCTGCGCCGAGGGTGCCGATGCGCTGGTGATCGTCACCGAGTGGGAGCAGTTCCGCGCGCTGGACTTCGCGCGCCTGCGCAACACGATGGCGCGGCCCGTCGTGGTCGACCTGCGCAAGATCTATCGCGCTGAAGATATGGCGCGCCACGGCTTCCGCTATGTCAGCATCGGCAGCGGCGACGCATCGCCGGCCACCGATGCGGCGGCGCAGCCTGTCGAGGCTGCGCAGCCGAAGCTCACGACGCGGGCGTCGTGACCCTTTTTAATCCTACACCAGTTGCCCTTACAGCGTGTAGGAGCCGAGCACCTTCATGTAGTTGCCGCGCTCATAGGCGGTCGGATCAGGCACGGCGTTGTAGCTCATGCTGCCGCACATCTCCGACACCGACGTATATTCATGCTCGTCGAGCCAGTTGTTGAGCGCGCTGAGCACCCGGCCGGCATGCTGGGCGCCGTTGCGCAGCAGTGCCGACGTCATGCACGCTACTCGGGCGCCTGCCATCAGGCACTTCACCACGTCCTGCGCACTGTGCACGCCGCCGGTGATGCCGAGATCGGCGTCGACGTGACCATAGAGGATCGCGACCCAGTGCAGCCGCAACAGCAGCTCTTCCGGCCGGCTCAGCACCAGCGAGGGCACGACCTCGCGGTCCTCGATGTCGAAGTCGGGCTGGTAGAAGCGGTTGAACAGCACGAGCCCGTCGGCGCCGGCCTCGCACAGCCGCTTGCCGATATTCGCCGGCGCGCTGAAGAATGGCGACAGCTTCACCGCCACCGGCAGGCGCACGTTCTCCTTGATCTTGGCAACGAGGTCCAGATAGCCCTTTTCTACCGCTTCGCTGCTCTGCAGCGGGTCGGTCGCAATCGAGTAGATGTTGAGCTCGATCGCGTCGGCGCCGGCCTCCTGCATCTGGCGGGCATACTCGATCCAGCCGCCGGCGGTGATGCCGTTGAGGCTGGCGATCACCGGGATCGACACCCGCGCCTTGGCTTCCTCGATAAGCTCGAGATAGCCGTCCGGTCCGAGATTGTAGGTATGCAGGTCCGGGAAGAAATTGATCGACTCCGGGAAGCTGTCGGTGCCGCGTTCGAGGTCGGCGTCGATGGTCAGGCTCTCCAGCGTGAGCTGCTCCTCGAACAGCGAGGGGAGGACGACCGCGCCGATGCCCTGCTCCTCGAGCTTGACGATGTTGTCGGCCGACTCACACAATGGAGAGGCCGACGCCACCAGCGGCGACTTCAGGGTCAGGCCCATATATTTTGTGGTCAGGTCGCTCATTCCTCATCGCCTCCCTGATTCGTCTGCGCCGCGTTCTCTTCCGCATCATGCGGCGCAATGTCCGGTGTCGCGGAGCGGCCCAGCATGGCCGCGCGGTTCGAATAGACGCGCCATTGTCGTTCGACGTCGTCCTGCGCGGTCTTCAGGAGCTCGCGTGCGGCCATGGGATTGCTGCGCACCAGCATGGTGTACCGCGCTTCGTTGTAGGCATATTGCCGGAACGGAATGCTCGGCGCTTTCGAGTCGAGCAGGAACGGGTTCTTGCCCTCGAGCCGCAGGTTCGGATTGTACCGCATCAACGGCCAGTAGCCCGACAACACCGCGTTCTTCTGCTGGTTGAGCCCGTTCGCCATGTCGAAGCCGTGGGCGATGCAATGGCTGTAGGCGATGATGATCGACGGGCCCTGATGCTGCTCTGCCTCGATGAAGGCGTTGACGGTATGCGCATCGTTGCCGCCCATCGCCACCTTGGCGACGTAGACATAGCCGTAGCTCAGGGCCTCCATTGCGAGGTCCTTCTTGCCGGTGCGCTTGCCGCCCATGGCAAATTTCGCCACCGCGCCGCGCGGCGTCGCCTTCGACATCTGGCCGCCGGTATTGGAATACACCTCGGTATCCAGCACCAGCACATTGACGTTGCGGCCCGACCCGAGCACGTGGTCGAGGCCACCGAAGCCGATGTCATAGGCCCAGCCGTCGCCGCCGAGAATCCACACGCTCTTGCGCACCAGGTAATCGGCGATAGAACTCAGAGCGAGCGCTTCCGGCGATGTGTTGCCGGCGAGCTGCTGGCGCAGTTCGGCGACGCGTACGCGCTGCTCCTCGATGCCGCGTTCGGTGCTCTGGTCGGCTTCGAGCATGGCCTTGATCAGTTCGTCACCGATGGCGCCATTGACCCGCGTGAGCAGTTCACGGGCGAACTGGGTCTGCTTGTCGACGGCGAGCCGTATGCCGAGCCCGAACTCGGCATTGTCCTCGAACAGCGAGTTCGACCAGGTCGGGCCGCGACCATGCCCGTTCATCGTGTAGGGGGTGGTCGGCAGGTTGCCGCCGTAGATCGATGAGCAGCCGGTCGCATTGGTGACCAGCAGGCGGTCGCCGAACAATTGCGTCATCAGCTTGATGTAGGGCGTCTCGCCGCAGCCGGCGCAGGCGCCGGCGAATTCGAACAGCGGCTCGAGCAGCTGCACGTCCTTGACGAAGTTGTGCCGCAGCACGTCACGGTTGGCCTCGGGAAGCTTCAGGAAGAAGTCCCAGTTGGTGGCCTCCGACTCGCGCAACGGCGCCTGCGGCTCCATGTTGATCGCCTTGTGCTTGACCTCGCTCTTGCTCTTGGCGGGGCAAGCCTCGATGCACAGCCGGCATCCGGTGCAGTCCTCCGGCGAGACCTGCAGCGTGTAGCGCAGCGTGTCGAATTCGCGCCATTTCGGCTTGGTCGATTTCCAGGTCGGCGGCGCGTTCTCGATCTCGGCGGCGTCATAGACTTTGGCGCGGATCACCGCGTGCGGGCACACCAGCACGCATTTGCCGCACTGGATGCACAGCTTCTCATCCCAGACCGGAATCTGCTGGGCGATATTGCGCTTTTCCCACTGCGCCGTCCCGGTCGGGAAGGTGCCGTCGATCGGCATCGCACTGACGGGAAGCTGGTCGCCCTTGCCGGCGATCATGGGGCCGAGCACGTCGCGCACGAAGGTCGGCGCCTGCGCCGCGACCGGCGGCAGGATGTCGAAGGTGCTGGTCACGCTGTCCGGTACCCGGATCTCGTGCAGGCGCGCGAGCGTCGTGTCCACCGCGGCAAAGTTCTTCTGGACCGCGGCGGTGCCGCGCTTGCCGTAGGTGTCCTCGATCGCCTTCTTGATCGCCTTGATCGCCTCCTCGCGCGGCAGCACGCCGCTGATGGCGAAGAAGCAGGTCTGCATGATGGTGTTGATGCGACTGCCCATGCCGGCTTCGCGCGCCGCGGCATAGCCGTCGATCACATACACCCTCAGCTTCTTGCGGATGATTCCGTCCTGCACCTGTCGCGGCAGATGCTCCCACACCTCGTTGGGGCCGTGCGGAGCGTTGACCAGGAAGGTCGCGCCGTCGTCGGCGGCGGTGAGTACGTCGACGCGGTTGAGGAACTGGAATTGGTGGCAGGCGACGAAGTTCGCTTTGGTGATCAGATAGGTCGAGCGGATCGGGTTGGGACCGAAGCGCAGATGCGAGACGGTGACCGAGCCGGCCTTCTTCGAGTCGTAGACGAAGTAGCCCTGGACGTAACTGTCGGTGCCTTTGCCGATGATCTTGATCGAGTTCTTGTTGGCGCCGACCGTGCCGTCGGAGCCGAGCCCGTAGAACAGCGCGCGCACGGTGCGCGGGTCTTCGGTCGAGAAATCCGGGTCGACGGCGAGGCTGGTATGCGACACGTCGTCATTGATGCCGACGGTGAAGTGGTTCTTGGGGTCCGGCTTGTTGAGCTCGTCGAACGCCGCCTTGACCATCGCCGGGGTGAATTCCTTCGACGACAGGCCATAGCGGCCGCCGATGATCCTCGGCATCGAAGTCGCCGCGCCGCTCGCAATCCGCTCGGCATAGACCGAGAGAATGTCCTGATAGAGCGGCTCGCCGATGGCGCCCGGCTCTTTGGTGCGGTCGAGCACGGCGATCGACTTCACCGTGCTTGGCAGAGCAGCGAGGAAGGCGTCGCTCGCAAACGGGCGGAACAGGCGGACTTTCAGCACGCCGACCTTTTCGCCGCGCGCCTGCAGCGCCTCGACGGTCTCTTCTGCCGCTCCGACGCCCGAGCCCATCAGGATGACGACGCGTTCGGCGTCCGGCGCGCCGTAATAGTCGAACAGATGATAGGAGCGGCCGGTAACCTTGGCGAAGCGGTCCATCGCGTTCTGCACGATGGTCGGGCAGGCGACGTAATACGGAGTGATCGCCTCGCGGGCCTGGAAGAACGCGTCCGGATTCTGCGCACTGCCGCGCAAGATCGGATGGTCGGGCGACATCGCCCGCTCGCGATGCTTGCGCACGAGATCATCATCGATCATCGCGTGGAGATCGTCGTCGGTGAGCTCGTCGATCAGGTTCACCTCATGCGAGGTGCGGAAGCCGTCGAAGAAGTGCAGGAACGGTACCCGCGCTTCCAGCGTCGCGGCGTTAGCGATCAGCGCAAGATCATGCGCTTCCTGGACCGAATTGGCGGCGAGCAAAGCGAAACCGGTCTGCCGCGTCGCCATCACGTCGCTGTGGTCGCCGAAAATCGAGAGCGCATGGGTGGCCAGGGTGCGTGCCGCTACATGAATCACCGCCGAGGTCAGTTCGCCAGCGATCTTGTACATATTGGGGATCATCAGCAGCAGGCCCTGCGACGCCGTGAAGGTGGTCGCGAGCGCGCCGCCTTGCAGGGCACCGTGAAGGGCACCGGCGGCACCGCCTTCGCTCTGCATCTCGATGACATCGGGAATGGTGCCC
Source organism: uncultured Rhodoplanes sp. (assembly GCA_964616635.1). Lineage (GTDB taxonomy): Bacteria > Pseudomonadota > Alphaproteobacteria > Rhizobiales > Xanthobacteraceae > Rhodoplanes. The sequence continues at coordinate 9,077 of CAZTTL010000064.1, read as the reverse complement.
CAGATGTTCTTGGCGCCTTCCGCCATCCATTGATCGGCCCATTCGCCCATCGGAGAAGACGGCGTGATCGGGTAGATCGCGACCACTTCGCTGAGCCGGAAAGCGACCGAGGCCGCGGCTTCATTTCCGTCGACAATCATTCGCTTGGATTTCATCAGTTTCTCTCCGAGGGAGTCCCGCGCATCGTGATGCGGGATGAGTTCGTTCCTCGCGTCTTTTTTATCGGCGCCGGGGAGCAGATACACCGTTTGGACAGGAAGGTCATCAACCCTTACCTATCCCAAGCCCCCGGTGGCGTCTGTCGGTATAACACCGGAGGGACCTGTTTGTGTACGAATCCTCGGCCGGGCGATGGGAGTGCAAGCGATGAGCAATTTCAGCATTCGCCGCCGTCACCTCCCGTATAGCGCGGATGGAACAAGGGTCGCGAGCTGCGGCGCGTACCACAGCAACACGAGCGCAGACATCTGAATTAGCACGAACGGAATCGCGCCGATATAGATGTGCATCGTGGTGATGTCGGGCGGGGCGACGCCCCGCAGGAAGAGCAGGGTAGGACCGAGTGGCGGGTGAATATACGACATCTGTAAATTCATCGCCATCATGATTCCGAGCCAGATTGGGTCGATCCCGGGCAGTTGCAGCAGGGCGGGCGCGACGATCGGAACGACGACGAAGATGATCTCGAACGCGTCCATGACAAAGCCGAGTAGGAACATCGCGATCATCACGATCACAATCGCTCCGCCCGTTCCGCCCGGCAGATGAGCAAGCGCATGCTGCACCAGATCGTCACCGCCAAGGCCACGAAAGACAAGGCTGAACATTGTCGCGCCGATCAGGATCGTGAAGATCATCGCGGTGATATGCGCCGTTGAGGCCAGCACCTCGCGCAAGACGCCGCTGCGGGCAACCGCGGCGACGGCACGCACCGTCCCGAAGGCAATCGCCGCAAGCAGCAGCACGGCTGCCGCAAAACCGAACGAATATTTGGGCAAACCATAGGCTTGGCTTCCATGCGCCTTGGCAACGTGCCGCAGCGCCAGCACGAGCGCGGTTGCGCCGGCGGCGAGGAGCGCAGAGGAGCCTCGTTCCGTCTTGTATGCAGTGAGCAGAATCGCGCCGAAGGCGCCGACGGCTGCCGCTTCGGTGGGCGTCGCCAGGCCGCCGAGGATCGAGCCGAGGACGACGATAATGAGGAGGATCGGCGCCACCAGCGCTTCGAGCATGCGCCGCAGCACCGCCCCTGTGCCCTTCAAGGCCGGGTCGGGCGGCACCGGCGGGCAGGCCTGCGGGCGCAGCACTGCGACCACGACCTGGAACAGGAGATAGAGCAGCACCAGAAGGCCCGCGGGCACGATCGCCCCGGCGAAAAGATCACCGACCGACACCGAGGCGGGCGCAAAAATGCCGCGGGCGAGCTGCGCCGACTGATAGGCGATATTGATCTGGTCGGCGAGCAGGATCAGCACGGTTGCCGGCGGCATGATCTGGGCGAGCGTCGCGGTGGCAGCGACCGTGCCGGCGGCCAGCCGCGGGTCATAGCCGTGGCGCAGCATCGCCGGCAGCGTGATCAGCCCCATGGTCACGGTGGTGGCGCCGACCACCCCTTTCGCTGCGGCAAGCAAGGTGCCGACGATGATCGCTGAAATCGCCAGGCCGCCGGTGAGCGAGCCGAACAGCCGCCCCATCGTTTCCAAGAGCTCTTCGGCGATGCGCGAGCGCTCGAGCATCACGCCCATGAACACGAAGAGCGGGATCGCGAGCAGCACCTCGTTCGTCATCACGCCGAAGATGCGCTGCGGCAGGGCGCCGAGCAGCGCGATGTTCATCACCCCGGTGGCGTCGCCGAGCAGGGCGAAGATCAACGACGTGCCGGCAAGCGTGAGCGCGACCGGATAGCCGAACAGCAACAGCGCGACGACCGCAAAGACCATCGCAATGACAAGCGGTTCGGCTGCACCCATCGTTGGCTCAGCGTTCTGCAGCCGGCGAAGATTCGCCGGCGGCCAGCACGAGCGCCGCCCGGATCAATTGCGCGATGCCTTGCAGCGCGAGCAGCACGGCGAAGAGCGGGATCAGCGCCTTGAGCAGATAAACGAACGGCAGCCCGCTGGCCTCGCGCGACCGCTCGAGAATGGCGAAGGAACGCCCGACATAGGGCAGCGACCACCATAGCAAGGCCAGGCAGAACGGAAAGAGGAACACCAGCGTGCCGACAAGATCGATCAAGGCTTTGCGGCGCGGCGGGGCGTCGGCATAGAAGATATCGACGCGCACATGGCGATTGGCGCCGAGCGTCCATGCCGCGGCGAGCATGAATAGCCCGGCGTGGCCATAGATGATCGACTCCTGCAGCCAGATCGAGCCGAGGCCGAGTACATAGCGCATCAGCACCACGGCAACCTCGACCAGGACGATAAACAACGCGCACCAGGCGGCGCCGCGCCCGACCGCCGTGGTGAAGTGGTCGATCCGGTCGGCAAGAGCAAGCAGGCGAGGGTAGAGCATGACTGATCATACGACGCGGCCGCCCCGGCGCCACCGGTTTTGCTGAGACAAGTGTCTTTGGAGGTGTCTCTGGGCGGAGTGGTGAGGGCGACGGGGTTGTGGATCAAGGTGCGGCGGCAGCAGCCTCGGGGATTTCTCCGGCCCCGGCAGACGCCTATATAAGCGCCGAACGGAGCGCTTCCCCATGAGTGAGAAAATTCCCGTCACCGTCCTCACCGGCTATCTCGGCGCCGGCAAGACCACGCTGCTCAACCGCATCCTGTCGGAACCGCACGGCCACAAGTTTGCGGTCATCGTCAATGAGTTCGGCGAAATCGGCATCGACAGCGACCTCGTCGTCAATGCCGACGAGGAAGTGTTCGAGATGAACAATGGCTGCGTGTGCTGCACCGTGCGCGGCGATCTCATCCGCATCATCGACGGGCTGATGCGGCGCAAGGGCAAGTTCGACGCGATCATCGTCGAGACCACCGGGCTCGCCGATCCCGCGCCGGTGGCGCAAACCTTTTTCGTCGATGCCGATATCGGCCGGCGCACCAAGCTCGACGCCGTCGTTACCGTCGCCGATGCCAAATGGTTGCGCGACCGCTTGCAGGATGCGCCGGAGGCGAAGAATCAGATCGCCTTCGCCGACGTGATCCTGATCAACAAGACCGACCTCGTCGGCGCCGATGAGCTGGCTGAGGTCGAGGCGCATGTGCACGCGATCAATCCCTATGCGAGGCTCCATCGCACCCAGCGCTGCGCGATCTCCATCGGCGAAGTGCTCGGCCGTAACGCCTTTGATCTCGATCGCATTCTCGATCTGGAGCCGGCTTTTCTCGACACCGCCGACGATCATGACCACGGGCATGACCATGACCATGATCACCACCATCATCATGACCATGACCACGACCACCACGATGACCACGACCATCAGCATGACCATGATGCCGAGGACGGGCTTCGGCGCAGCGTCGGCGGCCTCAGGCATTACCACGACGAGGACATGCAGGCGCTGGCGCTGAAGGCCGCGCAGCCGCTCGATCCCGACCGGTTCTTTCAGTGGATCCAGAAGCTGGTTGCCGAGGAGGGGCCGAAAATTCTGCGCTCCAAGGGCATTCTCTCCTTCAAGGATGATCCCGACCGCTTCGTCTTTCAGGGCGTGCATATGATCCTCGACGGCGACCATCAGCGCCCCTGGGGTGGCGGCGAACGCCGCGAGAGCCGCATCATCTTCATCGGCCGTGAGTTGCCGGAGCAGGCGATCCGCGACGGCTTCAGCGCGTGTGTGGCAACGTGACAGAAGCGTCATCCGCGTCCGCGGCTTCTCCGCTCGCCGAACGCACGCGCCGCGTCGAAGCCGGCGCGCCGGTCGTCGCAGTCGCCTTCCTCAAGGACACCGCCGCCTTCGTGCTGGGGGAAGAGGCGGTGCTGCTGGTTCGAGAGCAAGGTGAGCAGCAGCGGGTCGCCATGTATGGCGGCGGCATTCTGTGTGCCGCCTGCGACGGCACCCGCATCGTCACCGGGGGCGACGACGGGCGGGTGATGGCGCTCGACGCCAGCGGCAAGGCAAGCTTGGTCGCGGCCGACGACAAGCGCCGCTGGATCGACCAGGTCGCGCTGCATCGCGACGGCACGGTGGCATGGTCGGCGGGGAAGGAGGCGTTCGTGCTGCCGCGCAAGGGCAAAGCGCGCCGCCTCGCGGTGCCGTCGACGGTCGGCGGGCTTGCCTTCGCGCCCAAGGGCTTGCGATTGGCCATCGCTCACTATGACGGCGTCACGCTGTGGTTTCCCAACGCCCAGGCCGAACCCGAACGGCTCGGCTGGAAGGGCTCGCATGTCGCCGTGAGCTTCAGCCCGGACGGTCGCTTTCTCGTCACCGCGATGCAGGAGCCGGCATTGCACGGCTGGCGGGTCGTCGACGGCAAGCACATGCGCATGACCGGCTATGCGGTGAAGGTGCGGAGCACCGACTGGAGCGTCGATGGCGCTGCGCTCGCGACTTCCGGCGCCGACCAGCTTGTCGTGTGGCCGTTCGGCGGCAAGGACGGCCCGATGGGCAAGGAGCCGCGTCTGCTCGCCCCGGTGCAGGCTCTCGTGACGACGGTGGCCTGCCATCCCAAGGAGGCCGTGGTCGCCGCCGGCTACGACAACGGCATGGCGCTGCTGATTCGGCTCGAGGACGGCGCCGAGATATTGGCAAAAGCGCCGGGCGGCGGTGCGATGACGGCGCTCGCCTGGAACAAGTCCGGCTCACGGCTCGCTTTCGGCACCGAGGACGGCGAGGCCGGGGTGATTGCGCTGTGATGGCAGCAGGTGCCGCAAGCGCCGAAGAAGAACAAGGGGAAGGGACGCCATGCATGTATTGGTCACCGGCGCCGCCGGGATGATCGGCCGCAAGCTTGCCGAACGGCTTGGCCGCGACGGCGTGCTCAACGGCACCGCGATCACCAAGCTAACCCTGACTGACATCGTCGCGCCGAAGCAGCCGGCCGGCTTTTCCGGCGAGGTTTTGCTCCCGGTGGCCGATCTTGCGGCGTACGGCGCGGCGGAGACCCTTCTTGCCGGACGTCCCGACGTGATCTTCCACATTGCCGGCATCGTCTCGGCGGAAGCCGAACGCGATTTCGATAAAGGCTGGCGGGTCAATTTCGACGGCACCCGGGCGCTGCTCGAAGCGATCCGCAGCATCGGCGACGGCTACCGGCCGAAATTCGTGTTCACCTCCTCGGTTGCGGTGTTCGGCGGGCCGTTTCCCGAGACGATTGGCGACGATTTCCATCTGACCCCGCACACCTCCTACGGCACGCAGAAAGCGATGTGCGAGCATATGTTGGCCGACTACTGCCGACGTGGCTTTCTCGACGGCGTCGGTCTGCGCCTGCCGGCGATTACGGTGCGGCCGGAGCCGACGGCCAAGGCTGCCTCCGCCTTCTTCTCCGCCATCATTCGCGACCCCCTTGCTGGCTTGGAGGCGGTCCTTCCGGTGCCCGACAGCGTGCTCCAGACCCATGCGAGCCCGCGCGCCGCGGTCGGCTTTCTCGTCCATGCCGCGGGCCTTGCCCCGGAGCAATTGGGGCCGCGCATCAACCTGACCATGCCGGGCGTGTGCTGCACCATTGCCGAGCAGATCGAGGCGCTGCGCCGCGTTGCCGGCGACCGTGCGGTGGCACTGATTCGCCGCGAGACCGATCCAATGATCGCGCGCATTGTCGGCGGCTGGCCGCACCGTTTCGATCCGCAGCGAGCGCTGACGCTTGGATTTACCGCCGAATCATCCTTCGACGAAGTTATTCGCACCCATATCGAGGACGAATTGGGTGGTTCGGTGGGGAGGTCGCCTGCGCGTGTGCCCGTTGGGCATGGCACCTGAACTTGTCTCCAACGAAAGGATGTCCGTGACAGCGCATCAGTTCGCGGGACGGCTCGGAAGCGCCGGTCGCAACAGCGTGCGTCGGAACAGCCGTGCCAGCGCCGCGTGAATGCTTGGGCGAATTCTTTCGTCGACCAGGAAGACGATCGTGGAGGCGGCAAATACGATCGCGAGGCCAAGCCAGAGACCGAGCCGCGGCATCAGCGCCACGCTGAGATTATTGTGCAGCAGGTAGAGCGGGTACGATATCCCGCCGAGAACATAGCAGAGCGGTCCCAGCCGAAAGAGCGGCAGCCGCAAAGCCGCGAGCAACAGCAGCGGCAATGTCGCGATAATCCCGCACACCACCCAACGATTCAGCGCGAGGTGGATAATCGCCTCATTGTAGCTAATCCGCGGCAGCTCGCTGATCATGGCGACGATGGTCGCGGTGACCACCAGGAGAATGCGCGCCGGCGACACTGCTTCCACGCACCAATAAAGACCGACGCCGACGATGAAAAGCGGGGCATAATCGGCGACGAATATCTTGCGCAGCGGGTCAGGCAACACATTGGCTGCCTGCAATGCGGCGATGCCGAGCCACAGCCAGGTCAGGAGCCATGCCTTCCGGCGGAGCTGGCCGGTCGCCAGGAGCAGAAAGATGAACCCGTAAAACTGCAGCTCATAGCGCAGGGTCCAGAACACGCCGTCAATCCACTCAAAGCCAAACGCCTGCGGAATGAATGTCAGATTAGCCAGGTAGAGAGCGAATGACGGCGGCAGACGGCCTTCGATCTCTCCGTGCGCCAGCATCGAGACCAGGGCGCAAAAGGCAAAGGTTGGAAAGATGCGTGCAAAGCGCCCGGCCAGGAAACCGGCGCCATCGGTTCTCAAGGCCGTGGCGAGGATGACGAACCCGCTCAGCACGAAGAAAAGATGGACGCCGATGTTGCCGTAACGGCCGATCTCGCTGACCAGCGCGCTGGTCGGCGGAAAGCCATTGATCATGTCGCCGTTGAGCACCTGATGATAGACGAAGACGCTGCCCGCGGCGCAAAAGCGCAGGAGATCGAGCCCGTAGAGGCGATTGCCCGGCGGACGGATGAGTGCGGAGAATCGAGCACGAAAGGCAGCAAGCACGGGACGTATCGTTGTGAACTCTGCGGTTGATCGAAAGGCAGACGTGAGCCGAGGTCCTCACGCGCACTTTGTTACGACGCGTGACATTGTTACGAAATATGACTGTTGCCTAATTCGTCCCCGCCCGGCAAGTCCGGGCGCCGGTCGTGCGTGAAATATGAGATCGACAAGGCGTCAGGCGCCTTGTTCGTCGATCGGTTCCTGCACACCGCAATGTTGTATCAATGGCTGGACACGGAGGCCGCAGAGCAGCTCGTGCTGGACGCCATCGTGCGGGCCGCCAAGACACCAGCCGGCTGACCCTGCGCCACTAGGGGGAGGAGGGAGCGAAAGACGCTGCACGGCGCGCCATTGTGCCGACAATCTTGGCGGCGTGCTGGTCGGGAGGGCGACGGGGCTGGCCAGCCCCAGCCAGTCCCGCGCCGATGTCGGCATGATCCTCATCGGCCGGCCCGCCGCGCCAATGGGATCACGATGTGAATCATCGCAAGCACCATCGGCGGGACCACGATGGCGGTCATGCCCGCGGTCGGCCAACCGGCCGTTAGGGGTGCGATGACCGCGAGCAGGGCGTTGATGATCAGGTAGGCCCCGATCATGGTAGTCGCGACAAAGCGCGAGTGAGCAAATCGCGAGGGGGGCGAAGGCGCTGCTGTCATGTGAAGTCTGATCCTTAACGATACGATCCGTTTCGTTGTGGTTGATATAGACGGACCGTTTCGTTATGTCAATGGCCGAGGTTGGCGCATTTTCGCCAAGCAGGCCGACGGACTTGATCTTGGGGGGGCGCCGGTTCGCCACAGAAGATGCGAATCACGCAAAGAGATACAGAGCGAATTCCGGTCCTGCTGGCGTGGAATTCGCGCCAGGAGCGGTGAACATCATGCCCGGCACAAAAGCGGTGCCCCGGCGCTCGATCGGCGCCAAGCGCAATCCGGCCAGTGAACACGCGATCCTCGAAGCCGCGCGGGCACTTCTCGTGGAGCAGGGATTTGCCGGCTTTTCGATCGAGGCGGTGGCGCGGCGGGCCGGTGCCGGGAAGACGACGGTCTATCGCTGGTGGCCGACCAAAGCTGATCTCTTCATCGCGGTATACATGGCCGACAAGGCCGCGACGGTGGCCGTGCCGGATACCGGCGATCTCGTTGGCGATCTCGTTGCCTATACGGCTGCCCTGTGGCGCTTCTGGCGCGATACGCCCTCCGGCGATGCGTTCCGCGCCTTGATTGCCGAGGCGCAGGCGAGCGAAACCGCGCTGGAATCGCTGCGTGCCAAGTTCTTGCCCGGGCGCACGGCGGGCTTGAAGGAGATGTTTGCCCGTGCCGTTGCCCGCGGCGAGATCGCGGCGGACGAAGCCGAGGACCGGCTCCGCCTCTATCAGGGCTTCAACTGGTTCCAGCTCTTGACCGGTCATATCGAACCTGACCGGGCGCTGATCGAGCGCACCATGCGCCTGGTGGCGGGGCGCGCTGCCTTCGACCCGACACTGCCGCAGTCTCACCGCGGCCGGCAGCCCGCTTCGTCGCGGCGCCGGACCCCTTGAATATGCGCCCCTGCGTGCCGGTTTCTTGCTGCCGCGGTCGCGATTGATTTGAGGACGCAATGACCTACATTCGACAGGAGAGCGCGAGGTCCGGAGCTGAATGATCTACGTTGATGCGGCGTCGGCGCCGCTGCGCAAGACCGGGAAAATCAAGATTTACGGGGCCGATGCCTTCGCGGGGATGCGCAAGGCTGGCCGGCTCGTTGCCGAGTGCCTCGATATGTTGGGGCCGGAGATCAGACCCGGCGTCACCACCGACCGGATCGACCGGCTGGTGTTCGAATTCGCGATGGACCACGGCGCGCTGCCGGCCACGCTGATGTATCGCGGCTATACGCGCTCGACCTGCACTTCGGTCAATCACGTTGTCTGCCACGGCATCCCCAATGAGAAGCCGCTGAAGGACGGCGATATCGTCAATGTCGACGTCACCCTCATCCTCGACGGTTGGCACGGCGATTCGAGCCGCATGTATGCCGTCGGCACGATTCCGCGGCGGGCAGAGCGGCTGATCGACGTGACCTTCGAGGCGATGATGCGCGG
>CAZTTL010000063.1:4491-15113 GCA_964616635.1 uncultured Rhodoplanes sp. | reverse complement strand
AGGATGAGGTGAGTGATCGACCCGACGTGCGGGGTACAAGCGCGTAAGCATCAAGCTCAACATACAATGCGCGGCCCTCAGCCGACCGGAGCCAAGCCGCGCGTCACCAGCCGGTTGAGCCGCGCGGCGAAGGCGGCGGGATCGTCCGGCAGCTCGCCGTCGAGAATCTGCGCCTCCTCGAACAGGAGTGAAGCGAGATCGCCGACATCGTCGGTGCGGCTCTCCTTCTGCGCCTGCGCGAGCGCGCGGGTGAGCGGATGGCGCATATTGAGTTCGAGGATCGGCTTCGCGCCGGTGCCGCGGTTTTGCCGGGCGAGCAGGCGCTCCAGTTCGCGGTCCATGCCGAGCCCGCCGGCGACGAGGCAGGCGGCGCTGTCGGTGAGGCGCTGCGAGGCACGGACATCGGAGACGCGCTCACCCAGCGCCGTTTTTGCCGCGGCGATGACGATCGCATCGTCGACCACGGCCGATGCGGGTTCGGTCTCTGCCGGCTTTGACTCATCGAGCAGCGGCACGAGACCGAATTCGACCTCGCCCTGGCTCAGCGACTTCAGCGGCTTGCCCTCGTAGCCGAGCTGCAGCGCCGTCCAGAACGCATCGACCGGGTCGGTGAGCAGCAGCACCTCGATACCGCGGGCGCGCGCCGCTTCGAGCTTCGGGTTTGACTTGAGGCGTTCGATCGAGTCACCGACGAGATAGTAGATGTCGGTCTGGTTCGGCCTCAGGTCGGCGACGTAGTGCGCGAGCGAGCGCAAACCACCGCCTTTCGTGGTGGTGAAGCGGGCGAGCTTGAGCAAACCGTCGCGCCGCTCCTGGTCCTCATAGATGCCTTCCTTCAGCACGCGGCCGAATGCGTCCCAGATTTTCGCGTAAGTGTCCGGCTGCTTTTCTGCCAGCGATTCCAGTTCGCTGATGACGCGGCCGGTCAGCGCCTTGCGCATCTGCACGACCTGCAGATTGTTCTGCAGCATTTCGCGCGAGATGTTGAGCGGCAAATCCTCGCTGTCGACCACGCCGCGCACGAAGCGCAGATAGGGCGGCAGCAGTACCGCATCGTCGGTGATGTAGACGCGCCGCACGTAAAGCTTGACGTGGCTCTTGCGCAGCGGGTCGAGCAGGTCGAACGGCGCCGTCGACGGGATAAACAGCAGCGCCGCATAGGACTGCCGGCCTTCGGCCTTGTAGTGCAGCGTCATTGCCGGCTCGTCGAACGCGGTCGCGATCGAGCGATAGGCTTGCGTGTAGTCTTCTGCGGTTAGCTCGGATTTTGGCCGGTGCCAGATCGCGCTCGCGGTATTGATCTGCCGCGGCTCCTTGTCCTTTTCGACGAGCTCGATCGGGAACAGGATATGGTCGGAATAGCTGTGCACGACATGCTCGATCTCGTGCGGATCGAGGTATTTCTTCGCCTCCTCCTTGAGGTGCAGCACGATCTCGGTGCCGCGCTTGACTCGCGCTAAGTCTTCATCAGCCGCCGGTGCGATCTCGAAGCCCGCGCCGCCCGAGGAGCGCCATACCCATGCCTCGGCGCTTCCCGCATGCCGGCTGGTCACGGTGATCTGATCGGCCACGATGAAGGAGGAATAGAAGCCGACCCCGAACTGGCCGATCAGCCCGGCGCCGTCCTTCGCCTCGGTGAGGCGTTCGAGAAAAGCGCGGGTGCCGGAGCGCGCGACGGTGCCGAGATTCTCGATCAGCTCCTCGCGGCTCATGCCGATGCCGTTATCGCTGATCGTCAGCGTGCCGGCCTCGCTGTCCGGACGGATGCGGATGCGCAGGTCGGGATCGTCGCCGAGGTAATCCGGGTGCGCGATCGCCTCATAGCGCAAGCGGTCGCAGGCGTCCGACGCATTGGAGATCAGCTCGCGCAGGAAAACATTGGTCTCCGAATAGACGGCGTGCACCATCAGCCGCAGTAATTCGGCGACTTCGGCCTGGAATGGGTGCGTTTCTCCGATGGTTGGCGTATCCGTGCTCATGCCCTTGCCCACGATGTTATTGATCGGGCAGGGATATAGGCTTGGACTTGAGACGCGCAAGAGTTTTGAGGGGGTGGCTAAGCACTGCCGGCTACGCGGTGCTGCCGGCGGTCCGAAGACCCTCCGCAATCGCGAGCAGCCTTGGCACCTGCGCGAGGATGGCGGCACCGACCCGATGGTCGAGCCGACGCAGCCAGGCCGGGGGGATCGCCGCCCGGCCATAAGTGGCGCCGGCCAGCATGGCGGCAAGCGCGCCGGTGGTGTCGGCGTCGCCCCCTTGGTTCACCGTGGCGGTCACGCAATCCGCGAAAGACTCGGTGCGAAAATAGAAATGCAGCACGGTCTGCAGGGTATCGACCACATAGGCCGTCGTCATGCCGCGATAGGGCTCGAACCGGAAGGTGCGATGCTTCGCGACCAGCTCATCGGCGAGCCGGCGAACCGTCGGCTTCCCTTCGCCGGCAAGCAGGGCATGGATCATCCGTACCAGAGTCAGGGCAGCGGCGTCGGATAACGGATGGTGATGGGTGATATGGCATTGCCCCTCGCACCACGCCGCGGCTGCGTCGGGATGGCCGAACGTCGCCAGCGCCAGAGGCAGCACGCGCATCGCCGCGCCATTGCCGGCGTCGCCCTCGAAATAGGGACCGGCGACGGTGCCGCTGGTGATGTAGCGGCGGATGCCGCGGCGGCAGGTATTGCCGACATCGACCGGGCCCGAGCGCAGCCAGGCAACGAATTCTTCGCACAAATCGTGCAGATCAAGCCCGCCGCAGCGGATCAGCGAGCGGCCGAGCGCGAGCGACATTTCAGTATCGTCGGTGACATGGCCGGGGGCGAGCCGCAGCCAGCCGCCGCCGATCATCCGGTTATGGACGCCGTAGCGCTGGGCGATCTCGCCCGCGGTCATGAACTCGACCGTGGCGCCGAGCGCATCGCCGACAGCGAAGCCCAAATAGGCGCCGAGCGCCCGATCCTGCAGCGTCAGCACGTCCATTTCTTGGTCGCGGGCCCTGTCCGAATGGTGTCTGGACTCTGCGGGGCAAGGACCGTGCCGAGTGGTGGGACCGCGGGCCTTTCCGGTTCTGACCTGGACCAGCTATCGTGGGTGGGTGTTTCTCAAGAGGGCTCTAGAGCGAAATCCGACCTAACGGAATCGGATTTCGCTCTATTTCTCTTTGAGTGGTCGCATTTTCTGCGGCGAACCGGCGTCCGCTTCGCCGGAAAATGCTCTAATCGGAGCTAAGGCAGCATGAAGAGGCCAGCCAGGACCGCTAACGACCGCTTCATGGTGCCGCGGCGCGACGTCTTGCTCGGCACGGCCGTTGCTCTTCTGCTGTCGCGCCGTAAAGCGGTCGCGCAGGCTGCAGCGCCGTCTCGCAACGCGCCGACGGAACTCGTGGGCGGCGGGGCGGTCATGCCGATTCCCGCCGATCCTTCGCTCGGAAAAGGCAAAGACCGCGCTTTGGTGCTCGGCGGCGGCGGCGAATATTTCATCGCCTGGCTGATCGGCTTTGCCCACGGCCTCAGCGCCGCGGGCGTACCCTACCAGCTGACGGATATTATCGTCGGCACCTCAGCCGGAGCCGTTGTCGGATGTGCGCTTGCGGCCAACCATACCGGGCTGCTGCAGGACGACATCGAGTTTTTCGGGGAATTTCCTAACGTCCTCTCTGCGTTGGTGCCGACCAAGGCAGTCAATCCCAGCCAGATTCGGGCCCGCGAAACAGCCGAGGCCACCCACGACGGCTCGATCGCCGCGATTCAGTCGATCGGGCGTGCCGCAATGGCCGCGAGCAACCCCTCCGTCATCGACCTCCAGCTCATGATCGACGTTCTGAGCCTCGACCAGTCCTGGCCGAGCCCGAAGCTCTATGTGACAACGACGGATTGCTATTCCGGCGAGCGGCTCGTCGTGTCGCAAGCGAGCAAAATTCCAATTTCGCATGCCGTCTGTGCGAGCGTGTCTTTGCCGGGCGTTTTTGGGCCGACCTGGATCGGCGACCGGCTGTGCATGGATGGAGCGATGAACGCGACCAGCACCCATGTCGATCTGGTCGCCGGCGCAAAGCGCGCCGTGGTGGTCGCACTCACCGACCCGGAGCAACGCTTTTCACATATTCCGAACGATATCGAGCAGGAGCTCAAGGCCGTCGAGGCCGTGGGAACCAAGACGCTGCTGATCGCCGCCGATCCCGGCAAAGTGCACCTGCTGTCTGCCGCGGAAATCGAGCCCGCGCTCAAGGCAGGGCATGCCCGTGCCCTGCGTGAGGCTGAACGGATCAAAGCATTCTGGGCTTGATCGAGCCGCGCGCGCAAATTAGAGCGAAATCCGACCTGACGGAATCGCAATTCGCTCTATTTCTCTTTGAGTGATCGCATTTTCTGCGGCGAACCGGCGTCCACTTCGCCGGAAAATGCTCAAGCGAACACGCGATCACGCGTAGCGCGCGAAAACCTTGTAATTGCCGCCGATCACCAAAAACTCGCCTTCGCCGCGCAGCGCGTGCATCGAGAGCAGCGTGTTGAAAAAGGCGATCTTGGTCAGCGGCACGCGGGCGGTCAGGATGACATCGCCGAAGCACTCGGCATGGGTGCGGTCGGAGGTGAACGAGCCGAGGCTGTTCAGCCGCACGACCACGGTACGTTTATCGATGTGCTCGACGATCTGGTGCTCATCGAAATCATTCACGCCGCGGTGCAAGGTGAGGTGGGTCTCGCCCGGCGCGACGAAATGGCCGAGCGCCCATTGGCAGAACTCGTAGAGCAGATCGAGCTGGGTATAGATCGCGTTGTTGTGGAAGCGGCTTGTCATCTTCTCTTCCACATAGCCTACCCAGGCTGTTCCCTCGCGCCCGAGAATCGCCTTGTGATAGTTTGGAAACAGGCCGAAGCGGCTTTCCACCCAGCCCTTGAGCACGGCGCCCTCGGGGCTGTTGGCGTCATAGCCCCAGCCCTTGAGCAGCCGCAGATAGGATGAGCGGTAGCGCCGCGGACCGTTGGCGCCATTGCTGCGCACCGGCTCCTGCAGTTCGGGGTCGATGCCGAACATCGCGATCATGTATTGCGAGAAGGCGATGCCGGCGTCGGGCAGGTCGGGTGCCTGCGACAGCATCTCGAACAGGTTCTTGTTCATCTCCCGTGCCCCGGAAATGTGCAGCGGGACGGGATGGTCGTTATAAGCGCAACTGGCGAGCAGATCGGTTGGGATGCCCACCAGATTGGTCGAATGGCCGTTGTGGCAGGGTTGCGCCATCTCGCATGATCCGTGCGGCGCAACAGAGACTTAAGGGCTTAAGCGTCGGCGCCGAGTATGCGGATGAAGCTCTTGCGCACGCGTTCCTGCGTGTCAATGACATAGGCCTCGAGAGTCGCAATATCGGGCACGTCGGCGGCGCGGGTGAGCAGGCCGATCAGGCCGGCGCCGGCGGTCGCCGGATCGAACGGGCCCGGCAGGCACAGCCGCAGAATCTGGATGAGATCGTGATAGAGCCGTGCGGCTGGGCGCAGCACCTCGGCGTCTTCGGCGGCGAGCAGGCCATGACGCGTCGCCTTTTCGAGCACGTGCACGGTCGAGGTATCGAGGATGCCTGGATCGGTCGTGGCATGCACGAGCTGGAGATACTGGGCGATGAATTCGATATCGACCAGGCCGCCGGCGACATCTTTCAGGTTCCAGCGCTCCTGGTCGCCCTTCTCCGCGGCGACCGCGCGGCGCATCTCGACGACGTCGCCAGCGATCCGCTCGGCCTCGCGCGGCAGGCAGAGCACGGCATGGATCGCCGCTTCCACCGCGGCGGCGAAAGCCGGTGAGGCCGAGACGACGCGGGCGCGGGTGAGCGCCATATGCTCCCAGGTCCAGGCCTCGGTGCGCTGATAGTCGCGGAATGATGCGAGCGAGGTCGCGACCGGACCGGAGCGCCCCGAAGGCCGCAGCCGCATGTCGACCTCGTAGAGGCGCCCGTAATTGGTCCGCGTGGTCAGCGCATTGATCAGGCGCTGGGTAAACCGGGCGAAATACTGGCCGCCATAGAGCGAACGGTTGCCGTCCGATTCCGGACGGGCAGGATCGAAATCATAGATCACGATCAGGTCGAGGTCGGAGCTTGCGGTCATTTCCCGCCCACCGAGCTTGCCCATGGCGATGATCGCGCTCTCGCCGCCGCGGACCCGCCCGTAATGCGCCGCGAAGTTTGCCTCGACGGTGCGATGGAGCGCGCGGATGATCACATCGGCAAGGCTGGCAAAAGCCTCGCCGGCCTGCTCGGCCGAGACCGTGCCCGACATGATGCGGGCGCCGATCAGGAACATGTGCTCCTGGCCGAACAGTCGCACGCGGTCGAGAAAATCCTCCTCCGAGCGCGCCTGGTCGAGCGAGACCGCCAGCGTCTCGTGCAGCCTCTCAGGGCCGGGCAGAGCGCCGAAGAAGGTCGGATCGATCAGCGTGTCCATCACCTGCGGCTGTTGCGCCAGCGTGTCGGCGAGACGCGGGGCGGCGCCGAGCAAAAGCGCGAGCAGCGCCACCAGATCCGGGTTCTGGTTGAGCAGGGCGAACAGACGGGCACCGCCCTGCAGCGCATTGACGAAATGATCGAAACTGAGCACGGTTGCGTCAGGCTTCTCGGTGCGCGCGAGATGATCGAGCAGCACTGGGACCAGCGCTTCGAGCTGGGCGCGGGCCGCCGCACCGCGCAGCGCCCCGGGGCCGCCGGCAAGCCAGTGCCGCACCGCGCTCGATACTTCGATCGGCTTGGCAAACCCCATGGCGGCGAGCTTGTCGAGCGTCTCCTTCTGGTCACGGTCAGGTGGGAACGACAGGCCGCGCTCGGCTGCGGCGCGCGTCGGTGCGTCCTCGAACAGCCGAGAATAGTGGCCCTGCACGGCATGGAGATGCGCGAGCAGCGTCGCCGCAAAGGCGTCGCGGTTCGCGAAGCCGGCAAAGCGCGCAAAGCGCTCCAGCGCCTCGCGATCGGACGGGAGCGTGTGGGTCTGCTCGTCGTCGACCATCTGCAGCCGGTGCTCGATCTCGCGCAGGAAGCGATAGGCGGCCTCAAGGTCGGTCTTGGCTTCTTCGCTGATCCACTGGCCGTCCGCGAGCGCGGCCAGCATTTCGAGCGTTCCGCGGCCGCGCAGCGCCGGGTTGCGGCCACCGGCAATGAGCTGCTGGGTTTGCACGAAGAATTCGATCTCGCGGATGCCGCCACGGCCGAGCTTGATATTGTGGCCTTCGACCGCGATGTCGCCATGCCCTTTATAGGCGTGAATCTGGCGCTTCATCGCATGCACATCGGCAAGCGTCGCGAAATCGAGATATTTGCGCCAGACGAACGGCTCGAGCTCGCGCAGAATATACTCGCCGAGCGCAAGATCGCCGGCACAGGGCCGCGCCTTGATCAGGGCGGCGCGTTCCCAGTTCTGGCCGGTATTGCCGTAATAATCGAGCGCGAAGGGGAGCGACACTGCGACCTGGGTCGATGATGGGTCGGGCCGCAGTCGCAGGTCGACGCGAAACACATAGCCGTCAACGGTGCGCTCCTGCAGCAGCTTGATCAGGCTGCGGGTGAGGCGGATGAACACCGGTCCGGGTTCGAGCTCCGGTGCAATCGGCGCCGCCGGCTCGAAGAAGACGATGAGATCGATGTCGCTCGAATAATTGAGCTCATAGGCCCCCATCTTGCCCATGGCAATGACGGTATAGCCCGAGTGCTCCTCGATCCGGTCCGCATCGTCCGGCGCGAACCTGCCGGTGCGGGCGGCGACGCCGAGCAGGTAGCGCAAGGCTGCGCGCACGATGGAATCCGCAAGCTCGGTCAGCGCATGCGTGACCTGCGTGATGTCCCAAACCCCGGCGAGGTCGGCAAGGGCGACCAACAGGGCGGCTTCCGATTTGAGGCGGCGCAACTGCCGCATCACCTCCTCGTCGTCGGCGCTCGCGGCGATGCGGTGCTCGGCCTGTGCGAGCCGCAGGCGCAGGCGTTCGTGGGGATCGGAGGCCAGAAGCTCGACGAAGCGCCGCGGGTCGCGCTGCACCAAATCCCACAGAAAAGGTGAGCCACCGGCGACAGCTTCGATCAGCGGGCGAACGAGGGTGTGGCTCGCGGCAAGGTGCTCGATCGTATGCCCGGCGGCGGTGTCAGCGATCGAGCGCAGCCAGTCGTCAACCGCCGCGCCAGCCGCGGCCGGGTCGGCGACCAGCGGCACGCTTGCAATCCGCTGCGCCAAGCCCTGCTCGGCGACGCCGATCGGGTCGAGCGAGGTGTCATCGGCCACGTCAGGTCGCCTTCTGTAATC
Source organism: uncultured Rhodoplanes sp. (assembly GCA_964616635.1). GTDB lineage: Bacteria > Pseudomonadota > Alphaproteobacteria > Rhizobiales > Xanthobacteraceae > Rhodoplanes. The sequence goes on along the minus strand of CAZTTL010000063.1, from coordinate 6,843 downwards.
CATCGGCTCGCGGCAGGATGAGGACGGCTCTGAGGCCCGGTTCGTTGTCCTCCAGCCGCAGCTCTCCTCCATGAAGCTGTGCGACCGCGGAAGCAAGGCTCAATCCCAGGCCGGAGCCGGGCAATGAACGGCTTTTCTCAAGCCGGATGAAGCGTTCGATGGCGCGGCCGCGATCCGCTGCCGGAATACCAGGACCGCGATCGGCGACGCTGAGGATCACGCGGTCGGCCTTGGTCTCGGCCGTAACCGCGATGTCGGGAACGGCGCGGTCACCCTCTGCATCGACTGCCGCGGTGCCGGCGTATTTGATGGCATTGTCGAGAAGGTTGGCGAGCGCCTGGCCGATCAGCTCGCGGTTGCCCTTCACCGGCGCCGTGTCTGCGGCCTTCACGTGCAGGACGAAGCCTTTCTCCTCGGCGACTGGTTCGTAGAGCTCGCCGAGATCACGGGCGATCTCGGCGGCATCGAAGGTCTCCATCCCGCCGCGCGGCTCGCCCGATTCGGCGCGGGCGATCATCAGGAGCGCATCGAAAACACGAATCAGCGCGTCGGATTCCTCAATGGTTGTTTCGATCGCTTCGCGATAATCGCCCTCATCCCTGGCTGACCGCAGCGCCGCCTCGCAGCGGTTGCGCAGTCGTGTGAGCGGCGTGCGCAAGTCGTGCGCGACATTGTCGGAGACTTGCTTCAGTCCGCGCATCAGGGTCTCGATCCGTTCGAGCATGGCGTTGAGATTGGCCGACAGGCGGTCGAGTTCGTCACCACTGCCGGCGATCGGCAGACGACCCGTGAGGTCGCCCGTCATGATGGTCTGCGCCTTGTCGCTCATCGCATCGATTCGGCGCAGCACCCGGCGGCTGACGAAAATACCGCCGACAATGCCGAGCACGATGACGATCGCCACCGACCAGCGCCCGGCGATGGCGACGATGCTGAACAAGCGTTCGCGTTCTTCCAGATCGCGTCCGACCAGCAGGCGAAATCCGCCGGACAGGCCCAGCACGCGGACCAGCGCCTGGTGTTCGGCGATCTCCGGCTCATCGATCCGGCGATAGGCGGTCTCCATCCAGCCGGTGCGCTCGATCACGCCCGGCTCCAGCGAGCCGACATTGCCGACCAAACCGTCGCCGGTGCGGGTGGTGACGAGATAGAGATTGGAGCCGGGGTGGCCGGCCCGGGTCTCGACCGCGATCATTAGCCCGCGCAGGCCGCCGATTTCGAACTGGCGGGTCAGATCGGCGATTTCGCTGTCGAGCGTGCGCACGATCTGGTCGTTGATCATCCGCCGCGTGTTGAGCGCGAAATAGGCAAGCAGCGCCGCTGCGAACAGCGCGAAGATCGAAAGATAGACGAGGGTGAGGCGGAACGCCGTCGTGCGAAGAAGCTTACCGAGCGCCGTCACGAATCACATATCCCGCCCCGCGCACCGTGTGCAGGAGAGGGTGCGCGAACCCCTTGTCGATCTTCGAGCGCAGCCGCGAAATATGCACGTCGATGACATTGGTCTGCGGATCGAAATGATAATCCCAGACATTCTCCAACAGCATCGTGCGCGTCACCACCTGGCCGGCATGCTTCATCAGGTATTCGAGCAGGCGGAATTCGCGCGGCTGCAGAACAATCTCCTCGGCGCCGCGGGTGACGCGATGCGACAGCCGGTCGAGCTCGAGATCGGCGACGCGATAGACGGTCTCCTCGCGTCCGCCGTGACGGCGCGCCAGCACCTCGATGCGGGCCAGCAGCTCGGAGAACGAATAGGGCTTCGGCAGGTAGTCATCACCGCCGGCGCGCAAACCCTTCACCCGGTCGTCGACCGCGCCCAGCGCCGATAGAATCAGAGCCGGCGTCGACACGCCTTTGGCGCGCAGTGCACCGATCACCGAAAGACCATCGAGCTTCGGCAGCAGCCGGTCGACCACCAGCACGTCATAAGGCTCATGGGAGGCCAGTGCCAATCCCTCTTCACCGTCTGCCGCGTGGTCGGCCACATGGCCGGCTTCGCGAAACGCCTTCACCAGATAGTCGGCGGCGTCGCGGTCGTCTTCGATAATCAGGAGACGCATCGTGCGCGCAACGTCTTTCACCTCGGATTCGGTTAACACCCTGCCCCTCGTCGTCGTCAACTGCAAGCCGCGGCAGCGGCATTATTTGGTGAATACGGCGGCCAACGCGTCGCCGGAACTTTTGCAAGGGCCGCTTCTGCTCAGGGGCGAGCTGAAGGGCCCGCGCCGACAAGGCGGCTCGCCCGACAAAAAAAGCGGCGGAGAACCCCCGCCCCCTCTTGGCCCGGCGGGGGACTTGCCGGGCCTTATCCGGTGCGGAGAGACGGACCCGAGCCGTCCGGTCCCTTTT
>CAZTTL010000063.1:1445-4391 GCA_964616635.1 uncultured Rhodoplanes sp. | reverse complement strand
CCGGTCCCTTTTAGTGAGGGACGGGCTGGAGCCCGTCCCTCCTGGAGCTGCCGGGGGCGGGGGGCGACAGAGCCGTCAGCAGCCCCAGTCTTTACCCGAGCGGGACGGCGACGAAGCGCGTCCCCGGTCCGGACTTCACCCGCATCAGCACGGTGCGCTTGCCGCCGTTCTGCGCCTCTTTGATCGCCTTGCGCACATCGGACGGAGACGAGACCGTGCTGCCACCGACATCGAGGATCACGTCGCCGGTGCGGAAGCGGTCGGCCGCGGTACCGTCGGGATCGACGCTGGTGACGACAACGCCTTTATCTCCAGCACCGCCCACGCGATTCGCCGGGGCGAGCGTCAGTCCGAGCTTCGGCACGTCCATCGAATCCGATCCGCCGCGGTCATCGCGATCGCTGTTGCGGCTCGCGACGCGCTGCTTCGGCAATTCGCCGAGGGTCAGCGTGATGGTTTCCGGCTTGCCCTTGCGGATCAGGTCGATCTTCACCGTCGTGCCGGGCGGCATGCTGCTGACGCGACGCGCCAACATCCGCGCATCCTTCATCTTCTCGCTGTTCACCGCGACGATCACATCGCCCGACTTGATGCCGGCTTTGTCGGCGGGGCTGCCGTCTTGCGGCTCGGCCACCAGCGCACCCTCGGTGTTCTTCAGCCCGAGGCTGTCGGCGATGTCGGAGTTGATCTGCTGGATTTGCACGCCGATCCAGCCACGGGTCACCGCTCCCTTGTTCTCGAGCTGGGATACGACCGACTTCACCGTCTCCGCCGGAATGGCGAAAGCGATGCCGACCGAGCCGCCTGAGGGCGAAAAGATGGCGGTGTTGACGCCGATCACATTGCCGTCGGCATCAAAGGTCGGGCCGCCGGAATTGCCCTTGTTCACCGGGGCATCGATCTGGATGAAGTCGTCATAGGGGCCGGCGCCGATGTCGCGGCCGCGGGCCGACACGATGCCGGCGGTCACGGTGCCGCCGAGGCCGAACGGATTGCCGACCGCGAGCACCCAGTCACCAATTCGCGGGGCGTGCTCGGCAAAATGCACGAACGGGAAGTCGTTGCGGCCCTCGACCTTGATCAGCGCGAGGTCGGTGCGCGGATCGGTGCCGATCACCTTCGCCTGATAAGTCTTGCCGTCGTCGGTTGAGACTTCAACCCGGTCGGCCTTGTTGACCACATGGTTGTTGGTGACTGCGTAGCCGTCGGCCGTAATGAAGAAACCGGAGCCCTGGCCGGTGGTGAAATTGCGCCGGTGGCGGCGCGGGAAGTCGGGCATTCCGCGGCGCCCGTGCTCCTCACCGAAGCGCCGGAAGAAGAACTCGAAGGGCGAGCCCTGCCCGAACGGGTTGTCGTCATTCATACTGAAATTGGAATTCTCAACCCCCATCTTGACCCGCACGGAGATCACCGCCGGCTTCACCTTCTCCACGATGTCGGCGAATCCGACCGGCTTCTGCGTCGCCTCGGCGTAAGCAGGCGCCGTCAGGAAGGCGGGGTACTTCGCGGGCGTACCGCTCCAGGGCTGGACGAGCAGCGCACCGGCGCCGAGCGCCCCGACCGTGGCGAGAAGGACAAGTCGACGCGCCGATGTCACTTTACGCGCCTGGGGAGCGGGACGTTCGCTCTCGATCATGACAAGCTCCGTTGTTTTTCAAGCTGTAAGCTGTGCCGTGCGGCGCCAGCGCAGGATGCAAGATGGGCATCCGACCCTTACCGGGTTCTGTCGAAGGAATTAAACCTTGGTAATGTTGGTGGTCTTACAAAACGCTTAGGCTTTACAATCGCTTACGCGAACCAGACCGGTGCGTCAGCGCCCGTCCGGACAACAAGCGGCGATCTGTACACCGAATCGCCATTGCCAAGAGCTACACCAGCCTGCGAAACCGGCAAGCACGCGGTTCAATGGGCGAGAAGGAGCAGTGATGGACCAGGTCACGTCTCCCACAGCTGCGAACGGTATGGAGCTGCCGGCAGGTCCGCTGGAACCAGGCCTGATCAATTCTGTCGTGTACCGCGAAGGCCGCCGCCAAGTCGACATTCCGCTCGACGAGGCGGGCGAATGGGCCCGCAAGGCCGACCACGTCGTGTGGATCGGACTTTACGAGCCGAAGATCGACCTGCTCAGGCGCGTGCAGCGCCAGTTCAATTTGCACCCGCTTGCCATCGAGGACGCCGAACGCGCGCACCAAATTCCCAAGGTCGAGCAGTATGGCGATACCCTGTTCATCGTGGCGCGGACGGCGCAGATGGTCGACGGTCGGATTGCCTTCGGCGAGACCCACCTGTTCGTCGGGCGTGGCTATGTCGTCAGCGTCCGGCACGGCGCTTCGACTTCATATACGCTGGTGCGCGATCGCTGCGAGGCGGCGCCGGAGGCGCTGAGCCACGGCGAGGACTATATTCTCTATTCCATCCTCGACTTTATCGTCGACAATTATGCACCGGTGCTCGAAGCCGTCACCGAGGAGGTCGAATGCATCGAGGATCGCGTCCTCGTCGAAAGCCTCAGCGGCGCCGATATCAATCGGCTGTATCTGCTGCGCCGCGATCTGCTGCGGTTGCGCAATGCGGCGGGGCCGCTGGTCGACGTGTGCCGCAGGATCGAGCACGCCAATGTGGTGCCAATCGATCCGGTGATGCAGCCGCACTTCCGCGACGTCACCGACCATATTCTCCGTGTCCAGTCGGAGATCGACGCTTTGCGTGAGGTGCTCGCCTTCGCGTTCGAGGCGGGGCTGATGGTCGGACAGATGCAGCAGACGGACATCACCCGCCAGCTCGCCGCCTGGGCCGCCATTCTCGCCGTGCCGACCGCGGTTGCCGGCATCTACGGCATGAATTTCAAGCACATGCCCGAGCTTGAATGGGAGTATGGCTACCTCGTCATTATCCTGTTGATCGGGGCCGTGTGCAGCGGCCTGTACTGGTGGTTCCGCCGGATGC
>CAZTTL010000063.1:0-1345 GCA_964616635.1 uncultured Rhodoplanes sp. | reverse complement strand
GTGTCAGCCCTCGGTATTGGCCTGCCGCAATTCGGCGAGCCGCTCTTCCTCCGCCGGGCTGAGCGGAGGCGCGGCCGCGAAGGCGGGGCGGTTGCCGCGCCGGCGCAGCGATATGCACACGCCGATGGCGCCGGCAAGGAGAAGCAGGGCCGGCGCGATCCACAGAATGACCGTGTGCAAGTTGAAGCGCGGCCGCAGCAGCACGAACTCGCCATAGCGTCCGACCAGATAATCAATGACCTGCCCGTTACTGTCGCCGGCCTTCAGCCGCTCACGCACCAGCAGCCGGAGATCGCGGGCGAGCGGCGCATTCGAATCGTCGATCGACTGGTTCTGGCACACCATGCAGCGCAACTCCTGCGAGATTTCGCGGGCACGGGCTTCCAGTTTCGGGTCGGGCAACATTTCGTCGGGCTGCACGGCGAATGCCGGCGTAATCGCGGCGAACCACGAAAGCGCGAGGGCGAGGACTGTCAGCTTCTGTCTGCTTCGTTGCGGACGCATGATACTTTCCTATCGTCCCCCAGCCGGTAACGTCTCCGTCTCGGCTTCGCGTGCCACCGCCCGCCAGCCGATGTCGCGGCGGCAGAAGCCGTCCGGCCAGCGGATTTTATCGATCGCCGCATAAGCCCGCGCCTGCGCTTCGGCGACGGTTGTTCCGCTCCCGCAAACATTGAGCACGCGCCCGCCATTCGCGAGAATTTGGCCGTCGGGGCCGCTAGCCGTTCCGGCGTGGAAAATCTCGGCGCCTTCGATAACCCCGGCCTCCGCCAGCCCGCCGATCACCGTGCCCTTGGCATAGCTGCCGGGATAGCCTTTGGCCGCCATCACCACGGTGAGCGCCACTTCGTCCGACCAGCGCAGATCAAAGGCCTTCAGCACGCCGTCGCACGCCGCGATCAGCGCCGGCACGAGGTCCGATTTCAGCCGCAGCATCATCACCTGGCATTCGGGATCGCCGAAGCGGACATTGTACTCGATCAGGGTAGGCCCCGTCGGCATGATCATCAGACCGGCGAACAGCACGCCTTTGTAGGGCGCGCCCATCGCCTTCATCGCGCGCAGGGTCGGCAGCACGATCTCGTCCATCGTGCGGCGGGTCATCGCCTCCGTCATCACCGGGGCCGGTGAATAGGCGCCCATGCCGCCGGTATTGGGACCCTGGTCGCCGTCGAACACGCGCTTGTGGTCCTGCGCCGATACCAGCGGCAGCGCGGTCTCGCCGTCGCACAGCGCGAAGAACGAGGCTTCCTCGCCGACCAGGCAATCCTCGATGACGATCTCCCAAGCGCGCTCACCAAGGCCACCGTCGAACATCATGTCGATGGCGGCCTCGGCTTCTTTG
>CAZTTL010000062.1:14471-15248 GCA_964616635.1 uncultured Rhodoplanes sp. | reverse complement strand
AGGCCGGGGAATGGCGGCAACCCTTTGCCGCCGAGGCCGGGGAAGCCGCCCGGCGCGCCGGGAAATTTCGGTGGCAGGCCAGGCATGCCCGGCGGTGCTCCAGGCAGCCCGCCAGGTCGTCCGCCCGCGCCCCCCGCACCCCCGGGCATTTTCTCGGCGAGCTTCGCCATCTCTTCTGCGCTGGGCATGCCACCGCCGAAGCCGAACGCATTGGCGAGCCCGGCGAGCGGCCCGCGTTTCTTGCCGCCGCTCATCGCCTTCATCATGTCGGCCATGGTCCGGTGCATTTTCAGGAGCCGGTTGATCTCCTCGACCCTGGTGCCGGAGCCGGCGGCGACGCGTTTCTTGCGGCTCGCCTTGAGCACATCGGGATTGCGCCGCTCCTGTTTGGTCATCGAGGAGATGATCGCCATCTGCCGCTTGAGCATGCCGTCATCGGCATTGGCCTGGGCGAGCTGATTCTTGATCTTGCCGACGCCGGGCAGCATGCCCATCAGGCCGGACATGCCGCCCATCTTCTGCATCTGCTCGAGCTGCTCGCACAGATCATTGAGGTCGAAGGCGCCCTTGCGCATGCGCTCGGCGGTGCGCCGCGCCTTTTCCGCATCGATCGTCGCTGCCGCCTTCTCCACCAGCGTGACGATGTCGCCCATGCCGAGAATGCGGTCGGCGATGCGCGCGGGATGGAAATCCTCCAGCGCGTCGATTTTTTCGCCGGTGCCCATCAGCTTGATCGGTTTTCCCGTGACCGCGCGCATCGAAAGCGCGGCGCCGCCG
>CAZTTL010000062.1:0-14461 GCA_964616635.1 uncultured Rhodoplanes sp. | reverse complement strand
CGACACGGGTGAGCACAATGCCGGTGAGCCCGACGCGCTCGTCGAACGCGTGGGCGAGATTGACCGCATCCTGGCCGGTCAGAGCGTCGGCGACCAGCAGCACCTCGTGCGGACGCGACGCCTGCTTGACCTCGGCGGCCTCCGTCATCATCGCTTCGTCGAGGGTGATGCGGCCGGCGGTATCGAGCAGCACCACGTCATAACCGCCGAGCCGGCCGGCTTCGAGCGAGCGCTTGGCGATCTGCACCGGCGTCTGCCCGGCGATGATCGGCAGCGTGTCGACGTCGACCTGCTGGCCGAGCACGGCAAGCTGCTCCATTGCGGCTGGACGGCGGGTGTCGAGCGAAGCCATCAAAACCTTGCGCTTCATCTGCTCGGTGAGGCGCTTGGCGATCTTCGCCGCCGTCGTCGTCTTGCCCGAGCCCTGCAGGCCGACCAGCATGATCGGCACCGGCGCCGCGGCGTTGAGGTCGATCGGATCGGCGGTGTCGCCCAGCGTCTCGACGAGCTCGTCATGCACGATCTTCACGATCATCTGGCCGGGCGTCACCGACTTGATGACCTCGACGCCGACCGCGCGCTCCTTCAGCTTGTCGATAAAGCCGCGCACCACGTCGAGCGCAACGTCAGCTTCGAGCAGCGCGCGGCGCACCTCGCGCGCCGCGGCATCGACATCGCCCGCGGTCAGCGCACCGCGCCGCGTCAGCTTGTCGAGAATGCCGGACAGCTTGTCCGATAGTGCCTCAAACATGGTTCGCCTTCATCCAGCCACGCCGGCCTTTGCTCCCAAAGCCGCGGCAGCGTTGATGCAGCCGCGCCGCTTGGACTCAGATATTCACCCTCTCCCCTTGCGGGGAGAGGGTGCCGAGCCGCTGAAAGCGGCGAGGCGGGTGAGGGGTGCCTTCGCCGAGTTCAGACGGATCACCCCCTCACCCGGCTCGGACCAGCGGTCCTTGCCACACTCTCCCACGAGGGGAGCGGGCCTAAACTACTCTTCGCCTCGTCCTGAGCAGCGGGCGAAGCCCGCGTCTCGAAGGACGGACGTTCTCCGACCGAGCCGCGCATCCTTCGAGACGGCCGCTACGCGGCCTCCTCAGGATGAGGACTCTCATGGCGAGGCACGCAGCAAGTTTCACGGCCCGAACCATGCAACAGCAAAACACCAACACGCCCGAGGGCGCATCGCGCTGTCGGGCGTTGGCCTCCGGCCTCGCAAGACCGGTCGGCTGATCTCGTCACGGTTGTGGTCGAGAGCGCACGGACCCTACCCTTTCCGACGCGGTCAAGTCAATCGCGCACCCACGCGCGACCTTATGCGTCTTGCGGGTCCGCAGCGGCAAACCTACCTCGCCGGTAGGGTCCCGCAAGGATCAACACACACGCTCGCATGGAGACGATGGCGATCACCCGCCGCAATCTGTTCTATTCGATCACCGGGCTGGCCACGCTCTCCGCGGCCGGGCTGGCAGGCCGTGCCGCGACGACGCGCTATTACGACGGCCCGGTCTCCGACCATTTCGACGGCACTTTCTTCCACGACCCGCACGGGAGCGATCCGAAAAGCGTTTTTCAGCTCATGCGCTGGCGGCTGGCGGGAAACCGCGCGCCGTGGCCGGACTGGGCGCCGAGCCCGTTCAGCGATCACCCGCCGGCGCAGGTGACTGGCGGCGCGTTGCGCATCAGCTATGTCGGCCATGCCAGCTTTCTGCTGCAGACCGCGAGCGTCAATGTGCTGATCGATCCGGTTTGGTCGGAGCGCGCTTCGCCCTTCTCCTTCGCCGGCCCGAAGCGGGTGAACGCGCCCGGCATTCCGTTCGAAGCGTTGCCGCGGATCGATGCCGTGCTCGTCTCCCATGCGCACTACGATCACCTCGACGCGGCGACGCTGTCGCGGCTTGCCGCACGCGACCATCCGCGCGTGATCACCCCGCTCGGCAATGACGCGATCATGCGCGAGCACGACCCCGCGATTGCGGTCGAAGCGTTCGACTGGCACCACCGCGTTGCGCTCGCGCCCGGCCTCGACGTGACACCGGTGCCGCTGCGGCACTGGTCGGCGCGCGGCGTCACCGACCGCAACAAGTCGCTGTGGGCGGGCTTCGTGCTCGACACGCCCGCCGGGCGTATTCTGCACGTGACCGATTCCGGCTATGGCGACGGCTATCATTTCCGCGCGGCGCGGATGCGCTACGGCCCGTTCCGCCTCGCCATCCTGCCGATCGGCGCCTATGAGCCGCGCTGGTTCATGCGCGACCAGCACATGAACCCTGAAGAATCTGTGCAAACCTTTCTCCACTGCGGCGCCGATCTCGCGCTCGCGCATCACTACGGTACGTTCCAGCTCACCGATGAGGCGATCGACGCGCCGGTCAAGGCGCTCGCCGTTGCCTGTCATGAAGCCGGAATTGGCCCTGAGACATTTCGCGCGCTGAAGCCTGGCCAAGTCTGGCAGCTTTGATCGCGCCGCGTCTTTTTTCAGGACACGGGTATTTCGGCGGGCTCGCCTCGCGCTCATTCCGCAAAGCCGGATTTTTTATCCCAACTTTTTCTCCTTGTCGCCGCGTGGGCAATACTTCAGCTCGCGCCGCCGCCCGGTCGGAATTGGGCTAGCCGACAGGCGACGCCTCACCATAAACTCTGCGCCATTCACGCTCCGGCGTGTTGAGTCCATCCCGCCCTTGCCTCACCGGCACTCACGACAAACGGACCGCGTCCCATGCCTGTCTCGCAGCACGTGCAGCATAAGTCCGATATCGATATTTCGCAGGCGGCGGTGAAGCGGCGCATCGTCGACATCGGCGCCGACAAGCTCGGCATCGCAGCGGAAAACCTCGAACCCTATGGCCACTACAAGGCCAAGGTATCGCTCGAATACATCCGCACCCTGCAGGATCGGCCGAATGGCAAGCTCATCCTCATTTCCGCGATCACGCCGACCACCGCCGGCGAGGGCAAGACGACGACCACCGTCGGGCTGGCCGACGCGCTCAACCTGCTCGGCAAACCGGCGATGCTGTGTCTGCGCGAGCCGAGCCTCGGTCCTTCTTTCGGCATGAAAGGCGGCGCCGCTGGCGGCGGCTATGCGCAGGTCGTGCCGATGGAAGACATCAATCTGCACTTTACCGGCGATTTCCATGCCATCACCGCCGCCCACAATCTGCTGACCGCGCTGATCGACAATCATCTCTATTGGGGCAATGCGTTGAACCTCGACGGGCGCCGCGTGGTGTGGCGCCACGTGATGGACATGAACGACCGCGCGCTGCGCCAGATCGTCTGCTCGCTCGGCGGGGTGACCAACGGGTTTCCGCGCGAGACCGGGTTCGACATCACCGTCGCCTCGGAGGTGATGGCCATCTTCTGCCTCGCCCGGGACCTTGCGGACCTGAGGACGCGGCTCGGTGATATCGTCGCCTCCTATACACGCGACCGTAAGCCGCTGCGGGCGCGTGATTTCAAAGGGCATGGCGCGATGGCAGCGCTGTTGAAGGAGGCCCTCGCCCCCAATCTCGTGCAAACGCTGGAAGGCACGCCGGCCTTCGTGCATGGCGGGCCGTTCGCCAATATTGCCCATGGCTGCAATTCCGTGCTGGCGACGACGACCGCGCTGAAGCTGTGCGATTACGTCGTCACCGAGGCCGGTTTCGGCGCCGATCTCGGCGGCGAGAAATTCCTCGATATCAAGTGCCGCAAGACCGGGCTCGCGCCCGACTGCGTCGTGCTCGTCGCCACCATCCGCGCCCTGAAAATGCATGGCGGCATCAAGAAAGAGGGCCTCGGCACGGAAAACCTCAAGGCACTCGAAGCCGGCCTGCCGAACCTGCGCCGCCACATCGAGAACATCCGTAAATTCGGTCTTGTGCCGGTTGTTGCGATCAACCGCTTCAGTGCCGATACACCTGCTGAAATCGCGCTGGTGCAGGACGCCTGCGCGCGCTTCGGCGTCAAGGCACCGCTCGCCGATCACTGGGCCGAGGGCGGCCAGGGTGCGCTCGACCTCGCGAAAGCGGTGGTCGAGATCATCGATGCCGGCAAGAGCAAGCTCGAACTGCTCTATCCCGACGAGATGCCGCTGATTGAAAAAATTCGCACCGTCGCTTGCGAGATCTATCGGGCGAAAGACATCTCGGTCGAAAAATCGGTGCGCGACCAGCTCGATAATTTCGAGGCAATGGGTTACGGCAACCTTCCCGTCTGCATCGCCAAGACGCAGTACAGCTTTGCCACCAATCCCGACCTCAAAGGCGCGCCCAATGACCATATTGTGCCGATCCGCGAGGTGCGCCTTGCCGCGGGTGCAGGCTTCGTCGTCGCCATTTGCGGAGACATCATGACGATGCCCGGCCTGCCGAAGCTGCCCGCCGCCAACGCCATCGACGTCACCGACAACGGCAAGATCACCGGGTTGTTCTGATCCGCTGTCACACCGCGACCCGCGCGGGCGCCAACTTCACAAAGCGGACAAGTTCGGATGGCAACGGCTTGCGTTGGTCGCGATTCCCCATAGAGCGAGACCATCCACAGAGACTGGACTGCCATGATCCGATTTGCGCGGCTTGCATCGACCACGCTCCTGTTCGTGGTTGCGGTGGCGATCGCCGGCGCGGGGCTTGCCCGCGACAGAAAGCCCCCCGCGCAAAAATCCGATATCGCGCAAGTCGAGACCGCCCGCGGCAAGTTTGTGCGGATCGAGCCGGTGGTCGCGCACCGCGGAATGGTGGTGACCCAGGAGCGGCAAGCAAGCCTGATCGGCGCCGACATTCTTGCCCGGGGCGGGAATGCAGTCGACGCCGCCGTTGCGGTCGGCTTTGCCCTCGCCGTCACGCTGCCGAAGGCCGGCAATCTCGGCGGCGGCGGTTTCATGCTGGTGCACCTCGCCAAGAGCCACGAAAACGTGGCCATTGATTATCGCGAGACCGCGCCTGCTGCGGCCACCGCCGACATGTTCCTTGATGCCGGCGGTAATGCCGACCCTAACAAGTCACGCTACAGCGGGCTTGCGGTCGGCGTGCCGGGCACGGTTGCCGGCCTCACCTTGGCGCTGGAGAAATTCGGCTCAGGCCGCTTCACGCTGGCGGAGCTGATCGCGCCGGCTGTCAAGCTCGCCCGCGAGGGCATTCCCGTCGAAGGCGATCTTCTCGATTCACTGCTGCTCGCCGCGCCGCGCCTGCAGCGCTGGCCGTCGACGGCCGCGATCTTTGCGAAAGCTGACGGCACGCCGTGGGAGGAAGGCGACCGGCTGCTGCAGCCTCAGCTTGCCGACACGCTGGAGACGATCGGACGTGAGGGACCGCGCGCTTTCTATCATGGCCCGATCGCCGACAAGATCGTGTCCGCGGTGCGCGCGGCCGACGGGCGGATGACACGCATCGACCTCGAATCCTATTGGGCCGCGATTCGCGAGCCGGTGCGCGGCACCTATCGCGGCTACGACATCGTCTCGATGTCGCCGCCCTCCTCCGGCGGCATCCATCTCATCGAGATGCTCAATATTCTCGAAGGCTTTCCGCTCAAGTCGCTCGGCGCCGGTAAGCCGGAGGCGCTGCATCTGATGATCGAGGCGATGAAGCTCGCTTATGCCGATCGCGCTGAGTACATGGGCGACCGCGACCGCGTCGAGGTTCCAGTCGAGCGCCTGATCTCCAAGGCCTATGCTGCCGAGCTGCGCGCCGGTATCAATCCCGACCGGGCACGGCCGGTCGAAAGCATCCGCCCGGACAGCAGCGCGCTGGGAGGCGGCGGCAACACCACACACTTCTCCATCATCGATGAATTCGGCAACGCCGTCGCCAACACCACGTCGCTCAACTTCAGCTATGGGGTCGGACTGGTGGCGGGCGACACCGGCATCCTGCTCAACAATACGCTCGATGATTTCGCCGCCAAGCCCGGCGCGCCGAATGCCTTCGGTCTGATCGGTGGCAGCGCGAACGCACCGGCACCGGGCAAGCGGCCATTGTCTTCGATGACGCCGACGATCGTCCTCAAGGACGGCGCGCCCGTTTTGATCACCGGTGCGCCCGGCGGCAGCCGCATCATCACCACGGTGCTGCAGGTGATCGTCAACAGTATCGACTTTGATCGCCCGGTCGCCCAGGCGGTCGCGGCGCCACGCGTGCATCACCAATGGCGGCCAGACGCCGTTTTGGTTGAGCCGGGCGTGCCCGCGGCGACCCGGCGCGCGCTGGAAAAGCTCGGCCACAAGGTCGAGGCCGGGCCCCTGTTCGGCGCTGCGAATTCGATTGCGGTCACCCCGGAGGGATTTGTCGGCGCAGCCGACAGCCGCGCCGCGGGGGCCCTCGCCGCCGGTTTATAGCTTTTATTGTTTGGGTGCCGGCGGGGCAGTCACTTTCTTGATGACCCCGCAGACGATGCGTGCACCGGAATTGCCGGACGGCTGGCTCGTATAGTCGTCCGGCTGGTCATGGAGCACGATTGAGGTACCGTCCTTTCCGAACAGCATGCCGCCGCGATCGGTCAGCGTCACATTGGGATTGATGATATCGGCCCGCAGCCGGCCGTCGAGTCCGGCGTACTGGTTCGGCATATCGCCTGCATGCACCCCGCCGAGCACCATGTAGCCATGCTTCTTGCCGGTCGGGTTGAAATGGCCACCCGCCGACGCGAAATTGACCGCGGGGTCGCACACGCCTTTCTCGTGAATATGGAAGCCATGCGCGCCCGTCGGCAGCCCGCGCAGATCAAGGTGGATCAGCACGCCGTTCGGCGTTTCGGTAAGCGTTGCGGTGCCGGTTTCATTGCCCTGGGCATTGATGAAATTCACCGTCGCCTTGGGCGGCTCCTGCGCGATGGCCGGGGCCGCGAGGACAGCGGCACATGCCGTGCTGAAAATCAGTGTCTTCATGGTTGCCTCCCAACAACGAAACCTTGCGATGCTAATGCGATCGCATAATTCGTGCCCGCGCGCTTTGCGACCAAAGGCCGCCGCGGCAGCCGGCAATCCCTTCTCAATAGAGCGGGGGAACTTCCGCCACCTTGAACGGCCCCAGCGTCACCACGCCGTCGGTGAAGCGGAGCGGCAAGGTAACCGCGCTCTTGCCCTCAAGTTCGGTACTTGGACCCAAGGCCTCGCTCCCTGCCTTGGCGGCAGGCGCCGAATTGCCGCGCAGCATGCCGCTGAGGCCCGGCACCAGTCGGTTGAGGCTCGGCACCAGGCGCTCGATCGTCCCCGGCGGGATCAGTTGCGAAAGAGCACGATCGACGCCAAGGGCGGGAAGAAGCTTCTCGATATTGGCAATCGTCACCTGCAATTCGCCGTCGAGTGCGCCGCGCGGAGTCAGGCCAAGCGACCCCGACCCGACCGCCAGGACCTCGCCCTGCTTGACGCGCGCGCGAGTGACTTCGAGCCGGCCATCGGCGGCCTGCAGCGCGCGCAGCGTCTCCGGCCATGAGCGGAAGGCAAGATTCGGCAAGCCACGCAGCACAGCCGATATATCGGCATCGAACGGGATGGCGGCGAGTTCACCGAGACGGGAGGCCGAGGCCTGGGTCAGGCTCAGAGCAAGGTCGAGAACGGGATGGTCGCGGGCGCTGCCCGACTCGATTCGGCCGTGGAATTCGAGGCGGCCGGCATTGGCGAGCATGGTCTGGGCGCTCGCCCCAACGCTTGCGAGCGAGGCTTGGTCGATCACGACCGCCGCACGCTGTGGGTCGAGCGGCAGGCCGCGGAGGCTCGCTTGCGCCAACGACCAGTTCACCGCGAAGGACGGTTTCGCCGCCGGCTCCCCGATCATCAACGGGCCGATCATCTCGGCGATCAGCAGCGTCGGCTGCCAGACCTGGTCGACGACGACGAAGTCACGCGCCGAGAGCGCCGCCGATTGCGGGCCGCCTTTGAATTCCGCGCTCGGCTCGGTGCAGCGCAACTCGAACCGGAACGGAAAGCCTCCCAAACTCTCCTTGCCGCAGCGATAGATGCGCCCGACCGCCGCCTCGCGGGTGCGCCATTGGGACAGCGCTTTTCCGGTCGCCGAGGTCGCAACGAACCAGAAAATGCTCCAGCCAACCGCAATCAGAACAAAAATCATAAACGGCAGGGCGACCAGCCAGGACCGTCGCCGCGGTTCGAGCGCATCGGAATGATGTGCCTGCACTATGCATTGTCCTTTCGCACTTGCTGCCCGGCGGCCAGGCTGTTAGGCGAGCCTGATGCTAAGCCAACGAATGAGCTCTGAACACACTCACGGCGGCGGATGCTCATTTTCTCCGTTCGTCCCCGCGAAAGCGGGGCCGACCTAACCCCACGAATGAGGCGTGAATTGCGGCCTAATCCTGCCCGGCGAAGGCGGCAAGGCATTTCCGTATGACTGTCGATTTCGATCATGCCGATGAGGACCTCTGGGTCTTCGGCTACGGCTCGCTGATGTGGCGCCCGGGGTTTTCCTTTGCCGAGCGGGTTCCGGCGCGTCTGATCGGACTGCACCGCGCGCTGTGCGTCTACTCCTTCATCTATCGCGGCACCCCGGAAAAGCCGGGCCTCGTGCTCGGCCTCGACCGCGGCGGCGCCTGTCGCGGTATTGCCTACCGGGTCGACAAAGCGCAGCGGGCGGCGACGCTCGCCTATCTGCGCGAGCGCGAGCAGGTCACCCATGTCTATCGCGAGATGATGCGGGCGGTGACCCTGCACGACAAAAAACGCGAACCCAATCCGCTTGCAGCCAGGGACGAAGCGGTACCGGGCGCCGGTGCAGGCGAGCGGCGGGTGATGGCGCTGGTCTATGTCGTCGATCGCAGCCATCCACAATATGCCGGGCGCCTCGACCTCGCCGCACAACTGCATCATGTGCGCCAGGGCCACGGGCGCGGCGGGTTCAATCGCGATTACGTCATCGCCACCATCAAGGAGATCGAAGCGCAGGGGTGCTTCGATACCAAACTGCATCGCCTCGCGGAAATGCTGAAAGGCCAGCACGAGACCCACGCCGCGCAATAGCGGGTGGAGGGGGTGGACGACGGCATGGTCGAGGGCCCCTCCACCATGTTGCGGATGGTCCTCCTCCCCCATTTCATTGGGGGAGGATGGGGCGGGCGGCACCGCCCGGCTGCTACAGCGGCAGTTCCGGCTCCTGCTCGCGTCCACGCCGCGCGGCGACCGCGCTCTGCGGCGATTGGGTGAACCTCCACTGCACGCGCGCGGCCTCGCGCGCCCGCCCGTGGATCACGATCTGCGACGTGCGCCGCGGACCGTCGCGTCCGGCGAGATGAACGCTCTCCTCGATTTCGACCTGATCGACCGGCGCATAGAAGGTCCACACCTCCTTGTTGGGGAGCGCGAGCAGGACACCATGGCCGTCGCTCAGTCGGTTGGCGCGCACCGACGGGTGCAGGTGAAAACGCACGGCAAACGCGTCGGCCGCGTTCTTGGCAAAAACATCGCCGCGGGCGGGCAGAAAAACATCCTCGCCGTCCAGGCGCGTGCCATCGTTGGCAAGCGCGAGGGTGCGCTGATGAATGATACCGAACGGCTCGGCATAGCCGTCATGGCTCGCCTGCAGTTCGATTGCCTCACCGGTCTCTTCGCGCGAAACCGTCACCTGGGGCCCATCGAACACGAGCGTTCCGAACAGACGACGGTAAAACGCCGTGTCGAGGAATCGGCATGACGACACCTCGTTGAACGTGACCGTCGAATGCGCCGCGGTGGCGCGTGCAAGGTGCCGCCAGCTTGCCTTGCCGGTCGCCGGCAGGCCGCAATTGACGACAATGCGGTGGAACCGCGTCGACAGTTCGAACGACAGGCAGCCGGCATGGGCCTCGGCGCTCAGGGTCAAGTCGGGCGGGCTGCCGGTATCGACGATCAGCACTGTAGACCCGGCCTCGACGCGCTGGTAGCCGGAATGCACCGCATTGGCGACCGGCGTTCCGCGCGCATCGTCATAGGCCAGGATGGTCGCCAAGAGGTCGGTCGGCGTCGGCCCCATGCCATTGAATAGCGCAAAGGTATTGTCGCCGTGGCGAAAGAACCGCAGCATCGGCATCATGCGATCGATGGCATGGAGCAGCGGACCCGGTGGCGCCACATTGCGGGCGGTGAAGACTTGGCTGAGTGGCAACAGATCGGCCAAGAGCTCGATCAGCGCGCCGGGATTGCGGCTGATGTGACCGCCATCCGGCAAAATCTGGCGCTCGATTTCAGCAACCAAGCGATTCGTCGCGCGGTTCAGATAGCGAGTCTGCCCTGCCACGCACAGCGCCGCATAAGCAAGCGCGATATAGGCCTGGAGGCGGGCAACGCCGTCCGGCGCGACCGATGCCGTCGCGCGCAGGAAACGCGTTTGCCGCGTCAGACACCGTACGAATCGCCGGTAGAAGCGGACGTCGGCATCGTGCAGAATCAAGGTCGCTTGGGTGAGCCAGGAAATGATCCGCCGCGCCAGAATGTCGGAACGCCACGCGAAGGGGTGCCAGGTTCCCTGCAAGATCATCCACTCATCAACCAAGGCGCGGGCATTGGCACGGGTGATCGCCGATTCGGTCGCCCGCAAATGGCGCAGCCAGTTGAACCCGAGCAGCGCTTCGGCCCATTCCGGGGAGGGCGGCTCCATTTCGAACGGGGAGCGGCTGTCGCAGACCACGATCTTGCCGGCCAGCGCAAAGCGGCCGGCATAGATTTCACTGGCGCGCGTCGGGTCGGCGGTGCGCAGGTTTTGTGGCGCAATCACCAGGCGGTCAGGTGGACCGGGCCAACGGACAAATTGCAGCGCGCGCAGCGCCGCGAGCCGGCCAAGGGCATAGCTGAGTCCGCGCCGCAGCACGAGCCAAAGCAATCTGCCGCGGTCTGCAATCGATGCCCGGGACATCCCATTCTCTCTGCCGGCTGGTGTCCGCCAGTGTCGAATCACCATAAACAACGACAGGCCAAGGGCAACCGCCGGGAGCATCAAACCTTTTCGGCGTCAACAACGTTCGAGCCGCGCCGCATAGAATCCGTCGAGGCCGGGCATCCGTGGTTCCGGGTCGGGCCAGAAACAGGGCAAAGTGCGCAGATCGCCGTCGGCGGTGATGAACTCAGGCGTGCCGCCGACCTCATCCGGCGTGATCGGTAGCCGCCGGATGCGCGAATCGCGCGCTAATGCGGTGGCGATCAGCGCTTCGCCCTCCTCCGGTTCCAGCGAGCAGGTGCAGAAGACGAGACGACCGCCGGGCCGGGTCAGCGCGATCGCGTGATCGAGCAGGCTCGCCTGAATGGTGGCCAGCGCGGCGATATCGGCGTCCCGCTTGTGCCAGGGAATATCGGGATGACGGCGGATGGTGCCGGTCGACGAGCACGGCGCATCGAGCACCACGGCATCGAACGGCCCCGCCTCCCAGGTGGCGACTTCGGCGATGACCGGCGTTGCGGCAAGACCGGTGCGGCGCAGGTTTTCGCGCAGCCGCGCCATGCGGTTTTCGGCGCGATCGACGGCGGTCACGTTCGCCCCGGCAAGCGCGAGCTGCAGCGTTTTGCCACCCGGCGCCGCGCACAGGTCGGCGATCGCCTGCCCGCGGACATCGCCGAGCAGGCGCGCCGGGAGGGCCGCCGCGGCGTCCTGCACCCACCATGCGCCCTCGCTATATCCTGGAAGCAAGCCGATCGGCCCCGCGGCGACCGCACGAACCGAACCGGTTGGCAGCACGCGCCCGCGCAATCGCGTCGCCCACACCTTCGGGTCGGATTTCACCGTAAGGTCGAGCGGCGGCTCCTGCGCGTGCGCCGCGGCAATCGCCCGCGCCGTCGCTTCACCATAGGCTTGCGTCCAGCGCTGGAGCAGCCAGCCCGGCGTGTCGAGCGCGATCACATCGATGCCAGCCAACGATTCGTCGGCGGTGCGCGCGATTCGCCGAAGCACGGCATTCACCAGCCCGGCATAGCGCCCGCTGCGCCGATCAGCCTGCACCAGCCGCACTGCGAGGTCGACGGCGGCGTGGTCGGGGACATCGAGAAACAGAATCTGCGCCGCCCCGACCAGCAGCGCGTTTTCCAGGCGCGGCGCCTCTGCCGGCAGGCCGCGGTCGAGGCATGCGCTGATCAGGTGACGCAGCGTACCGAGGCGCCGCAGCACCGTTGCAATGATGCGGCGCATCAGCGCGCGGTCGCGCTCGTCGAGATAGGCGAGGGAGGTATGCGCGGTCGCGCCGTCGATCTGCTCGTCGAGGGATCGTCCGCGATGAATCACCCCGTCGATGATGTCGGCCGCGGCGCGGCGTGCCGCAAGGCCCGGAACCTGCGTCGGCGGCGAGAAGGCAGTCCGGGCCATCAAAGCTCCGTGGTGGTCATGTCAGCAGTGTCAGATCACAGCCGTACAGCCGGGCGCATACCCGTCCGCAGGCCAGGAACCCATGCTTCTTAGAGCATTTTCCGGCGAAGTGGACACCGTTCGCCGTAGAAAATGCGATCACGCAAAGAGAAACAGAGCGAATTCCGATTCGGTTCGAACGGAATTCACTCTGGCGTGAAAGCAAGAGCAGATCACTGATCACACGGGCAGAGGGAAATTGTATCCCTGACTACCCCAATACGATCGGATCAGATTAGTATTAACCCCACGGACCCTGCCGCCGGTCGGCGCCGCCCCACGGGCCTTCACCGGACCGCCGGCCTGCATTGCCCCAAGGCCCGGCCGAGCGATCGTCGCCGTCCCATGGCGCGCCGCGGCCACTCGGCCGCCGCGCCTGCGACCAGCCGCTGCGCCCGCTCTGGCCCATCTCCGCCGCCAGCTGCTGCAAGGCGGCGATGCGGTTTTCTGTCGCCGGATGCGTCGAGAACAGGTTGTCCATCCGCGAGCCGGACAACGGGTTAATGATGAACAGATGCGCGGTCGCGGGATGATGCTCGGCCGGCACGTTCTCGATCTGGTGCGCGGCATTGTCGATCTTGGCGAGCGCCGAGGCGAGCCAGGGCGGATGCCCGGCAATGCGGGCGCCGAGATCGTCGGCGGCATATTCGCGGGTGCGGCTGATCGCCATCTGCACCAGCATCGCCGCGATCGGCGCCAGGATCACCATCGCCAACGTCCCGATAATGCCGAGGCCGCCATTATTGCTGTCGCGGTTACCGCCGAAGAACAGGCCGAACTGCGCCAGCATGGCGATCGCGCCGGCGATGGTCGCCGTGATCGTCATGATCAGCGTGTCGCGATGCTTGATGTGCGCAAGCTCATGCGCCATCACCCCGGCGATTTCCTCGCGCGAGAGCATGTTGAGCAGGCCGGTGGTCGCGGCGACAGCCGCGTTTTCCGGATTGCGGCCGGTCGCGAATGCGTTGGGCTGCGGATTATCCATCAGATAGACGCGCGGCATCGGCAGCCCGGCGCGGCCGGCAAGCTCATGCACCAGCGCCACGAATTCCGGCGCTGTGCGCTCGTCCACCTCGTGGGCGCCGTGCATCGAGAGGACAAGCTTGTCCGCATTCCAGTAGCTGAACAGGTTCATCGCCGCGGCGACAACGAACGCGATCATCGCGCCACTGGTGCCGCCGATGAGATAGCCGACGCCCATGAACAGGGCCGTCAGCCCCGCAAGCAGGATCGCCGTTTTCAGATAGTTCATCGTTTCCCTCGTTGCGCCAGCAAGGTTTTGCCCGCCATCGCTAGACGATATGGGAAATCACCCGATCCGCTGCAAGCAACAGCCGCAACCGGGGTCCGGTGGCATTTTCCCGTTGACGCGCCGTGCCGGGGGTTGTTTGTCAAAGCCATGAGCGCCTCCGACCCTGCCGCGACAAAGAACGAGCCCGTCGACGCCACCGCGACGGCGAGCCATCCCGCCGAGCGGGCAACCGCCGAGCCGGCCGCGAAGAAGCTCACGCCGGCCGCCCAGCGCGCGCTAGCCGAGGCGGCGGCGCGGCGCGCGGATATCGACCGCAAGACCACTGAGCAGCCGGCCGAGTTCAACGGGCGCGGCGGCCTCGAACCCGCGCGGTACGGCGACTGGGAAGTGAAGGGCATCGCCAGCGATTTCTAGATTCGGCCGCCGCGGCGTATGGCAGCGGCTATGTCGGCCAACGCATCCAGCAGGCGGTGCAGAACCCCGATCCGATCTCGTACCCGGCGTGGTCGGCGCTCGAAAAAACTGACCATTGCGAGTGCTGGCGCCAGCAAGGCAGCGGTTGCGGAAGGCTCCGGAACGCGAAAAGCGGATGATGCCGGCTGCCGCGCCGACTTGGTGGAAGCCGATGACCTGAGCACAGGGGTGGCCCAGCCGTTCCGCATTCACCGGTCATTTTTCGACAACAGGGCGTGACAGCGAAGCCACTCCTTCATAGGATGCGGCATCATTATTAAGCACTGCAGAGTTTTGCGCTGCGGCTCCCGGAGGAAACACAGCATGAGATACACGTTATCCCGCGCATTTGGCGCGGTCGCGGCCCTCGTCATTCTCGGCGCCGCCGCGCCCGCGACCGCGGCCGATTTCATCAACATCCTGACCGGCGGTACATCCGGCGTCTATTATCCGATGGGGG
>CAZTTL010000061.1:0-15263 GCA_964616635.1 uncultured Rhodoplanes sp. | reverse complement strand
CGCCATTGATCAGCACGATGACCGGCTTATGCCTGCTAAGGTCGCCCGGATGGGCGCTGAAGCGCTGCGTCTCCTCGGGGTCGCGGCCGCGGGTCGAGACGATCTCACCGCGATCGAGGAAGGCGTCCGAAACCGCGATCGCCTGATCGAGCAGGCCGCCCGGATTGTTGCGCAGATCGATGACGTAGCCTTTCAGCTTGTCCGACGGAACCTGCTTGGAAATGTCGGCGATCGCCTTCTTCAGATTATCCGTCGTCTGCTCGTTGAACTGGGTGATGCGGATATAGCCGACATCGTCGTCCTCGACGCGTGAGCGCACTGAGCGGACGCGGATAACGTCGCGCGTGATCGTCACCTCAATCGGCTTGTCCGCGCCTTTGCGCATGATGCGGAGCTTGATCTTGGTGCTGACCGGCCCGCGCATCTTCTCGACAGCCTGGTTCAGGGTCATGCCCCGCACCGCCTCTCCGTCGAGATGGGTGATGAGATCGTTGGCCAAGATGCCGGCCTTGGCAGCCGGGGTGTCGTCGATCGGCGCCACGACCTTGACGAGGCCGTCTTCCATCGTGACCTCGATGCCGAGCCCGCCGAACTCGCCGCGGGTCTGCACCTGCATGTCACGGAAGCTTTTCGGGTCGAGATAGCTCGAATGCGGGTCAAGTCCGGCGAGCATCCCATTGATCGCCGATTCAACGAGCTTCGAGTCGTCAGGC
Source organism: uncultured Rhodoplanes sp. (assembly GCA_964616635.1). Taxonomy (GTDB): domain Bacteria; phylum Pseudomonadota; class Alphaproteobacteria; order Rhizobiales; family Xanthobacteraceae; genus Rhodoplanes. The sequence continues at coordinate 14,550 of CAZTTL010000061.1, read as the reverse complement.
TTCTCGACATAGTGCAAACGCACCCGCTCGAAGATGTCGCCGAACAGGTCGAGCTGGCGGTAGGTGTCGGCTGGTGCCGACTTGGCAAAGGCAGGCACTACCGAAGGCGGCAGTTGAACCGCGATCAAGGCCATCGCGGCACCGGCTGCCGCACCGATGAGAATCAAGGGTGTCTTGCGCATTATCCGCGGACCTTCTCGCTGTCGTTAGTTGCCCACCATGGGGACGGATCGACGGGCAACCCGTCCTTCCGAAACTCGATATATAGTACCGGCGGCGATGAGCTAGCACCGAAGCCAAATAGAGACGTGCTTCCATTGCCCATGACGCCGACTGGCTCTCCGGTCAGTACGAAATGACCGAGCTCAACCGATATCCGATCCATGCCTGCCAACAGGACATGATAGCCACCGCCTGCATTCAGGATCAAGAGTTGGCCATAGGACCGGTAGGGTGCAGCATAAACGACCCATCCGTCGCACGGTGAGGTAACCTGTGCCACGGGTCTTGTCGCGATGGAAATGCCTTTCTCCGTCACGCCGAGCCGGTCACGGGCGCCGAATTCGCGGGTGCGGGTGCCGTTGACCGGCAGCGGCAGCATGCCTTTGGCCGAAGCAAAGGCGATCGCCGGCGTCAGCCGCCCCGGGTCCTTGAGGGCAGCGAGATTCGCACGCGTCTCCGACTGCCGCGCTTCGTCATTGTTGCGGGCTGCCCGGGTGGCGGCGTCGAGGCTGCTTTCCAGCCGTGCAATCAAATCCTTGAGATTGTCGGCCTGCAGCGCGAGCTGCATGGCGCGCCGGCGCGCCGCTTCGAATTCGCCTTCCGCCTCACCGAGTCGGCGCTTGCGTTCGTCGATCAGCAAGCCAAGTCGAGTCCGTTGTTCGTTGAGGTCGGCGAGATCGGCGGTACGCTTGGTGCGTTCGGCTGCCGCTTCCCGCCGGACGCGCACGAGATCGGCAAGATCGGTGGCGAGCAGTTCGGCCTCCTTGCGCAATTCAGGGATCACCGCCCCGAGCAGAATTGCGGTCCGCACCGATTTCAACGCATCCTCCGGCCGCACCAGAAGGGCTGGCGGTGGGTTGCGGCCGATGCGCTGAAGCGCGGCGAGCACCTGGGCGATCACCTCGCGTCGGCTTTCCAGCGAATTGTTGATGCCGCGCTCGGAGTTTTGCAAAAGCTGCAGCCGATTCTCGATCGTTGCCACATCCTGCTCGGCGCCGCGAATGCGCGCGGCAGTCTCGATCATGTTCTGGTTGAGCTTGCGCCGGTCCGCACCCAGCCGGTCGATCTCGCTCCGCAGCTTTTTCTCGGTCTCGGCCGCCTTTTTCTGCTCGGCGCGGACGGCGTCCAGCTCCTTGTCGTGCCGCTTGATCAGCTCGGCAGGCGAACCGGCGCGCGCGGGCTCATTCTGCGCCGCGGCTTGATGCGAATAGGCGATGGCGAGCGGCGGCGCCAGAACAAGGGCCGCGAGGCCAGCGGTAGTGCACGAAGATCGGATCATGCGCAACGAAATGCGACCCCTCCCGAGCGAGGCACGCGTCACGGGAATCGAACTCGCTTTGTGTGTCCTAGCGTCGACCAAGGATTCGGTTATCAGGGCACCCGCCCGAGCCACATCGGCGGGCTTCGCCTGCCAGAGATTTGCGACAGTTTTTAGCTACGGATTGGGGCGGCTTCGCGTCGCACGGCTTAACTTTCGGTTAGCTTGCCCGCCGTTGACAGCCTTTGCGCTCGCGGCATTTTCCGGCGAAGCATGCCTTTGGACTCGATCCGGCGGGTGGTCCCGGTTCCTGCAGAGAATGCGAATCACGCAAGGCGAGATAGAGGCAATTCCGATTTCAACGAAATTGGCTCCGGCGCGGCCGCTCCCTCGGGTCACTCACGGTGATAGGGATGGCCGGCGAGAATCGTGGCGGCGCGGTAAAGTTGCTCGAGCAGCATGATCCGGACGAACTGATGCGGCCAGGTGGCCGCACCAAAGGCGAGGGAAAAATCGGCCCGCCGCTTGATCTCGTCGCCGAGACCGTCCTGCCCGCCGATCACAAAGGCGGCCACTTCGCGTCCGCTGTCGCGCCAGGCCCGGATCTCGCGGGCGAACGCCGCGCTTTCGATATTTTCGCCGTGCGAATCAAGCACCACTGTCAGGGCGCCGTCGGGGATGACATTGGCAAGCGCGATCGCCTCTTCCAGGCGACGACGGGCGATGTCCCGCGCGCGGCTGTCCTTGATTTCGATGACCTCGACGGCGCTGAGGCCGACGCCGCGCCCTGCTTGCTCCAGGCGGTCGAGATAGCGCGCAGCAAAATCACGTTCCGCCCCGGCCTTGAGGCGACCGACGGCGGCGAGAAGAAGTCGCATTGCAAAGCCCGGACGCTGAATGCCACACGCCTTCGCCGAGCGACCTTGGCCCGCGACGAAGGCATGCGATCATGAGCGTTTCGTGGCTAAAACGCAACTGCGATGAAGGGCTTGACCGTCTCCGGCGGGGGTTCAGCCGGCGCGCCGCTCGTCCCCTTGGCGCCCTGCCCACATCTTTTCCAGATTATAAAAGGCGCGAACCTCGGGGCGGAACACGTTGACGATGACGTCGCCGGCATCGATCAGCACCCAGTCGCAATGCGGCATCCCTTCCACGCGCACCGAGAGCCCAGCATTCCGGAGCTTCTCCATGACCCGATCCGCTACCGAGCCGACATGGCGATTGGAGCGACCGGACGTCACGACCATGTAGTCGGCGATCGACGACTTGTGACGGAGGTCGAGGGTGGTGGTGTCCTCAGCCTTCATTTCATCGAGGTGGGTGAGGACGAGGCGGAGCGTCTCCTCAGCGTCAGGACGCACTGGCGAGACGGGCAAGGGCGTGCGACGAGTGCTCGCCCGGGGACGGACAGACGTGGTCAGGGGCCTTTCCTTTCGGCTGCGGCCTGGGCCCTGCTGCCCGGGCCTCGTGAGATCACGCTGATATAGATAGTCACCGGAGGTCTGACGATTCAACCTCCCGGCATTCCGTGGCGCAGTTTTCTTTCGTCAAGACGGCGGCTCTTTTTCGTTAACAATGACTTTGCGGCAACACTGGCTACCGGCCGGGCTGCGAAGCGGCCGCGTTGTCGGCGGGGCACGCGGCATTCCCGCTGTCGCCCTCGCCCGTTTGGGACGAAGCGTCGGCGACGGCGGCCTTCCCGTCGGCTTTGCGCCGCGCACATGACTCTTCGGCGCTGGCCGGCCGCGCGAAATATGCTTCGCTTTGATGATGACCATGTGACTGGCGCTGCGCGCGCAGCGCGGTCGACGACAAGGGTGACTTCAGCCCGTGCAGGTAGACCCAGGCGGGGGGATGGCGCGTCGGCAGGTTGATCGCGTCCTGCTCCGAGTGCCGGGCGAAATCGAGCGCCTGGCCGGCTGTGCTGGCGCTCGCATAAAGACTGGGGCCCAGCCGATCGACCACCACGATCGGCACCAGATCGGCAATGCTGCGCCAGTTGTTCCAGCGATGAAAGCTGCGCAGATTGTCCGCGCCCATAATCCAGACGAAGTGCACGCGCGGCGCTCGCGCGATCAGATAGCGGATAAGCTCGTAGGTATAGCGGACGCCGATTGCCGCCTCAAAGCCGGTGACGTCGATCCGCGGATGGCGGGCGAGCGCGCGGGCCGCCGCGATGCGCTCGGCGAGCGGTGCGAGGTCCGTCGCCGACTTGAGCGGATTGCCAGGGGTGACGAGCCACCAAACCCGGTCGAGCTTCAACCGATGCATCGCCAGCAGGCAGGCGCCGAGATGCGCATCATGCGGGGGATCGAAAGTGCCGCCGAACAGGCCGATCCGCATGCCGGAAAAATGCAGGGGAATGCGGATGTCGCGGGCATCGAGGCCCGCGCAATCCCTGGCCGGGACAGGCCGGCGCGGTTGAGGCGCGCTTGGCATGAATATGTCGAATCCTCCGGGCCCGGCGAGCTGTTCGCGAAAGAGCGCAGGACAGGTTTAGCGGCGAATCTGTCCTGACCCGCGCACGCGATATTTGAATGTGGTCAACTGCTCGACGCCGACCGGACCCCTGGCATGCAGCCGGCCGGTTGCAATGCCGATTTCGGCTCCGAACCCGAACTCGCCGCCGTCGGCGAACTGGGTGGAGGCATTGTGCACGACGATCGCCGAATCGACCTCGCGCAGGAATCGCTCCGCGGCGAGGTGGTCGGCGGTGATAATCGCGTCGGTATGGTGCGAGCCGTAGCGGCCGACATGGGCGATCGCTTCACCGACGCCGTCGACCACCTTCACCGCCATGATGGCATCGAGATATTCGGTTGCCCAGTCGTCCTCGGTCGCCGGCTTGACGCGCGGATCGACGTTTTGAGTTTCGCGGTCGCCGCGCACCTCGCAGCCGGCCTCGATCAGCATGCCGACCAACGGCGCGAGCAGCCGCGGCGCCGCGGCGCGGTCGACCAGCAGAGTCTCGGCGGCGCCGCAAATGCCGGTGCGCCGCATCTTGGCGTTGAACACGACCGCCTTTGCCATGTTCTCGTCGGCACCTCCATCGACATAGACATGGCAGTTGCCGTCGAGATGGGCGAAGACCGGCACCCGCGCCTCGGCCTGGACGCGGGCGACGAGGTCCTTGCCGCCGCGCGGCACGATGACGTCGATGGCGCCGTCGAGGCCCTGCAGCATCAGGCCGACAGCGGCGCGGTCGCGCGTCGGAATGATCTGGACCGCATCGTCCGGCAACTCCGCGGCGCGGATACCCTCGATCAAGGCGGCATGGATGGCGCGGGCGGAGCGGAAACTGTCCGAGCCGCCGCGCAGGATCACGGCATTGCCTGCTTTGAGGCAGAGGCCGGCGGCGTCCGCGGTCACGTTCGGCCGGCTCTCATAGATCACGCCGACGACGCCGAGCGGCACCCGCACCCGCTCGATGCGCAAACCGTTGGGGCGGTCCCAGGCGTCGATCAGCACGCCGACGGGATCGGGAAGGTCGGCGACGACCGAAAGGCCTTCGGCCATCGATGCTACCCGCTTGTCATCGAGCATCAGCCGGTCGATGAAGGCTGCGGTCATGCCGCGGCTGCGCGCCTCGGCGACATCCTCGGCATTGGCAGCAAGAATCTCCGGCGTTGCCGCCCGGATCGCCTCGCCCATGGCGTGGAGCGCCTCGTCCTTGGCGGGGGTGGAAGCGAGCACCAATTTGTCCGCGGCAGCGCGCGCCCGGCGACCGATCTCGCGCAGGGTCGATGCCAGATCGTGGGTTTCCACAGTCTTCAGCGATACGCTCATGGCCGACATTCCTCTGTCACGCGCCTTTCTTAGCATGTCGGGCTGTGCGCTGCGAGAGGACTGCGGCAGGCTGCGCGGGCAAGCGATTCCCGTCCCGGTCGAGCTGGAAATCACGTTATTTATCTTTGAATAATCGCATTTTCTGCGGCGAACCGGTCTTTACTCCGGATCAAGTCCGAGGGCAGGCGTCCCAGGCGTCCCGAAAAATGCTGCTGCGCCGCGGCCCGGTTGCTCGCCGGCTGCTCGGGCGGGCTTTGCAGCCGCCGTTCCGTCTCCTATACCCGGCAGGCGCGCTAAGGCTTGCGATGGCGTCAGCCGAAGATAGCCTGCCGCACCGGATCGTGGGCCGTCATTGGCGCGCAAGCGGCTCATTTTTTCAGCGTGAATGGCACTTCTTGCAATGACCGAGCGTAATGCAGCAGGCGAGGCGACCGTGCTGGTGACCGGCGCTGCCGGCTTTATCGGCTTTCACGTGGCGCGCCGGCTGCTCGCCGACGGGCGGCAGGTCGTCGGGCTCGACAACCTCAACGCCTATTACGACCCGGCCCTGAAGCAGGCGCGGCTCAAGGAACTGCACACTTCACCGCTGTTCTCGTTCGAGAAGCGCGACCTCGCCGATCGCGAAGGGATGGCGGCGCTGTTTGCGGGAAAGCGCTTCCCGTTCGTGGTGCATCTCGCCGCCCAGGCCGGCGTGCGGCACTCGCTTACCCATCCGCACGACTATGCCGATGCCAATCTGATCGGCTTCCTCAACATCCTCGAGGGCTGCCGCCATCACGGCTGCCGGCACCTCGTCTATGCCTCATCCTCCTCGGTGTACGGCGCCAACACCGCGCTGCCGTTCCGCACGTCCGAAAACGTCGATCACCCGATCAGCCTCTATGCCGCGACCAAGAAGGCGAACGAGCTGATGGCGCATGCCTATGCGCATCTTTACAGGCTGCCGACCACGGGTTTGCGCTTTTTCACGGTGTACGGCCCGTGGGGCCGACCGGACATGGCGATGTGGCTGTTCGCCGAGGCGATCTGTGCCGGCCGCCCGATCCGCCTGTTCAACGCCGGCAACATGCGGCGCGATTTCACCTATGTCGACGACGTGGTCGAGGCGGTGGTGCGGCTGGTCGACCGCCCTGCGGCCGGCAATCCGCAATGGTCGGGCGACAAGCCTGACCCGGCAACGAGCCTTGCGCCGTGGCGCATTTACAATATCGGCAACAACCAGCCGGTCGAAGTGACCGAGGTGGTGCGGCTCCTGGAACAAGAGTTGGGGCGCCCGGCGCAGCGCGAGTTGTTGCCGATGCAGCCGGGCGATGTCCCCGCGACCTATGCCGACATCGACGACCTCGCCGCCGCGGTCGGATTCGCGCCGAAAACCCCGATCGAAGAAGGGATTCGCCGCTTCGTCGCGTGGTACCGGGATTATACAGGCGGGCGCACGTAGAGGCTGCAGCGTCTGGCGCTGGAGCTCCTGGGACAAGTCGGCTCGCCGCGCCCGCTGAGTTGAGCAGGAGCGATTAGCCGTGACCCCGGCCCGCGGCGCAGCGCTCCGGAAGCCATCCGCTACGAGAGCGCGGCTTGCATATGGGGCCTACTTCCTCCTATATTAAAGTATACCTTTACTATAGACCGGGTTACGACACTTGCAAAAGGCTGAGCACCATAGCCTGCCGGCCGGGACGGAACCGAACCGTTCCGGCCGCTACGTTCGCCAAACTGCCGGCTATTATGCCTTCGTTCCGGCGCAGCTGCCACCGGTACCGCCCGTGCAGATTGAGGGGACCTTGCAACGTCTGCTGTCGCAAGCGGACCTTGCGCTCGGGCGGTTGGACGGCTCAATCCTAACTCTGCCGAACCCGGACCTCTTCGTCCTCATGTACGTACGAAAGGAAGCCGTTCTTTCGAGCCAGATTGAAGGAACGCAAAGCTCGCTCCAAGACCTTTTGGCCGCCGAGGCTCAAATCCTTGCGCCGGCGCAGCCGCGCGACGTCGATGAAGTCATCAACTACGTTGCCGCTATGAATCACGGTATCAGTCGCTTAGCTGACCTACCGGTATCGGTGCGACTTATCCGTGAAATTCACGAGCGGCTTCTGCAAAAGGTTCGCGGCGCGCATCTAACGCCAGGTGAATTGCGACGTTCGCAGAATTGGATCGGGCCAAGCGGCTGCATGTTAAATGAGGCGATCTTCGTTCCGCCGCCTCCGGAGGTGGTGCCGGAAGCTCTTGCCGCTCTGGAACGGTTCCTGCACGCTGAAGATAGCATGCCCTTGTTAGTGAAGATCGGGCTTGCGCACGCTCAGTTCGAGACGATTCACCCCTTCCTGGACGGCAACGGTCGCGTTGGGCGGCTGCTGGTGACATTCTTGTTGTGCGAGAAGGGAGTGCTGCGCAAGCCCGTGCTCTACCTCTCGCATTATTTCAAGCAACATCGGCAGCGCTATTATGACCTGCTGCAAGCGACGCGAGACAGCGGCGATTGGGAGACCTGGCTGGCCTTTTTTCTACAAGGCGTGGCCGAAGTCAGCGCGCAAGCTACCGAGACAGCTCGGTGCATTCTCGCGCTGCGCGAGAACCACCGGACGGCGATCGCAGGCGGCCTGGGCCGCGCCGCCGGCAACGGACATCGGGTGCTTGAGCATTTATATAAGCGGCCTATCGTGTCGGTGAACGACGTGCGCGCCTTAATCGCCACGACCTATCCGGCCGCGAACGAATTGGTCAGCCGAATGGTCAAGCTTGGCATCCTCGAAGAGATGACCGGGCAGACGCGCAATCGCCGTTTCCGTTACGGCCCTTATATCTCGCTTTTCAATGAGCGGCCGCTTTAGATGCAGCCCGCAGCCGTGGCGCGTGCTACGGCTTCTACTTATCACATTGAGGCGTTGATGGTGGGCGCGACAGGGATCGAACCTGTGACCCCTACCATGTCAAGGTAGTGCTCTTCCGCTGAGCTACGCGCCCGAATGGGACATGAAGCTATATCTGCCTGCCGCGCCCCCGGCAAGCCGGCGATGGGCAAGGCAAGGCGGCGTCCCGGGTTGGAGTGATACGGTTTCCGTGGGATGAGATCGGTCTTCATTTGCGAGGGTACGCGACGCCTTTTTGCTCCCTCCCCCCTTGTGGGGGAGCGTTGGGGAGGGGGGCGCCTTCATCCAGTGCCGCTAAAGTTACCCCCTCCCGATCCACGCGGGCAAGCTTGCCTGTGCGGATCGACCTCCCCCTCAAGGGGGGAGGTACGGAAGGGAGTCCGATGATCACTCGGAAGCGGGATCACAGGTGCGCCGGGTATGACCGGCCTCGTCCTGCCTCCGTTCATTCCCGCGCAAACGGGAATCCAGCTTTTCGCGGGATTTTGGGTCCCCGCTTTCGCGAGGACAAACGGACGATGGCCTATCGCCTGATCTCGGCGCCCATGGGGACAGGCCCGGCCATGACCGGAGGGGAAATGTCGCAGGAGATGAAACCGGGGATCGTTATCCGACCGAGCACGCGATTGCGTGCGCCTGCCTGGCCTGCCGCCGGTCAGGCCACCAGCATCTTCTGCACTTCGTTGACGAGCTCGCGCAGGTGGAACGGCTTCGACAACACCTTGGCGCGCTTGGGGGCCGAGGAATCGGGGTTGAGCGCGACCGCGGCAAAACCGGTGATGAACATGATCCGGATGTCGGGGTCGAGCTCAGAAGCACGGCGCGCGAGCTCGATGCCGTCCATCTCGGGCATCACGATGTCGGTGAGCAGCAGCTCGAACGGTTCTTCCCGCAACCGGTGATACGCCGAGAGGCCATTGTCGTAAGAGGTGACCTCGAAACCCGCATTCTGCAGCGCCTTCACCAGGAACCGCCGCATATCATTATCGTCTTCCGCAAGAAGGATCTTCGACATCTGACGCCTACTGACTACACCGAAACGTATTGGCGGCCGTTCGCCTTGCGTGCCGGACAGATCATCACAATTCAGGATTCCATAAGCCCGATTTCTGGTAAACAGCGCGTGAACCGCGCGCCGATCTTGGCAGAAAGGCGTTGCTGTCGGACAATGACCACGATCCGCCGTGGCCGGCTGGCAACGCCTGTGCATCGGTCGACGAGATATTAACACGAGAGTGCGCCGGCCGCCCCCATGACCGAATTGCCTGCCGAGTTTGATCCGCCCTTCGACGTGCTGGAGCCGGTCGAATGGCGCGGGCCCCTCGTGTTCAATTCGCCTCACAGCGGCCATGTCTATCCGCGGCCTTTTCTAGAGCTTGCCCGGCTCGACCTGCCGACCTTGCGCCGCTCCGAAGACTCGTTCGTCGACATGCTCTTTGCCGGCGTGGTCACGCGCGGCTATCCGCTGATGCGGGCGCACTTCCCCCGCTGCTTCGTCGACGTGAACCGCGAGCCCTACGAGCTCGATCCCCGCATGTTCGAGGGCCGGTTGCCCTCCTATGCCAATACCCGCTCGATGCGTGTTGCCGGCGGATTGGGCACGGTCGCCCGCATCGTTGGCGATGCCCAGGAAATCTACGATGGCCGCATCGCGGTCGAGGAGGCGCTGGCGCGCATCGAGAGCCTCTACAAGCCGTATCACCGCGCACTGCGCCGGCTGCTGACGCGGGTGCATCGTGATTTCGGTGCGGCCGTGCTGATCGACTGCCATTCGATGCCGTCGAGCGCCGGTCTCAAGGATGATCGCCCGCGCGCCGATGTCGTGCTCGGCGACCGCTATGGCACGAGCTGCTTCCCGATCGTCTCGGAAACCATCGAGGCCACGTTGCGCAGCCTCGGCTACACGGTCAGCCGCAACAAGCCCTATGCCGGCGGTTTCATCACCGAGCACTACGGCAACCCGGCGACCGGCCTGCACTCGATGCAGTTCGAGCTGAATCGCGCTCTGTACATGGATGAGCGCCGCCGCGAGCCCTCGGCCTCGTTCCGCCAGGTCGCGGCGGACCTTGAGACTATCGCCGACCAGCTCGCGGCGATCCCCTGGGAGGATTTGCGCCCCTATCGGGCCGCGGCGGAGTAGCTGGGATTGGCGAAGGGCGGGGCGGCGATCGCCCGAGCGGCCCGCGCCTTTTGCAAGCGAGATAAACTCTCGACTGCGACCAGTTCGCAAAAAAAGAGGCCGCCAGCGGGTGCCAGCGGCCCAAGTCTAGGGAGGAAACGCCCAAGGAGGGCGGCGGTAACACGAGCGATCGCGCTACCGCACTGCGAAAATATGAGCCCGCGTCGCACAAAAAGCAAGAGAGCCACGGCATAGCTGCCTTGCTCGGGGGGTAACCCTTTTGTCGTGTGGCTAAGACGTCTCTACTTGCGCTTGGGCTCGCGGGTGCCGTGATAGCTCATCAGCCCGAGCAGGCTAAAGCCAGCCTGGAGAAGGAAAATAGCCTGATAGGCAGGGGTCGGATAGGCCCCCTCCTGGGGAGGGAAAAGGTCGATGACGTAGCCGCTGACAAGCTGCGACACGAAGCCGCCCCCCATGAAGCCCATGTTCAGGAGGGTCATCCCCCGCCCGACCAGCGCCGGCGGGAACAGGGCCTTGCCATGGGCAAGGACCACCGGGGTGATGGCCGCGCAGGCACCAAAGGCGGCGAACCAGGCCCATAAGGCCGCGGGCGGCAGGCGACCCGTAATCCCCACAATCAACAGGAGTGCCGTGGTCAATCCGCCACCGAGATAGACCGCAGGCTTGTAGCCACGAAACACCCGCTCGCTCGCCCCCCAGGCCATCATCCCGAGCACCTGGGTGAAGGCCGGCACGAACAGCAGCGTCCCGCGCTCGGTCAGGCTGAAGCCGTAGACATGCGTGAGGTAAGGTCCGCCCCACAGGCCAACGACGACAACATAGCTCGAATAAACGGTGAGGTTGAGCACGAACAGGCGCCCGACATCCGGGCAGCGCCAGGCCTGGGCGACCCCGCGGACCGCTTCGCCCAGGGTTTCGGCTGGCGCATCCGCAGACCGGTGGTCCCCATCAGTGCGGATCAGCACCAGAATCAGCAGGCCGACCACGGTGGTCGCTCCCGCAATCACCGTGAAGCTTGCGCGCCAGCCGATCGCGGCACTGGCATAGGCGAGCGGCGCCGTCGCGATCAGCCCGCCCAAAGCGCCGACCCCGAGCTGGATGCCGGTCAGCATGGCGAAGCGGTCGGGCGGAAAAGTTCGCGCATAAAGCGCGAGCGGCGCCATCAGGAAGCAGGACGTTCCGAGCCCCATCAGCACGCGGGCGGTAACCATGGCGGCAAAACTGGTGGCCCCGGCAAACAGCAGCGTGCTCGCCACGGTCACGATGGCGCAGACCAGCATGCAGCGCTTCGGTCCGTAGCGATCGATCACCACGCCGATCGGGATCTGCGCAGCGACGAAAGCAAAAAAATAGATGCTGGAGACAAGTGCAATCTGGGGTGGTGAAAGCGCGAGACCCTGCGCGAGGTTGGGCGCGATCACCCCGACCGAGTTGCGCAAGAACATGCTTACGATATAGGCAGCACCGAGCGTGGCGACGATGGCCACCGCGCCGGCGCGGCCGCTTCGAGCGAGATCGGTCATGGAGGGGTTGCCGGAAGCTTGAAGGCGTGCTGACGGCCCGTGGTCGCATGGGCGGGGTGTTCAGGCAAGGGCGACGGTGCAGTTGCCCGGCGCCGCAAGCTCTTATAGGCACATAAATTGCGGGGACGAGCGACGGGCTTTGCCTCGCGTCATCTATGTTCCACGCGCTTTCGCCGGACGCTCGTTGGTGCCGCAAAGAGGGGCAGCCCATGCCCCTGAAGGATGGGAATCATGACCGCGGTCGACTTTGCGGCCTTCATTGACAGACTGGCTACCGTCTCCGGCGAGGCCATCTTGCCGTTCTTCCGCACCTCGCTCAGCATCGATGACAAGAGCTGTGGCGGCGTGTTCGATCCGGTCACCGCGGCCGACCGCTCCGCAGAGCTCGCCATGCGCGCCCTCATCGGTTCGAACTTCCCCGAGCACGGCATCGTCGGCGAGGAATTCGGGGCGGAGCGGGCGGATGCCGAATTCGTCTGGGTGCTCGACCCGATCGACGGCACCAAATCGTTCATAGCCGGCATGCCGGCCTGGGGAACGCTGATTGCGCTGACTTGCCGCGGCCAGCCGATCTTCGGCATGATGCACCAGCCCTTCTTCGGCGAGAGCTTCAGCGGCGACGGCAAGGGCGCGCATTATCGGGGGCCGCATGGCGAACGTGAGCTGATGGTGCGCCCGTGCCCGAGTCTCGACCAGGCAGTGGTCTCGACCACGAGCCCGCGGTTGATGAAACCGGACGACCGCGCGGCTTTCGCCCGGGTCGAAGAGGCGGCACGCCTGTCGCGCTATGGCGGGGATTGCTATGCCTATTGCATGCTCGCCGCCGGCCATGTCGATCTCGTGATCGAGACCGAGCTCAAGCCGCATGACGTCGCCGCGCTGATCCCGATCGTCACCGGAGCCGGCGGCATCATCACGACCTGGGAAGGGGAGAGTGCCGAGAAGGGCGGGCGCATCATCGCTGCTGGCGACAAGCGCATGCATGCGGCGGCAACGCTGGCGCTGCTCGGCGGGTAGGCGCGAGCGCTATCGGGACGGGTGCCGTCACCTTATATAAAGGCGCGGATGATTGGCTCGCACGGGGGTTGGATACCGGAGCCAGCAAGGTGTGGGGCCGGGGCCGGGCTCGCCACGACGTGGCGCCTCGGAACGACCGCAAACAGATCGGCTGAATTATAGGATCACTCGCCGGGGGCGGCCGCCTCGATGGCCAGCGCATGAACGCCGCCGGCAAGCTCGGCGGCAAGCGTCTGGTTGATCATGCGGTGACGATCGAGCCGGCTCTTGCCCTTGAAGGCATCGGCCACGATGCTGACGCGGAAATGCGTTTCACCCCCCTCGCGCCACCCGGCATGGCCGCGATGGCGATCGGATTCATCGATCACGCCGAGCCGTTCGGGCGCGAAAGCCTCGGTAAGTTTTTCCACGATAACCTCCCTGACACCCATCTGGCTATCCGTGTGAGACCCGATTGCGCTTTAGCTCCCCGCGGATCACGTCTTATTCGTCCTGTCAAGCTTGCGGGAAACTGCGCGACCTTCGCATAATGGCCGGTAATGAAACTCGACTCGCCGTTCTTTGATCGCATCCGCGTCAAGCCCGACCGCGACCGCCGCGTGGCGGGCGCGCCCGGCTGCCAATGGCCCGGCTGCACCTCGGCCGCGACCCATCGCGCTCCCAAGGGCCGTACCCAGGAGCGCGAATACTGGCGCTTCTGCCTCGATCATGTGCGCGAGTACAATCACTCCTACAATTATTTCGCCGGGATGAGCGCCGATGCGGTCGAGCGCTTTCAGAAGGATGCCGTTATCGGCCATCGCCCCACCTGGAAGCTCGGCGAGAATCTCGGCGCCCGCTTCAGGCGACTGAATACGAAGCGGTTTTTCTCCGATTCGACGGCCGACCCGTTCACCTTCGGGCACGAATTGGGCGGTGGCGGTGCACAGACGAATGGCGCATCGACGCGTTCCGAGTCGGAGCGGCGGGTGGTGCGCAATGCCGCGCGCAAGGCGCTGCATACGATGGGCCTCGAAGAACGCGCGGAGCGTGCCGAGATCAAGAGCCGCTTCAAGGTGTTGGTGAAACGCCACCACCCCGATGCCAATGGCGGCGACCGCGGCTCCGAGGACAAGCTGCGCGAGATCATCGAGGCCTATAATTTCTTGAAATCGAGCGGCTTGGTTTGATCGTCGGCGTGGCCCGCCGCAACCGAAAGGCTGAAGCGGCCTGCACCGGAACTGGGCTGCACCGGCAGGCGTCTTGCCCTATATAAGGTGCAAATCCCCGTCGCCGATTTCGGGCCAGATGCTTTCGCGCGGCGCGCGGTCTGCTATTTTGCCGACCAGAAACAGCCGCCCCGGACCGCACGGGTCAAGACGCTGCCGGGGCGAGGAGGAGCAATGACCCCCGAAACGACAACCATACCCGGTCTGCCCGACATGAAGGTGTCGGTGCGGCAACTCTTCGGCATCGACAGCGACATGGAAGTGATGGCCTATGCCGAGCCGGACGAGCATGTGCCGGAGATTGATTCCGATTACCGCTTCGACCGCCCGACCACGCTGGCGATCCTGGCCGGCTTTGCCAAAAACCGCCGCGTGATCGTGACCGGCTATCACGGCACCGGAAAATCGACTCATATCGAGCAGGTCGCCGCGCGCCTGAATTGGCCGTGCGTGCGCGTCAATCTCGACAGCCATATCAGCCGTATCGACCTGATCGGCAAGGACGCCATCGTCATCAGGGACGGCATGC
>CAZTTL010000060.1:0-15539 GCA_964616635.1 uncultured Rhodoplanes sp. | reverse complement strand
TGCCGAGGCCGGCGGAGATCGAGGTCGAGGAATGCGCGGCGCCGAACGGGTCGTACTCGCTCTCGGTGCGCTTGGTGAAACCGGAGAGGCCACCGCCCTGCCGCAGGGTGCGGATGCGGTCGCGGCGCCCGGTGAGAATCTTGTGCGGATAGGCCTGATGGCCGACATCCCAGATCAGGCGGTCGCGCGGCGTATCAAAAGTATAATGCAGCGCCACGGTCAGCTCGACCACGCCCAATCCCGCGCCAAGATGGCCGCCGGTTACCGAGACGGCGTCGATCATCTCTTGCCGTAGTTCGTCGGCCAATTGACGTAGCTGGTTTGTCTCCAGACGCCGCAAATCGCTCGGAGTTTGAACGAGGTCGAGTAGGGGGGTCTTCGACTTTTGCAGCACAGGCGCTTCTCCCGCAAGGGTTCAGGCACGTTAACCGGTGAGCCTTTACACCAGATGTTTCAATAAGCCAATTCACCGTCCGGCGCCCGGCAGGTGCCCGGGGGAACCGAAAACGGGGGAACGGCGTTTCCGTCTACCGGGTCAAGTCAAGTGTAACCACAAGTTAGAGTAGTTATCATGGCACCGCGTCCAAACTGGAAAGGCCATCTCAAGCTGTCATTGGTCTCGTGTGCGGTCGCCTTGTTTCCCGCGACCTCGACCGAGCAAAGGGTGCGCTTCAACATACTTAGTCGCGCGACCGGACATCGGGTTCGATACGACGTGGTCGATGCCGAGACCGGCGATCCCGTTCCTGAAGACGAGCGCGTCAAGGGATATAAGATCGAAGGCGAGCTAGCAAATGCACTGCGCCGCGCGGAGAATGAGCCGCGCAAGACGGAGGAACGGATTGCGGCAATCGAGGCGCCAGTCGTTGCAAGTTTGAAGATCAGGACCGTTGCCAGTGGCGCTCGAGCTCTATCGTGCCAAGCGCAAGTTTGATGTCACGCCGGAGCCGCGGGGCCGGCGCACGCGGAGCGAAGGCAACAGCTTTGTCGTCCAGAAACACGCCGCGCGCCGTCTTCATTATGACTTCCGGCTTGAACTGGACGGCGTGCTGAAGAGCTGGGCGGTGACGCGCGGACCGAGCCTGGTGCCAGGCGAAAAGCGCCTCGCGGTCGCGGTCGAGGATCACCCACTCGAATACGGCGGCTTCGAAGGCACGATCCCGAAGGGCCAGTATGGCGGCGGCACGGTCATGCTATGGGATCGCGGCCGCTGGACCCCGGAAGGCGATCCGCAGGTCGGCTACAACAAAGGCCATCTCGTCTTCACGCTGGAAGGCGAGAAGCTGAAAGGCCGCTGGCATCTCGTGCGCATGCGCCAGCGCTCTGGCGAGAAGCACGAGAACTGGCTGCTGATCAAGGCCGAGGATGCGCAAGCGCGCACCGCCGCCGACCCCGATATTCTCGCGGAGAAAACGCTGTCGGTCGCGACCCATCGCTCGATGGACGAAATCGCGCAAGGCAGGCCGCCGAAAATCCGCTCCAAAGTGAAAGCTGGCGCGGTGTGGAATTCTGCAGCACGCGATCCGCCTCCGGATGATCCGCCCCAGAACGCGAAACGGCACGACGCGTTCTTAACCGGAAACGCCGCTCGCACCAGTGTTGGCGCGAGACAGCGCGCAGCCGCGAAGCAAAGCAACGCCACGCGCGAGGCGGCGCCGCTGCCCGACTTCCTGCCGCCGGCGCTTGCGGAAATGGCTGCTGCGCCGCCGGCAAGCCCAAACTTCGTTCACGAGATCAAGTTCGACGGCTACCGCATGCAGGCGCGGCTCGATCACGGGCGAGCGGTGCTGAAGACCCGCAACGGCCTCGACTGGACGGCCCGGTTTCGCCCGGTCGCCGCGGCGGTCGCGGCGCTGCCGGCCGCGACAGCGCTGATTGATGGCGAGATCGTCGTCGAAGACGAAAACGGGGTCTCCAGCTTTTCCGCCCTGCAGGCGGTCCTCAAAGGCACGCAGCGCGGCGCCTTCGTCTATTATGCCTTCGACCTGCTGCATCTCGATGGCCGTGATCTTACGCGCGAGCCGTTGATCACGCGCAAGGCGGCGCTCGCCGATCTGCTCGCGAAAAGCCGCAATCCCGTGCTGCGCCTGAGCGAGCATTTGCGCGAGCGCGGCCCGCTCGTTTTCGAGCATGCCTGCCAGATGGGCCTCGAAGGCATCGTGTCGAAGCGCGCTGACAGTCCCTATCGATCCGGCCGCAGCCGCAACTGGATCAAGAGCAAATGCTCGGCACGGCAGGAATTCGTGGTCGGCGGCTTCACGCTCGCGACCGGATCACAACGCGCCATCGGCGCGCTGATCGTCGGCACCTATGGGAACGGCAAGCTGCATTACGCCGGACGCGTCGGCACCGGCTACACGCAAAAGACTGCGCATGAACTGTGGCAGCGGCTCGATCCCCAGCGGATCGACCGCTGTCCGTTCGCCCGCCTGCCGGCCGACGAGCGCCGCCGCGATGCGATCTGGGTCAAACCCGACCTGGTGGTCGAAGCCGAATTGCGCGGATGGACGGATGCCGGGCTCGTCCGTCACGCCGCTTTCAAGGGCGTGCGTGAAGACAAGCCGGCCGCTGCGGTGGTGCGCGAGATGCCCAAGGTCAAGACGGATGACCCGCCAGCCGCCGCGACAGCGAACGCGCGACCAGCCAAGTCGGCAAGAACGGTACCAGGGCGAAACAATTCCAAGGCAGCCTCCGCGCCGCCGGCCTCACCATCAAGCACCAATGCATCCGCGCTTGCGGTCAAGCTCACCAATCCCGACCGCATCTACTGGCCCGACATCGCCTTCACCAAGCGGCAGCTCGCCGAATTCTATGCCGCCATCTGGGACTGGATCGCGCCGCATGTCGTGCGCCGGCCGCTGTCGCTGCTGCGCTGCCCGAACGGCGTCGGCGAGCCGTGCTTCGTGCAGAAGCACGTGCATGCGGCCTTCGACCGCCGGCGAATTATCACGATCGACGACCATGGCGACGAGGTGATGGCGATCGAGACGCTCGAAGGCTTGCTCGCGCTGGTGCAGGCGGGCGTGCTCGAAGTCCATGTCTGGGGTTCGACCATCGACCACATCGACCGGTGCGACCGTCTCGTCTTCGATCTCGACCCCGCTCCCGATGTCGGCTGGACCGAGGTGATCGCCGCCGCGCGCGAAGTGCGCGACCGCCTCGCCGCTCTGAGCCTCGCCAGCTTTGTGAAGACATCCGGCGGCAAGGGCTTGCACGTCGTGGCGCCGATCGCGGGCGCCGACTGGGACGCGGCCAAAGCCTTCACCAAGTCCATCGCCGTCGCGATGGCGCGCGACGCGCCGCGACAATACCTCGCCAAGATGACCAAGAGCGCTCGGCAGGGCCGTATCTATATCGACTATCTGCGCAACGGACGCGGCGCGACGGCGGTCGCCGCGTATTCGCCGCGGGCACGGCCGGGCGGCGGGGTCTCAACGCCGGTCGATTGGAGCGAGCTCACCACGAAGCTTGCGCCGGACCGCTACACGGTGCTCAACCTGCGAGCGCGGCTCAAGCGGCTGCGCAACGATCCCTGGGCCGACATTGGAAAAATCCGGCAGCTTTTGCCGGGCGCCTGATCAGAAACGCTGGTCGGCATGCGCGCCGTGCAGCCGGTGGGTCAGGCCCGCAAAGGCCGGAAATGGCGATTCTGGGTCAGCTCGATATAGCGCGCGACGTCCTGAACGCGCGAATCATGTCCAACGATATGGCTGGTCCAAACGTTTTTGATCTCAGCCTCATTCTCATAATAATTGATCGCGCGCCATTGATTCAGGCGAATGGTGCCGTCCGGCAAGCGGCTTACCGAAAGCATTAGACCAAGCGCGTTAAGCCGGTCGAGAAAGTCTTTGATCCTGAAGTCGGACATGGTCGCCTCGCTGCGTTGACAGTTTGAGGCATTTCTGCGGCTGGTCAATTTCGAAGTCGCCGCAGGGGGCGCATTTGTGTCGAGAAAACGCAGTCTGTGGCTCGTCGGCCACAAATCAGCCGCGTGATCGGCACTTTTCCAGAGCGCGGCCAAGCTCAGCGAAGCGTGAGCAGGGCGCGCATGCTCTCAGCACTGCTGATCGCCGCTTTGCATTGATGGCTGGGCTTCGTTCCGGCCATCCAGCTTCATCCGGTCCGATCGCGCCAGCGCAGCACGTCGTAGGTGGGGACCGGCCGGTTGAAGCCCTTCAGCGTCAGCTCGCCCACCTGCGCCACCTCGCAATGGGGCTCGACCGCCGCCAGCACGCGCTGGTTGATCAGCACTTGGCCGGATTTCGCCGCCGCGCAGAGCCGGTGGGCGAGGCTCACCACGCTGCCGATCGCGGTGTATTCGAGCCGGCGATCGAAGCCGATCTGGCCGAGCGTCGCGTAACCGACCGCGACCGCAACCCCGAAGCCGATCTCATTGCCGCGCTTCTTCCATTGCTCGCCGAGCACCGCCATCGCGGCACGCATATCGAGCGCCAAGCGCACGCCGCGCTCGGCATGATCGGCGCAGGGCAGCGGATCGTTGAACAGCACCATGACGCCGTCACCGGCGAAGCGCTCGAGCGTGCCCTCATATTTAAAGATCAGCTCGCCGACATCGCGATGATATTCGCGCAGCACCGTCATCACGTCTTCGGGCTCGGAGTTTTCCGTAAGCGCGGTGAAGCCACGCAGGTCGCAGCACACCACGGTGATCTCGCGGCGATGGCTCGACAGCACGGCCTCGGCATCGGCCGTCGACGACAGCGCCTCGGCGATTTGCGGCGGCAGAAAGCGGCGCAGTTTTCCCATGCGCTCGATCTCGGCGACCTGTGCCGCGACCTTCTCCTCCAGCGAGCGATTGTGCTCCGCCAGCGCCGCCGCCTGCTCCTCGAGCTTCGCCGCCTGCGCCAGCACGAGATCATGCAGCTCCTTGATCCGCAGCAACGAGCGCACGCGCGCGATCAGCGCCGCCTGGTCAAACGGCTTGACGAGATAATCGTCGGCGCCGGCCTCGAGTCCGGCGACGACGTCGCGCATATCCGACTTGGCGGTGACGAGCACCACCGGCACGAAGCGCAGCGCCGAATCCTCCTTGAGTATTTTCAGCACGGCGACGCCGTCGAGCTTCGGCATCATGATGTCGAGCAGCACAAGATCGGGGTCGCTGTCGCGGGCGCGGGCGAGCCCCTCTTCGCCGTCAGCCGCCGTGATCACCTCATAGCCGTTCGCCTCCAGCCGAGCGCGGAGAATCTCCAGATTCTGCGGTGCGTCGTCGACGGCGAGAATGCGGGCCGGGTTTCTCATGGCGCGGCCTATGTCTCACGCGAGCAGTTCGCGCACCTTGGCGAGAAGTTGGCGCGGACTATAGGGCTTGGCGACATAGGCGTCGCAGCCGGCGGCGCGGGCTTTTTCCTCGTCTCCGGTAAGCGCATAGGAGGTTACCGCGATCACCGGTGTTGTCTTCAGGGCCGGGTTCGCCTTGATGCGGCGCGTCGCCTCGTAACCATCGATGATCGGGAGCTGCATGTCCATCAGAATGAGGTCGGGCTTCTCCGCGGCCGCCATGGCCACCCCGCTTTCGCCGTCGCCCGCCTCGATCAGATCAAAGCCGGCACTGCTCAACAGATCGCGCAGAATGCGGCGATTATCCTCGGTATCCTCGATGACGAGAATACGCGGGTTCATGACTGCGCGTCCTCTGCCGCCGCGCGCACCGGAAGGATGACGCGGAATTCCGATCCAACCCCCAACTCGGAGACGAGACTGATCGTTCCCCCGTGCATTTCGGTCAGCCGCCGCGCAATGGCAAGGCCAAGCCCGGTGCCGCCTTTCTGCCGCGTATGACTGGCGTCGACCTGCTGAAACTCATCGAAAATCCGCGCCTGATCCTGCGGCGCTATTCCCGGGCCAGTATCGCGCACGGCAATGTCGAAGGCGCCGCTTTCTGCCTTGGCGCGGATCGCGACCGAACCTTTTTCGGTAAACTTGATCGCATTGCCCACGATGTTGAGGAACACCTGCGCCAGTCTCCGCTCATCGCCGCGTCCGATCGGAAGATCGTCGGCAATCTCCGCGGTGAGCGCAAGGCCCTTCGCCTTGGCGAGCGATTCGGTCGACGCCAAGACCGACTCGATGACCGAGCGCATCGAATAGTCGGCCATTGACAGCGTCAACTGGCTAGCCTCGATCTTGGAGAGGTCGAGCACATCGTTGATGAGGCCGAGCAGGTGGCGCCCGTTCGCCTGCACGCGTTCGAGCACCTCGACCGCCTTCTCTGGCAGCGTGCCATAGATGCCGTCGACCAAGAGCTCGGCATAGCCCAGCACGGCATTGAGCGGCGTGCGCAGTTCGTGACTCATATTCGCAAAGAATTGGGACTTGTGCTCGTTGGCGACCTGAAGCTGCTGGCCGCGCTCCTCCACCTCGCGGAACAGCTCGGCATTGCGCATGGCGATCACCGACTGGTCGGCAAAGGTTTGCATCAGGCTCACCGTGGTCGGAGCGAAATCCCCGACCTCGCGCCGCTGCACCACGAGCGCGCCGAGAATGTCCTCGCGGCCGACCAGCGGCAGCGTCAGCACCGAATGGAAGCCGGCCGCCAGTACGAGGTCCCCCATGCGCTTCCTTTCGATCTGCGCGAGATCGGGAATGGTGATCGGCTCACGCGCGAGCGCCGCGTGTCCCAGGGGACTGTCCAACGGAATATTGATCTCGCTCGCTTCCTCGATCAGTGCGTGGTCGAGGCCGCGTGCTTCCCTGAGGTGGAAGACTTGCCGCGCCTTGTCATAGCCGAAGATCAGGCCGGCGTCGGCGCGGGCGAGTTCGACCGCGCGATCGACGACGGTAGCGAGCACGGCGCTGACATCGAGCGAAGAGGCAACGGTGCGGCCGATCTCCTCCAGCGCCTTCAGCTCGCGGACCGAGCGGGCGAGATCGCGGGTGCGTTCCTCGACGGTCTGCTCCAGGCGGCCGTAGGACTCCTTCAGCTTGCCCGCCATGCTGTTGAATTCGTTGGCGAGGTCCTCGATCTCGTCGCCGGTATTGACCTCGATGCGGGTGCCGAACTCGCTGGCGCCGAGCTGCGAAGCGCCCTTGTGGAGGGCGCGGATCGGCACCACCATCCGCTGCGCCAGAGCGACCCCGGCCAGGGCCGCAAGGATAGTGCAGGTGAGCAGCAGCCAGCCGATTCGGAACAGCAGCGCGTAAAGCGGCCTGAAGGCTTCGCTGAGTGGTTGCTCGACCACGACGAACCAGTTGAAGCGCGGGATCGCGACCGCCGCCGCCAGCACCGACTGGTCGGCAAGGTTGCGTCCGAATCCCCACAGGCCGGACTTGTCCTCGCCCGCCGCGAGGATGGCCGCGACCTGGCTCAGATCGGACATGGCGGTGCCGCGCGGAATCCGGTTCTGCCCGGATTGCGCCAGCAGCCGGCCTTCCGGCCCGATCACATAGGCATAGCCCTCGGACCCGACCTGGATGCCGCTGATGGAGTCGCGCAGGAACCGCAAGTTGACCTCGGCCACGGTGACACCGGCATAGGCGCCGGAATGAGCCATCGCGATATTGACATAGGGATCGACCTGGTTGCGAAAGAACACCGGGCTGATCCAGACGCGCTTCGCCAGTGCCTGGGTGAAGCGGGGATCCTGCGAATAGTCGGTGCCGGCGATCGCTTCGGTGGAGAAGCGGGTGATCCGCAAAAGCTCGCGGCCATTGCCGTCGATCTGCATGATCTCGTCGATCGCCGGCACCTGCTGCAACAGCAGTACATAATCGGCGCGGCGCTGTTCGAGATTGGCGCTCGCCCGCGTGGTCCAGGTGATTTGCCGCTCGATCTCGCCGAATATCTGCTCAATGCGCTGGGCGGCGGCTTCCGCCTTCTCCCATTCCAGCTTGACGACGGCGTCGGTGGTTTCGCGATAGATGAACCACAGGTCGAGACCGACATTCGTCGCCAGGACGAAGATCGCAAAGCCGACGAAATAGGCGACATATTTGCCGAACAGACCGGCGCGGAAGCGCTTGAAGAATCTCATCCCCTGTCGGTCCTGCGCCCGCCTTCGTCGCCTGTCCTGCACTGGCATAAGTTTTTTAAATTATAGCGACTTGCGCGCGCGCGGACACGCAGCCACGCAAGCCTGGTCGGGACAAGCTGATCCGGCTTTAAGAAAGAATACGGCCGATCCTTAGAGAAATCCGCCGACCCGTGGTGTGATCACCCTCACAGAGGCCCGATGCCGGTTAGGCTAGACCTAGCAACGAACGGGCGCGACCCGTTTGCTAAGCCGCGAAATCTCTCATCGAAAGTCAAGTTCCCATGTCGACGACGACCCAGTGCCTGGCGAGAGCTGGAACCGTGCTCGCTCTCGCCGCGATGCTTGCTGCCATCGGCGCGCCGGTACAGGCGCTGGCTGGCAATGAGCGGCACGCGGCCTGCACCTCCGACGTCTTCCGCCTCTGCAACAACGAGGTCCCGCGGGTCGATAACATGATTTCCTGCCTGAAAAAAAAGTCGCGTGCGATCCAGAACCCCGGCTGCCGGGCGAGCGTCAACGGCAAGAAATAGCCCCTGCGGTGCCGGCCGAACCGATCTCCGGCCCCAGGCCTGCACTGACTTGACTTGAGAAACCCGCGTGCGACGAAATGTTCGCGCGCCAGCCGTAACGAATTTGCGGCAAAACAAGGAGCTAGCCCCAAGCAGGCGGTCCAATACCATCTCGCTTCCAAGAGCTGATCGATGGGACCGCACGAAATCGGCCTTCTGCCTACGCTCGTCGCCGGACTGCTTGTTGCTTTTATCGGCGGGACTGCGGCGCGTGCGGCGCGGCTGTCGCCGGTGTTCGGCTACCTGCTTGCGGGCGTCGCGCTGGGGCCCTTCACGCCCGGTTACGTTGCCGATCAGACCATCACCAACGAATTGGCCGAAATCGGGGTGGCGTTGCTCCTGTTCGAGGTCGGCCTGCGTTTCTCCTTCGATGACCTCCTCGCCGTGCGGCGAAGCGCGGTGCCCGGCGCCCTGATCCAGATCACGGTCGCCGGCGGCATCGGTTACCTGATCGCCACCACCCTGATCGGCCTGCCGCCGAGCGCCGGGCTGGTGGTCGGCCTGTCGCTGGCGGTCGCGAGCACGGCGGTCGCGACCCGCGCGCTGGAGGAGCGCGGCCAGATCACTGCGACCCCCGGGCGGATCGCGCTCGGCTGGCTGGTGGCGCAGGACATCGTCATCATCCTGGCGCTGACCATGCTGCCGGTGGTTGGCGCCCGGCAGTCGGTCGACCTCAGCGACCTGCTGCTCGAATTCGGCCGCGCGCTGGCGCAGATCGCAGGGTTTGTCGCCATCATCGTCATCGTCGGCAAGCGGGCGATCCCCTGGCTTCTCGGCTATGTCGCGCGATTCGGATCGCGCGAACTGTTCACGCTCGCCGTCATCGTCGTGGCGCTCGGCATCGCCTACGGCTCGGCGATGCTGTTCGGCATCTCGCTCGCGCTTGCTGCCTTCTTCGCCGGGGTCGCGCTCGGCGAAAGCGACCTCAGCCACCAGGCTGCCGGCGAAGCGCTGCCGATGCAGCAGGTGTTCGCCGTGCTGTTCTTCGTGTCGGTGGGCATGCTGTTCGACCCCAAGACCCTGCTGGACATGCCGGTCGAGATCGTGGCGCTTCTGATCGCAATCGTCGTCGGTACCGGGATGACGACGATCGTCGTGCTGCTGTTCATGCGCGCGGCACCGGAGACGGCGGCGCTGGTCGGCGCGTCCTTTGCCCAGATCGGGGAATTCTCCTTCATCCTTACCGAGCAGGCGGTTCAGCGTGACTTGATGGATGCGTCCGCCCGCGACCTCGTCATCGCCGTGGCGCTGCTCGCGATCGTGCTCAACCCGCTGATGTTTCCGCTCGCCCGCGCCTTCGCCGTGCGGCTGGCGGCGTCCCCGACCTTCGCCCGCCTGGTGGGGCGTCGCGGCGGGATCACGCTGCGCGGCACACCGCATCTGGCCGACCACGCGATCCTGGTCGGCCATGGGCGGGTCGGCCGCACCGTTGCGAGCGCGCTGCGGACGCATGGACTCAACTACATCGTTGTCGAATCCAACCGCAAGCTTGCCGAGAAGGTGAAGGCGGAGGGCGTCCGCGTCGTCTATGGCGATGCCACCCACGAAGAGGTACTGGGCGCCGCCCTGCCCCGGTCCGCCCGGCTGATCGTGGTGGCCCTGCCGGACGCGTTCCAGACCCGCCAGGTGATTGCGCTTGCGCGCAAGCTCAACCCTGAGATCGAGACGGTGGTGCGCACCCACTCGGAAGCAGAAGCGCTCTATCTCGCCGAGTCGGGCGTCGGCCTTGCGGTGATCGGCGAGCGGGAAATCGCCGTCGGCATGAGCGACTTCGCCCTGCAGCGGCTTGGCGTCGAGGCCCACGAGGCGCGCGCCACCGTCGACCAGCTGCGCGGCTCGAAATCGCGTGGCGAGTCGCCGACTTAGGCATTTCGGCGACGCAGCTTAGAATTAATCCAAGCACGCCAGGCCTTAGTAAAACTCTATAAGCATTCTAACATACTGAATTTCAGTGCCTTTCTCTATTGACTTCCGCAAGTCTCTGAACCACATTTGCGGTAATGACAATCATTGGCAAATTTGCGCGGGATTGACGGTTATGGCCGAGCAGGCACTCGATCGAACGGTTGGCATCAGGCCTCTCGGCCAGGCGCCCCGCGGGTTTTGCGGCCGGATCGAATCCATTCACGTCAATGGCCATGCCTGCGCGCTGTCAGCGACCGAGCTCGAGACCCGCCTGGTGGAACTCGGCTTTGTCGAAGGCGCTAAAATCGAGATTTTGCACGAAGGAATGTTCGGCCGCGATCCGATCGCCATCCGGGTCAATGATGCGACCATCGCGCTGCGTCGACGCGAGGCCATGGCAATTCTGGTGAGCTGAGCCGACCTGCCAGGCTGAAGTAAAGGCAGACTGAAGCAAAGGCATGAGCGCCACCACCCCGGCTGCGCCGCGAAATCTTGCGCTTGTCGGCAATCCGAACAGCGGCAAGACCGCGGTTTTCAACGCCCTCACCGGCAGCCGTCAAAAGGTCGCGAACTATCCGGGCGTCACGGTCGAGCGCAAATCCGGCCTGTTCCGCACCCCGGCCGGCCATACCGTCAACCTGATTGACCTTCCCGGCACCTATTCCCTGCGCGCGCGCAGCCCCGACGAGGAAGTCACCCGCGACGCGGTGCTCGGGCGGCTGAGTGGCGAAGCCGTCCCTGACATGCTGCTATGCGTGGTCGACTCCACCAATCTGCGCATCGCCTTGCGCCTGATCCTCGAATTGAAACGGCTCGGCTACCCGTTGGTCCTCGCCCTCAACATGATCGACATTGCCCGCCGGCGCGGTTTCGAGTTCGACCTCGACCGGCTGTCGGCCGAGCTGGGCGTGCCGGTGGTGACCTCCACCGCGGTCCGCCGGGGCGGCGTCGAGGAGCTGCTGCAGCGGGTGGATAACCTGTTCACCGCGCTGCCGCCGCCGACGCTGCAGACGGCGGAGTGGATCGCGCCCAACTCCAGCGAGTTGCGCGCGCTGCAGCGCGAGGCCGACCGTATTCTGAAAGCCGCCGTGCGGGTGCCCGGCCGCCCTGACACACTGACCGGTCGGGTCGACGCAGTGCTGCTGCATCCGGTGGCGGGCATCGTCATCCTGCTCGGCATCATGTTCGTGATGTTCCAGGCCGTGTTCTCGTGGGCGCAACCGGTGATGGAGTTGATCTCGGCGGGCTTCGACGCGCTCGGCGGACTGGTTGCCGCGACGCTGCCGGCCGGCCTGCTGCAAAGCTTCATCCAGAACGGGCTGATCTCCGGCGTCGGCAGCGTCGTCGTGTTCCTGCCGCAGATCCTGATCCTTTTCCTGTTCATTCTGCTGCTGGAAGATTTTGGCTATCTCGCCCGCGCCGCTTTTCTCATGGACCGCATCATGGGAAGCGCCGGTTTGCACGGCCGCGCCTTCATTCCGCTACTGTCGAGCTTCGCCTGCGCCATCCCCGGCATCATGGCAACCCGGGTGATCGACAGCCGGCGCGACCGGCTGACGACGATTCTGGTGGCGCCGCTGATGACCTGCTCGGCGCGCATTCCGGTTTATGTGCTGATCATCTCTGCCTTCATCCCGGACCGGGACGTTTTTGGCTGGATCGGTTTGCAGGGCCTGGTGCTGTTCGGCCTCTATGCCATCGGCATCGTCAGTGCGCTCGCCGTCGCATTCGTGGCCAAGTGGATCTTATGGCGTGACGCGCCGCCCGAGCCGTTCATGCTCGAACTCCCGGACTACAAAATGCCCCGCCCGCACAATATCGCGCTGGCGCTGCTCAACCGTGCCCGGGCTTTTCTCGAGCGCGCGGGCACGATCATCCTGTCGATGATGGTCCTGATCTGGTTCCTCGCCTCGTTTCCGCGCCCGCCCGCGGGCGCCGCCGGGCCGGACATCAACTACAGCCTCGCCGCCATGATCGGCCATGCACTGGCGCCCTTGACAGCGCCGATTGGCTTCAACTGGCAGATCAATGTGGCGCTGGTTCCCGGGATGGCGGCGCGCGAAGTCGCGGTCGCGGCGCTCGGCACCGTCTATGCGATCGAAGGAGGCAAGGAGGCGACCGACAAGATCGGGCAGGTGCTGGCGGCGCATTGGAGTCTCGCCACCGCGCTGGCGTTGCTTGCCTGGTACATTTTCGCCCCGCAATGCGCGGCGACGCTCGCCGTGATCCGCCGCGAGACCGGTGGCTGGCGCTGGATGGCGATCACCGTCGGCTACATGCTGGCGCTGGCCTATTTCGCCTCGTTCGTCACCTACCACGTCGCCGTCGCGCTCGGGGCGGGATGATTGTTCCGCCTCGATCGTGACCAAGCGCAAAGAACACTCATCTGAAGCGGGGGAGCGAGCAGAGCTGCCCCCCGCATTTTCCGTTAACGCCCCCTTAACCCTGACGGTTCGTAATGGCGCCAAGCACTGGCGTGTCCGGGGTGGCCGGCACAGGGTCGCCGCGGACATGCCCGCGCAGCAACCGCTGTCGTGGGCTTCCGAGATGCTTCGGGGCTAGGCCCAGATGCTTCTTTCGCCGAAGCCATGCGGGTTTTTGCGAAGGTCTTGCGCCCTTCTTTGGTCATGTTTGGCGGGGAATCGAACCAAGTCCTGACCTTCAATATCGCCGCGAAGCCGCTGATCGACGCCGGCCGCACACCAGGACTGATCGGCCGGCACCGGCTCCTGCCCCGCCGCGCGGCCGTTTAGGACCATCATGGAATCACACGTACTGCCGGGCCTTGCCTCTTCTGACCTGTCGCTGTTCAGCTTGTTCTGGCAGGCGCACTGGGTCGTGAAGCTCGTCATGAGCGGGCTGCTTGCCTGCTCGGTCTGGGTGTGGGCGATCGCGATCGAGAAGATCATCCTCTACCGCCGAACCCGCATCGCGATGGACCGGTTTGAGGCGGCGTTCTGGTCGGGCCAATCGCTGGAGGAGCTTTACCGCTCGCTCTCGGCGCGCCCGACGCATGCGATGGCGGCGGTGTTCGTCGCCGCCATGCGCGAATGGAAGCGCAGCTTCGAAGGACCGCACCCAGCCCTCGCCAATCTCCAGATGCGCATCGAGAAGGTGATGGACGTGACCATCCAGCGCGAAGTGGAGCGGCTGGACCGCCGCCTGCTGGTGCTCGCGACCGTCGGCTCCGCCAGCCCCTTCGTCGGCCTGTTCGGAACCGTCTGGGGCATCATGTCGAGCTTCCAGTCGATCGCCGCGTCAAAGAACACGTCACTCGCAGTGGTTGCGCCGGGCATTGCCGAGGCGCTGTTCGCGACCGCAATCGGGCTGGTCGCTGCCATACCGGCGACCATTTTCTACAATAAGTTCGCCTCGGAGGTGAGCAAACAGACGACGCGATTGGAAGGATTTGCCGACGAGTTTTCCGCGATCCTCTCGCGCCAGATCGATGAACGGGCCTAAGCGCCGAAAAAACAGGCGCAGGGTCAAAAGCTTAGAAGCGCACGCGGGAACAACCAGCGGACGCGAACAGAAGCACGGGGACTGCCGGCATGGGGATGATGCTGGCTGGGGCGGGTGGCTCGGGGAAGCGCCGCCATCGCCGCAAGCCAATCATGAGTGAGATCAACGTCACGCCGATGGTCGACGTGATGCTGGTCCTCCTTATCATTTTCATGGTGTCGGCGCCGCTGCTGACGGTCGGCGTGCCGCTCGACCTGCCGAAGACACAGGCAAAGAGCCTCGAACAGAACAAGGAGCCGCTGACGGTATCGGTCGATACCGATGGCAAGGTTTTCCTGCAGAACAGCGAGATCGCGGTCGAGGATCTGGTTCCCAAGCTCAAGGCGGTAACCGAGACCCGCGGCGGATTCGAGGAGCGCATTTTCGTGCGCGGCGACCGCAGGGTCGACTACGGCACCGTCATGAAGGTGATGGGGCGCATTTCGTCGGCAGGATTCCACCGGGTCGCGCTGGTGACGGAAGTGGAGCAGGGATCGTGAACGAGCGGGTCGCCCTCATCGTTTCGGCCTCGCTGCACGCCGCAATATTGCTGTGGAGCGTGGTGACCTTCAGCATCAATCCGCTGGAGGCCGGACAGGTCGAATCGCTGCCCGTCGACATCATCTCCGATGCCGATTTCACCAAGATCACCGCCGGCGTGAAGACCGCGCCCAAGGTCGTCTCGCCGAAGCCGCTGGTGGAGAAGATCGATAAGGCGAAGCCGGTCGACGAGGTGACGCCCAAAGTCACCGAGAAGCAGGAGATCAAGACCGCCTCCGCGATGCCGGTTCCGATTCCCGAGGTGAAGCCGCCGCCGCCCAAGCCACCGGAGAAGGCGAAAGCTGAGCCGAAACCGGAGCCCGATCCCATCGCCGAAGCGCTGAAAAAGGAAGAAAAGAAGCGCAAGGCGGAAGAGAAAAAGCGAAGGGAAGAGAAACGCAAGGCAGAGGCCAAGAAGCGCGAGGAAGAAAAGCGCAAGCAGCAGGTCTTCGATCCCAACCGCATCGCCGCCCTGCTCGACAAGCGCAAGCCGCAGCGCCAGGCGGCGGTGGGTGCAACGCTGAATAACACGGCGTCGCTCGGCCTGCCGACCGGCCGCTCGGCAGCCTTGACGCAGACCGAGATCGACGCCCTGCGCGCGCAGATCCAGGCGTGCTGGAATCCGCCCGCGGGCGCGGTCGACGCCAAGGAACTGATCGTCAAGGTGCGGCTGCAGCTGCGCCAGGATGGCAAGCTCTCGGCCGACCCGATGCTGATGAATCGCGGCAGCCATCCAATCTTCCGCATTGCCGCCGAAAGCGCCATGCGCGCCATCCGCCGCTGCCAGCCCTACCACCTGCCGCTGTCGAAATACCAGGTGTGGCGCGACGTTGAGGTCACCTTCGACCCCCGCGACATGTTCCGGGGATAATGGCGCGGCCGCTGCTTGATTTGTTCGTTGGCCTTAGAGCGAATTCCGTTCTGACGGAATCGGAATTCGCTCTATTTCTTTTTGAGTGGTCGTATTTTCAGCGACGAACCGGCGTCCACTTCGCCGGAAAATGCGCTAATACCCACATTCGGCCGGATC
>CAZTTL010000059.1:1536-15607 GCA_964616635.1 uncultured Rhodoplanes sp. | reverse complement strand
GCCGCTGGGTGGTGAAGCGGGACTGCCCGGGCCGCCTGCGGTCGAGGTCGCGCTGGATGTCGGCGGCGGTGAGCGGAATGCCGGGCGGGCAGCCATCGACCACGCAGCCGATCGCCGGCCCATGGCTTTCGCCAAAGGTCGTGACGCGAAAGCTATGGCCGAAGGTGTTGTAGGACATGCCGGGCGCCTAAAGCGAATTCATTTTTGCCGGAATTCGGAATTCGCTCTATCTCTCTTTGAGTGGTCGCATTTTCTAGCGGCGAACCGGTGTCCACTTCGCCGGAAAATGCTCCTGTGTTGCCGCTTCGTACTCTGTGCTGCGAATCCGGTCAAACGGCGCGCGGGCGGCGAAGCGGTCCCTCGCTTTGCTTTGGAAGCCGCGACATGCTTACCGCCTCATCCTGAGGAGCGGGCGTGAGCCCGCGTCTCGAAGGATGCATGGTTCGAGACGCCGTGCTTCGCACGGCTCCTCACCATGAGCGGACAGTTCTAGAGCGAATTCTGTTCATGTTGAATCGGAATTCGCTCGATTTCTCATTGAGTGGCCGCATTTTCTGGCGGCGAACCGGTGTCCACTTCGCCGGAAAATGCTCTAAGAGCGCGGGCTCGGTACTTCGCTACCCCGCCGTCACACCGGCTTCGGCTTGTTGCGGAAATCCTTCACCCGCACCGCCTTGCCCTCCGAGCGCGGCACTTCGCCCGGCGCCTTGACGATGACGTCGCACGACACGCCGATCAGCGACTTGATGTGGTGGGAGACGTCACCGGCCTTGCGGCGCCGCGCCTCCGCATCGGTGGGCCCATCCGGCAGCATCTCGACCTCGACCGCCATCTCGTCGAGCGCACCCTGCCGCGTCAGCACGAGCTGATAGTGCGGCGCGATGCCGGGGAACCCGACCAGCACCGCCTCGACTTGCGAGGGATACACGTTGACGCCGCGGAGAATGACCATGTCATCGTCGCGGCCGGTGATCCGCATAATGCGCCGATGGGTGCGGCCGCAGGCGCACGGCTCGTCGGACAGTTGCGTGATGTCGCGCGTGCGGTAGCGGATCATCGGCAGCGCTTCCTTGGTCAGCGTGGTGATGACCAGCTCGCCCGCCTCGCCGACCGGCAGCGGCGCAAACGTCTTGGGGTCGACCACCTCGACCAGGAAATGATCCTCCCACGCATGCAGTCCGTTCCGCTCGACATGGCATTCGCAGGCGACGCCGGGCCCGATGATTTCCGAGAGACCGTAAATATCGATCGCCCGCAGTCCCAATCGCGCTTCAAGATCGTGGCGCATCGCCTGGCTCCACGGCTCGGCGCCGAAAACGCCAAAGCTCACCGGCAGCGTGCGGATATCGGTGCCCATGCGCTCGGCAACTTCGGCGATGTTGAGCGCGTAGGATGGCGTGCAGCACAGGATCTGCGCGCCGAAATCGAT
Source organism: uncultured Rhodoplanes sp. (assembly GCA_964616635.1). Lineage (GTDB taxonomy): Bacteria > Pseudomonadota > Alphaproteobacteria > Rhizobiales > Xanthobacteraceae > Rhodoplanes. The sequence goes on along the minus strand of CAZTTL010000059.1, from coordinate 14,178 downwards.
GAGGAGCGTCACCTGGCGTTCGGTGGCGCCGCCGGAAATCGGCACGACCGTGCAGCCGAGCCGTTCGGCACCCATGTGGAAGCCGAGCCCGCCGGTGAACAGGCCATAGCCATAGGCATTGTGCATGATGTCGCCGGGCCGTGCGCCGGCGCAGGCGAGTGACCGCGCCATCACGTCGGACCACAGGTCGAGATCGGCCCTGGTATAGCCGACGACGGTCGGCTTGCCGGTGGTGCCCGAAGACGCGTGCACGCGCAGCAAGTGCTCGCGCGGCACCGCGAACATGCCGAACGGATAGTGATCGCGCAGGTCGTTTTTCTTCGTGAACGGAAAACGGTCGATGTCGGCGAGCGTCTCGAGATGCTCCGGCTTGACGCCGACCTCGTCGAATTTTTCGCGGAAGTGCGGGACGTTGTCATAGGCATGCCTGACCGTGCGCTTGAGCCGGTCGAGTTGAAGCGCCTCCAGGTCGCGCCGCGCCATGGTTTCGACCGCCGGGTCGAACATGAATATGTCGTCTTCACGATAGGCTTCTTGCACACTCATGGCGTTATCTCCCTTGCCGCCGTTTTGTTTTTTCTGGTGACGATCGACTGCTTACGACTTTCCCCCTGCTGCAATTCGCTGCGCCAGTGCATTGTCCAGCCGGGCTTCACGGCCGGGCCGGCGGCACCGAACCCGCGCACCGGCGTGTGCTTGAGCGCAAATCCCTGATTGAAGCCCGCGCGGGTGATGAGCGTCATCTTGAAGGCCCACCCAGCGACCAGGGCGGCAATGCCGGCGAGCGCGAACAGGAGCGGCGCAAGGCCCGGTGCGACAAAGCCAGGCGCCGCTAGCCACAGCGGTGCGATCAGGCCCATGACCAGGAACCAGGGCGCGAACGCGCGGAAGATTTCCAGCGTTCGCGTTGGCGCCCCGGTCCGCACGAGTTCGCCGAGATAGTTGCGCCAGGCGAGGTGGCGCACGGCGACGAGCACGGCGAGCGCCGCTGCAATCGGCGTCGCATAGGCCTGCAGGCCCGGCACCACAGCGGCAAGCAGCAGGAACAGGCCGCTGCCTTCGGCAAAGCCGGTCGCCATCACCAGCGGCACGATCGCCCGCACGCGCCATGCTGGAATGCCCTTGGAGGCATAGAACATCATCGCCTGGCAAACCATGAAACCAATGCCGAGCAGGGCCGCGATGATGAGCCCCGCGCGGCTGTCGAACCACAGCGATGCCAGCGCAGTGAGGAACAATGCCCCCGCAATCCACGCCTCGCGCGACATCCATGAGCGCTGCGGCTGCCGCAGCACATGGATGAAACGGAATGGCCGTCCGATCTTGAAGATCAGCAGGAACAGCCCGAAGGCGACGACGCCGAGCGCAACGAGCCCGGCGGCGAACACCGGCGCCTGCGCCAGGCCTGCGAGGGCAATGAAGGTGAGAAGCCCGGTGCCGGTCCCGCCGCAGAGAAAATTGCCCGCCGCCTTCCAGTTCCAATGCTGCTGGTGCCACGGCTCGACGCCGCGGGTGCGCACCCGCCCCGGCTGCGCCTGCTGGCCCTCGGTCGCTGCGGTGGGCAGTGCATCGGGAGCGCCGTCGCGCTGGCCGGTGACATAGTAAAAGCTCGGCTCGGTCCCGACCTCCTCATGCATGCGGAAGTGCCGCTGCTCGCGCAGCAGAATCGAGACATTGCTGTAGGGGTCTTCGACATCGCCGAAGATCAGCGCATCGGCGATGCAGGCATTGACGCAGGCGGGCGTCGCCCGCGGATCGCGGCCGGGGGTGAGCCCATGCGCGATGCCGAAATCGATGCGGTCCGAGCAATAGGTGCATTTCTGCGCGACGCCGATGCGGCGATCATCGAAGCGCTCGACCTCGTTCTGCATCGCCGGGCCATAGGCGAAATGCGGCTCATTCACGAGAAAGCGTGCCTGGTAGGGACAGGCGACATCGCAATAGGCGCAGCCGATGCAGATGTCATAATCGATGGTGACGATGCCGTCCGGCCGCTGGCGCGTCGCGGTCGACGGACAGACATGCATGCAGGGCGGATCGGCGCAATGCTGGCAGCCGACCGGCACGAAGGTGCGGTTCACGCTCGGAAACGAGCCGGCCTCGACATCGAGCACCTTGCGCCACTGCACGGCGGGCGAGGTCGCGTTCGCGTGGCGGCATGCGGCGGTGCAGGTCTGGCAACCGACGCAGCGCTCGAGATCGGCGACCATCGCCCACCGTGTCATGCCGCCGCTCTCCCGATTCGCGTCACTGCAGCTTTCACGAGGTCGGCGCTCGACCCGGTCGCATCGGTCAGGTCGAGCAACATCGGTACCAATGCATTCATGTTCGGGGCGTTGAAGTCCTTGGCGTAGGGCGTCGCCCATTGCTCGAACTGGCCGATGATGAGCAACGTGTCGGGCCGGATGCCCTCGCACAGCACGACATTGCCTTGGGTCGCGTTGAGCGGCGAGCGCACTTCGATCCTGTCGCCGTCGGCAATGCCGAGCTTTTCCGCAGCGCTCTCATTCATCACCACGCTGCCATGGCCGATGACATTGTCGGACAGCTCCTTCATGAGCTGGATGCCGACATTATTGCCCCAGGAATATTGCATGCTGCGCGCGGTGATGAGCCAGAACGGATAGTCCTCGATCTTCACCTGGTAATGCTTGGCGAGCGCGCCCTCCCATAAAGCGGCGAGATCGCGCCAGCGCGGCAGCGCCTCGTATTCCTCGATCTGGCGGTCCCACCAATGGATGCCGTGCTCGTGCAGCCGGCGCTCCAGCTCCTTGCCGATGCGGAACAGGCGCTCCTGATAGGGCTGCTCGAAGCGCAGGCCGGTCTCGACAATTTTCGGATACAGGTACCATTGCAGCCGCGGGAACGGGCCGACGCGGAAGCCGTGCTCGCGATACCAGTCAAGCCCCTGCGACTCCGCACCTTCGGTCAGCTCGGCGCTCGCGGCGCGGCAGGTCGCATCCCAGATCGCCTCGACATCGTGCACCTGATCGAGGGGAAGCGAGAAATCGTAATTCGGACCCGACAGCTTGATGCCATGCGCGCCGCGATTGACCGCGGCATTGTATTCGGCGAGCAGGCCGGCGCGCCGCGCCAGCTCGGTCGCGATCCAGGTGAAGTCCTTGGCCTCGCCCTGCGGCGGCACTGCGGGATCGCGCAGCGCAAAGCCCTGGTGATCCCAAAACTGCTCGACATATTTGGTGCCGCCGATGCGCAGGAGCTGCAAGCCTTCGAGATCGGTGCAGTCCGGCAGCAGCACATCGGCGAAGTGGTTGGTCTCATCGCGGGTGAAGGCAAAGCACACGGTGAAGGGGAAATTGGCCATCACCTCGCCGATCCGCTTGGTGTCCCAGAACGAGATCGCCGGATTGGTGCGATAGACGAGCCACACGTCGGGCGCCGAGGCGTGCGGGAGCTTCTCGAAATCCTCCTGCTGCATCATCCAGGCGAGATGCGTCGGCCCCAGCGCCTGGCTCCACGGCGAATTGGCGATCAGCGGCACCAGCGTGCGATGGGCGCTGCGCACCGCCGGCTGCGACAGCCAGGTGTTCTTGCCGGTCGGATTCATCGGATAGTCCATGAAGCCGTCCGCACCCGGCGTCACGCTCGACCAGCGGTTATCGGCCGGCCGGTTGAGCCGCACCGTGGTGCCGAGCGTGCCGCCCGGCACTTCCAGCGCGCCGAGCAGGCAGGCGATCAGCGTGCGCGCCCAGCAGCATTCATAGCCGCCCCAGCCATTGTTGACGGTCTTGCCGAGCGCGATCGACACCGGGCGGAACGGCAGCGTCACCCCTTCGATCTCGATCGTCTCGCCGATGCGGGCATGATCGAGATATTCGTTGGCAATCCGACGAATGATCGGTGCCGGCACGTCGCAGATCGCGCTCGCCCATTCCGGCGTGTAGTCCTTCATATGGGCGACGAGATGAGCGAAGGCGGGTTGCACGATCGCCTTGCGATGCGTGGTGGTATCACCGTCGGGACCGACTTCGAGGCCGTCGACCGTGTACTTGCCTTCGAGAGCGGGACGAATATCGGGCGTGTCAAAGGCGACCGCGCGGCCGGTCTTGAGGTCGAAGACGAGCGGCTTGCGCGCTTTCGGGTCGCGCAGGAAGAACCCGCCGGGCGCGATCAGGTACGGCGACGAGGTGCGCTCCTTCAGAAACGGCAGATCAAGCCGCCCGTGCCGGTGCTCATGCAGCAGCACGTGGATCATCGCCAAGAGAAACGCGGAGTCGGTCTTCGGCTTGATCGGGACCCATTCCGCCGAGCAGGCGCCGGTCACCGACAGATGCGGCTCAACCTGTACGCGCTTCATGCCGCGCTTGCGCGCGTCGGCATGGCGCCGTACCCCGCAGACGCCGCCGGAGGCTTCGACATTGGCGCCGAAGGAGACCAGATATTCGCATAGCGGCGTATCGGGCGCGACGGTGAAGGCGCGGTGCCACAGCTCGCCGTAAAGATGCTCGGAGTGATAGCACTTCACCCCCTGGCCGGAGCCGAAGCTCATATCGACCGGCCCCCAAGCGGCGAGGAAGGCCGGCAGTGTGCCCATATAGGCGGTCGGCGTGCCGCCGCCGCCGAAGCTCGCGGCCAGCCGCGGAAAGCCCTGCTCGTCGTGCAGGCCGGCGGCGCGCGCCGCCTTCAGTTTCTCCGCAACGAGATCGAGCGCTTCGTCCCAGGAGATGCGCACGAAACCGGGATCGTGCTCGCGCCCTTTCTGCGGATTGGTGCGCTTCATCGGGTAGAGCACGCGGTCCGGCGTATAGGCCTTCTGCACGAGCCCGAACGCCTTGACGCAGGCCTTGCCGCCGGCGGGATGCACCTGCGCAGCGTCAAAGTTCGGCGCCACTTCTGTCGCGACCCCGTTCTCGATGCGGACCTTCAAGAGGTCGGGACCGGCCACGCACTGATAGCAGTAGGTGGAGACGGTGCGCTCGTCGCCCGGTTTCGTCACGGGCATGGCCTGCACTCCTTCACGCGCATAAATCGTTTCCTCCTCCTGCAGGGGGAGGAAAAAAGAGCGGTCAACCGTATCGACTCCGCGGTGCCGATCGCATACGACCGCCACCCCGACCCTCCTCCTTTCAGGGGGAGGGAGAACTTTCCGCCGTCAGTTCCCGCGATGCTTGGCACGCTTCGCTTTCACCCGCTCCAAGGTTTTCGCCACGTCGACGACGAAGCGCGCATGCGTGCCGGAGCCGATCGCTTCGATCTCATCCTTGGCCGTGACCGCGAATGCGACCCGACGGCCTTCGACCGCCGTCACTGTCGCCGTGATCTCCACCGTCATCCCCGGCGGGGTCGGCGCCGCATGCTTCACCGCTACCTCGATACCGACCGAGTCCTCACCGGGATCGGCATGCTCCAGGATCAACTCACGGCAGGTATGTTCGACGTCGCGCACGAACCAGGGCGTCGCGTAGACGCGCCCGTCTTCCCCCATGAAGCTGATGGTGCGGTCGGCGTCGATGACGAAGCGGTTCGTACGCGATACGCCGGGGCTGAGCGTGGACTTCATGACATTTCCTTTGTGCGCCGCAAACAAGCCCGATGGCGTGCCGGCGGCCTATTTTTGCAGACAGTGGCGTCGCGTGCGAGTGGGGTCGTTGACCTTTTGCAAACGCGCCGGAATAGTTTGATATCCTCCTATACGCCCAAATAGCCGCTCTGCACACGGGGATCTGCAAGCAGTGCTTCGGCGCTGGCGCCGGCCGTGATACTCCCGGTCGCAATCACATAGCCGCGATCGGCGATCGCGAGCGCCGCCCGCGCATTCTGCTCCACCAGCAGGATGGTCTGACCGGTCCGCTTCAGCTCGGCGATGATGCTGAAAATCTGATCGACCAGAATGGGCGCGAGTCCCATTGAGGGCTCGTCGAGCAGCACCAGCTTCGGCCGCGCCATCAACGCGCGGCCGATCGCCAGCATCTGCTGCTGGCCGCCGGAGAGCGCGCCCGCCGCGGTATGGCGCAGCGCGTCGAGCATAGGAAACATCGCGAAGATGCGGGCAATATCTGCCGCTGCGCCGCTCGCTTTGCGCGTCCACGCACCGAGCTTCAGATTGTCTTCGACCGAAAGCGGGGTGAAGAGCTGCCGCCCTTCCGGCACCTGGGCGATGCCGAGCGGCACCCGACGATGCGCCGGCATGCGCTCGATGCGGCGCCCCTCGAAGCGGATTTCCCCCGCCGTCGCCGGCTGTACACCGGAAATGGCGCGCAGCAGCGTCGTCTTGCCGGCGCCATTGGCGCCGAGCAGCGCCACCACCTCGCCGGCATGCACCTCGAGCGAGACGCCATGCAGCGCCTCGATGCGACCATAGCCGCTACGCAGGTTCTCAATGGCGAGCATGCGCCGCCTCTTGCGCCCCATGGACCCCGAGATAGGCCTCGATCACCGCCAGATTGTTGCGCACTTCGGACGCCGTGCCTTCGGCCAGCGTCGCGCCATTGGCGAGCACATGAATGCGGTCGGACACGCTCATCACGAGACGCATATCGTGCTCGACCAGAACGACTGTCACGCCGCCCGCCGCGATGCCGCGGATCACCCCTTCGAGCGCCGCGGTCTCGACCGGATTGCAGCCGGCCGCCGGCTCGTCGAGCAGCAGCACCTTGGGCTCGCTCGCAAGCGCGCGCGCAATCTCCAGACGCTTGAGATCACCATAGGCAAGACTGCCGGCGGACTGCCCGGCAAGGCCCGCAAGTCCGACCCGGTCGAGCGCCGCTTCCGCCCGCGCGCGGGTTTCGCGGTTCTGACGCCCGACCGTCGGCACGTGCAAGAGATCGGCGAAGATGCCGGTGCGCTCGTGGCGATGGCGGCCGACCATGACGTTCTCGATCGCGCTCATGCGGAAGAAGATCTGCAGGTTCTGAAAGGTGCGCGACAGGCCGCGGCGCGCGAGCCGATCGGGTTTGAGGCCGGTCACGTCTTCGCCGGCCAGCAGCACATGGCCGTCGCGCGGCGTGTAGACGCCAGAGATCATGTTGAAGAGCGTGGTCTTGCCCGCGCCGTTCGGTCCGATGATCGAGAACACGGAGTTTTCCGGCACAGCGATGGTCACGCCGTCGACCGCGCGCACGCCGCCAAAGCTGATCGCGAGACGTTCGGTGGCGAGAATGATCATCCGCGCCGCCCCCCGAACGCCGCCGCGATGCTGGGGACGATCCCGGTGCGCAGAAAAATCATCACGCCCATGATGATGAGGCCGAGCACCATGTGCTCGTAGTCGTGGAGAAAGGTCAGCACCTGCGGCAGCAGCACCAGCACCGCGGCGCCAACGAGCGAGCCGACGATCGAGCCCATGCCGCCGAGCACCACCATGGCGACCAGCTCGATCGAGCGCAGGAAGCCCGCAACATCGGGCGTGATGAGCCCGTTGAAAAAGGCGAGGCTCGATCCCGCGACCGAGGCATAGACCGCCGAGATGACGAACACGAGGAGCTTGGTGCGCGCGACATCAATGCCGAGCACGCTCGCCGCGGTCTCGCTGTCATGGATCGCGCGCATCGCCCGTCCAGCCGGACTGTCGATCAGATTGTAAGCGAGCGCCGCGCCGGCGAGAAAAAGCACACCGGACACCCAGTACCAGGTCTGCGAGCCGCGCACGACCCAGCCGAACAGCACCAGCCGGCCTACGATCATGCCATCGGGCCCGCCGGTCCAATCCGACTCGTTGGTGAAGACGATCGCGAGCAGCAGGCCGAAGCCGAGCGTTGCCACCGCAAGATAATGGCCCTTCAGCCGCAGGATCGGACGGCCGACCAGAAACGCAACCAGGGCCGAGAACGCAGCGCCCAGGATCAGCGACAGCCAGCCGGGCAGACCGAAATGAGCGGGGCCAATCGCCACCGCATAGGCCCCCAGCGCCATAAAGCCGGCATGGCCGAGGCTCACCTGCCCGGCAAAACCCGTCAGCAGGTTGAGGCCGAGGGCGGCGAGCGCAAACACGTAAACCAGGGCGAAGATGCGATAGTAGTAGCCGGAGGGAAACAGCACGGGCGCCGCAGCAATGACCACCGCCATCAACAGCACCGGGATCAGCCGGTGCCGCCCGACCCGCTCGGCCATGGCACGCCACGCCGCGCCGACGTGCGCCCCGCCGGAAGGTCGCTCTTTCGCAAAGGGGCGTTCATCGATCGGCCGCACGCTCATACGCGCTCCACTTTGGCGCGCCCCAGCAATCCCTGAGGACGGGCAAGCAGCACGATCAGAATCACAATGAACGCAACCGCGTCCTTGTATTGCGATGACAGATAGCCGGCCGAGAGCGCTTCCAGGAGGCCGAGCAGCAGGCCACCAATCACCGCGCCGAGAGCACTGCCGATGCCGCCGAGCATGGCGGCGGCGAAGCCCTTCAACGCCAGCAGCGTGCCGATATTGTAGCTCGTCAGCGTGATCGGCGTGATGAGGATCCCGGCGACCGCGCCGATCGCGGCGGAGATGGCAAAGGAAAAGCCGACCGTGAGCTTCGTATCGATGCCGACCAGGCGGGCGGCGAGCTTGTTCGCGGCGGTCGCCAGTACCGCCTTGCCGAACAGCGTGCGGTCGATGAAGGCCCATAGCAGCACGACGATCACCAGCGCGCCCGCGAGCACGACAAGGCTTTGCGGCAAAATCGCCGCGCCACCGAAACGGATCGGCGTGTCGCCAAACCATGGCGGCAGGCTGTGATAGCGCTTGTCGAAGATCACCTGCGCGGCGCCGCGCAGAAAGATCGAGGCGCCGATGGTAATCATGATCAAGGTCACGGCATTGGCACCGCGCGCGGTCTCGATCGCGAAGCGATAGAGGGCGAGACCGACCAGCGTCGCCGCAGCGATCGCAACTAGCGCCGCGACCGGCAGCGGCAGACCGGCCGCCACCAGAAACACGGTGACGAGCCCGCCCAGCATCACGAACTCGCCCTGGGCGAAGTTGATGACGTCGGAGGCGTTGTAGATCAGCGTGAAGCCGAGCGCGACCAGCGCATAGACCGCTCCGACGGTGAGACCGGAGAAGGCGAATTGCAGAAACTCGGCCATGGTCTATCCGAGCGGCTTTGATCGAAGTCTATCGCGGGTACGAACCGTTAGCTGCAAAGGCGCCCGATCACGCTCGCCATGCCGTCCGCACGCGCTCACATCTGACAAATATCCGCGCCGCAGCGGCCGGCAGATCACGCGCGCCGAGGTGATAAGAGCGGGTCTCGGTTCGAAGACCCGAGACCCGCAGCAGGTCTTACGAGCCCGAGCCGGGAGCGAGCGTCCAGTCGCCGTTCTTGATCTCGAGCATGCGGAAGGCGGACTGATTGAGGCCCAGGTGATCGGCCGGTGACATGTTGACAATGCCGCCTGTCCCGATGAAGCCCTTGGTCTTCTCGATCTCGTCCCGCACTTTTGCCGGGTCGAAGCTCTTCGCCCGCTTTGCCGCGTCGGTCAGGATCATCAGGGCGTCATAGGCGTGACCGCCGAAGGTCGAGACCTCCTGCTTGGTCTTGTCCTGATAGGTCTTGGCATAGGCGGTGACGACCGGCTTTTGCGGATCGTTGGCAGGCAGCTTGTCCGCGACCAGCAGCGCCGCTGCCGGCAGTCGCACGCCGTTCGCAGCGTCTCCCGCAAGCTTGATGTATTGCTTCGAAGCGACGCCGTGGCTCTGATAAAACGGCAGCGGAATTGCAAGCTGGCGATAGTTGCGCGTGACGATCGCCGGTCCCTGGCCAAACCCGGTATTGACCACCGCCTGAACGCCCTTCGTGCCCTTGATTTTGGTGAGCTGCGGCGTCATGTCGGTGTCGCCCGGACCATAAGTTTCTTCAGCGGCGATGGTGATGCCGGACGCTTTCGCGATCTTCACGCATTGGTCGTGCATCGATTTGCCGAAGGCCCCGGTGCCGGAAATGATCGCGATCGTCGTGAGCTTGCGCTTCTTGAGATCGGCAAAGATTTTCTGGCACGCCATCTTGTCGGTATGCGGTGTCTTGAACACCCATTTCTTCACCGGCTCGATGATCGGAATGCCGCCGGCAAGCGAGATGAACGGGATCTTCGCTTCCTCGAACACCGGGATCATCGCCATGGTCGTCCCGGTGGTGCTGCCGCCGATCACCGCGGCAACCTTGTCCTGTTCGACCAGGCGGGTGGCGAAGGTGCGCGCGTTATTGGGATTGCCGCCGTCGTCATAGATGACGAGCTCCAGCTTCTGGCCGTTGATGCCGCCCTTCTTGTTGATCTCGTCGACATACATTTCGAGCGTCTTCTTCTCGGGATCGCCGAGGAATGACGCCGGGCCGGTGACTGAGAGCGAGGAGCCAATCTTGATTTGCGCGAACACCGCGCTCGGCGCTGCGATCACGGCAAGCGCGCAAGCATAGGCGGCGAACCGCCTCACCGAAAAACGGAGAAAGGCAATCACAATAGATCCTCCTTAGGGTGTTTCCTCAGGTACTTTATCTTCTTCTAATTCTATCTTGACCGGAGCGATGGCACGCCGCAAGGCCATTATCGCCCCGCCCGGTCGATTTAACGAAAATCACGGGCCTTGGGAACGATCGCGCGGACCTTGACCGCCGGGGTGAATTCTTCAGTCAGCCGGGGCTCGTCCTTGAGAAGCGCGGCAAGCGAGCTGCCGGCGCGCTGGGGAATGCGGCCTTCCGGGATCGGCCGCCTCACCTCGTCGCAGCGCACCAGCGCATCGATGCAGCCGGCATCGCTTGCAAGTCGCGTCAGCAGCGGCGTGAGATCGTCGAGCCGGTCGGCCACGACATGGATGACGCCTGATTCATTCTGCAGCCGCCCGCTGACGCCGACCAGCCGGGCGCCCAGCACCACCGGGCGAAAAATTTCGAAGACCTGAGGCCAGACAATGATATTGGCGACGCCGGTCTCGTCCTCGATGGTCATGAAGATGACGCCCTTGGCGGTGCCGGGGCGCTGGCGCACCAGCACGATGCCGGCAACATTCACCCACCGACCGGAGGAAAGGCCAGCGAGCTGCTCGCTGCGCAGCATGGCGCGGCGATCGAAATACGTGCGCAGAAACGAAGCCGGATGCGCTTTCAGCGACAGATGCAGGTGGCGATAGTCGGCGATCACATGCTCGCCCAGTCGCATCGGCGGCAATGCAACGTCCGGTTCGTGTTCCGGCATCGCGACCCGCGCGAACAGCGGCAGGTCATCCTTGTCGCCGGCCCGGCGCAGCGCCCGCACCGCCCACAGCGCCTTGCGGCGGTCGAGCCCGAGCGAGCGGAACGCGTCGGCCTGTGCCAGCCGCTCCAGCACCGCAGGCGTGAGCTTCGTGCGCAACCACAGATCGCGGACGGAGTCGAACCCGGTGCCGCGCGCCGCTTCGATCGCCCGTGCATCGGCTTCGGCCAGACCTGAGATCTGCCGCAGCCCCAGCCGCACCGCATGGGTCGCCCATATCTCGCCCGCCATCTCGGCATGGCGGGGATGCAGGCGCGACGTCTCCGCCTGTTGGCAAAGCGCAACATTCATCCTCCCCCGCGTGGCGGGGGAGGGGGACCGCCCATCGCAGGCAAGCTTGCGCAGCCTGCGCAGGCTTGGCTGCGCGGGCGGTGGAGGGGGCAGTGTGCGCGTTTCAAGCCTACCCCCTCCCCCATGCTGCGCATGGTCATCCTCCCCCGTTTCACGGGGGAGGATGAGTTCGAAATTGTTCTGGTTGGGATGCCCACCCTCTCCCAGTCGAAGTCGGATGTTTCCGACTTCGACCACTCTATCAGGGCCGAACTCGGGTAAACCCGAGGTCGGCAGGGGAGAGGGAAGAGATGGAGCCGGGCTTTCCAGCGTGTTATCCCAATCGGAAAAATTCACGTCGACTGGCCGGACCTCGACCCCGTGCTCCTGGGCGTCGCGCACGATCTGCGCCGGGGCATAAAAGCCCATCGGCTGGCTGTTGAGCAGCGCCGCGGCAAAAACATCCGGATAGCGGCATTTGATCCAGGCCGAGGCGTAGACGAGCAGCGCAAAGCTCGCGGCATGGCTTTCGGGAAAGCCGTATTCGCCGAACCCTTCGATCTGGTTGAAGCAGCGCTCGGCAAAATCACGCGGATAGCCACGCGCGGCCATGCCGTCGATCAGCTTGCCGCGGAAATATTTGATGGTGCCGACCCGGCGAAAAGTCGCCATCGCGCGCCGCAGCTTGTCCGCCTCGGACGGCGTGAACCCGGCGGCGACGATGGCGATGCGCATCGCCTGTTCCTGGAACAGCGGCACGCCGAGCGTCTTGCCCAGCACCTGGCGCAATTCATCTGCCGGGCCGTGCTCCGGCGACGGCGCGGGAAAGTGCACCTGCTCCAAGCCCTGCCGCCGGCGCAGATAGGGATGCACCATGTCGCCCTGGATCGGCCCCGGCCGCACGATCGCAACCTCGATGACGAGATCGTAGAATTGCGCGGGCTTGAGGCGCGGCAGCATGGTCATCTGGGCCCGGCTCTCGACCTGGAACACGCCGACCGAATCCGCACGCGACAGCATGCGGTAGACCGCCGGGTCTTCCGGCGGGATCACGGCGAGATCGAGCGGCGCTTCTGATTTTTCCGGCGATTGCCCTTCTCTCCCCCCTGGCTCTTCCTGCTCCCTCCCCCCTTGTGGGGGAGGGTTGGGGAGGGGGAGCAATTCATCCCTCTCCCCGTGTGCGGGGAGA
>CAZTTL010000059.1:0-1430 GCA_964616635.1 uncultured Rhodoplanes sp. | reverse complement strand
ACCCGACGGGTTCGGCTCCGCTCGCCCGTCGACCTCTCTCCGCCCGCGGAGAGAGGTGAAGGCGTGCAGATAATGCTTCTGCAGAAAATCGAGCGAGCGGCGCAGGCAGGTCAGCATGCCGAGCGCGAGCACGTCGATCTTGAGGATGCGCAGCGTGTCGAGGTCATCTTTGTCCCATTCGATGACGGTGCGATCTTCCATCGCGGCGTTCTCGATCGGAACGAGCTCGTCGAGCCGGCCGCGGGTGATGACGAACCCGCCGACATGCTGCGACAGGTGGCGGGGAAAGCCGATCAGCTCGCGCGTGAGCGCCAGCACCTTGGCCAAGCGCGGATCGGCGGGGTCAAAACCGGCGCGGCGCGCATGCTCGCTCGACACCGCCTCCTTGCCCCAGCCCCACAGCGTGCCGGCCAGCGCGCCGATCGCATCCTCCGACAGGCCGAACACTTTGCCGACCTCGCGGATGGCGCTGCGCCCGCGATAGCAGATCACGGTCGCGGCAAGCCCGGCGTGCTCGCGCCCGTAGCGCCGATAGATGTATTGGATGACGTCCTCGCGCCGCTCATGCTCGAAATCGACGTCGATATCGGGCGGCTCGCGCCGCTCCGCCGAAACGAAGCGCTCGAACAGCAGATCGCTGCGCTCGGGATCGACCTCGGTGACGCCGAGGCAGTAGCACACGGCGGAATTCGCCGCCGACCCGCGCCCCTGGCAGAGAATGCCGCGCCCACGGGCAAAGCGCACGATGTCATGCACGGTGAGAAAATAGGGCGCGTAGTTCAGTTCACCGATCAGTGCATATTCGTGGTCGAGCGCGTGACGCACTTTGGCCGGCACGCCGTGTGGATAGCGATGGCGCGCGCCTTCTTCGGCAAAAGCAACGAGCGCCTCCTGCGGCGTCGCGAATCCCTCGCGAATTTCGTCCGGATAGTCGTAGGCCAGTTCGTCGAGCGAAAAACGGCAGCGGTCGAGAAAGCGCAGCGTTTCCGCGACCGCTTGCGGCGCGGCGCGAAACAGCCGCGCCATTTCCTCAGCGGGTTTCAGATGGCGCTCGGCATTGGCTTCCAGCCGCCGGCCGGCACTGTCGAGCGTGAGATGCTCGCGGATACAGGTGACCACGTCCTGCAGCGCCCGCCGCTCCGGCGCGTGATAGAGCACATCGCCCACGGCAATGAGCGGGATTTTTGTTTCTAACCCGAGATCAGCGAGGCGCGCGAGCCGCCGGGCGTCATCACCGCGATACAGCATGCTGACGCCGAGCCACACCGAACCACACGCTGCCTCGCGCAGGCGGGTGAGCATCGCGAGCCTGGGGTGTGACGTGGGTTGGTCCGAGCTCATCCTCCCCCGTGAAACGGGGGAGGGGGACCATGCATCGCAGGCAAGCTTGCGCAGCCTGCGCAGGCTTGGCTGCGTGCATGGTGGAGGGG
>CAZTTL010000058.1:0-15629 GCA_964616635.1 uncultured Rhodoplanes sp. | reverse complement strand
GCGCTGGCGGCGAATGTGTTCAGATCTCATTCGTTGGCTCTTCCGAGCAAATCGACCTAGCCGTCAGCACGATCACCGTTCACAAGGATGCACCCGCGATGGCTCGCACAATCGGCGCTGCCGCACTTCTCCTCGCTTCTGCTGTCGCCGCGAGTGCCTTGAGTCCAGCGCAGCGCGCAGTTCTCGATCGGTATGTTGCCGCAGCAAAATCCGATCCGGAATATGCCGGGCCTTCCGCCGAGCGTGGCCGCGCGTTCTTCTTTGCCTCCCATGCCGGCGGCAAGGCGGACACGCCGGCCTGCACCGTCTGCCACTCCAGCGATCTCGCCGCGCCCGGCAAGACGAAAGCCGGAAAGGCGATCGAACCGATGGCGGCGTCGATCGTTCCGAGCCGTTACAGCGATCCTGCCACCGTCGAAAAATGGTTCAGACGCAATTGCCGGGACGTGCTTGGCCGGGCGTGCAGCGCCGCCGAGAAAGCCGATGTGTTGGCATTCCTGCTGAGCCTGTGAGGGCCCACACCATGCAACGGACGCCGTATCTTCCGCTTCTCGTTCTGCCGGTTCTTGCCGCCATGTTGCTTGTTGCGCCGCTTGCCGCCGACGGCTTACGCCTCGCGCCGGTCAAGGATCCGGTGGTCGCCAAGGAATGCAGCGCCTGCCATATGCTGTATCCGGCGGGTCTCTTGCCGGCGCGCTCGTGGTCGACGATCATGGCCGACCTTGCCAATCATTTCGGTGACAATGCCGAACTCGACGCTGCGACCACCCGGCACATTACCGAGTATCTGACCGCCAATGCTGCCGACAGCGCAAAGCAGAACCGCGCTGTGCTGCGCGGCCTCGCGCCCACCGAGGTGCCGGAACGCATCACCGCGTTGCCCTGGTGGATTCGCAAGCATGAGCGGAAAGATCGGGTCACGGCGGCAACGCTTGCCCGCAGGGGCGCCAAGTTCAAGGGGGACTGCAAAGCCTGCCATCAGGACGCCGAGCGCGGGATTTTTGACGACGATTGATTGATCTCGGCTCAGCTTGACTGTAACCCCGGCAGCTCGAGGCCATTGGCCGCAGCGCAGGCGATCGCGCTCTCATAGCCGGCATCGGCGTGGCGCATCACTCCGGTTGCCGGATCGTTCCACAAGACGCGCGCGATCTTGGCGCGGGCGTCCAGCGAGCCGTCGGCAACGAGCACCATGCCGGCATGCTGCGAATAGCCCATGCCCACCCCGCCGCCGTGATGGAACGACACCCAGGTCGCCCCGCAGGCCGCGTTGAGCAGGGCGTTGAGGATCGGCCAGTCGGAGACCGCGTCGGAGCCGTCGCGCATGCCTTCGGTCTCGCGCATCGGCGAGGCGACGGAACCGGAATCCATGTGGTCGCGGCCGATCACGATCGGTCCCGCAAGCTCGCCTTTGGCAACCATCTCGTTGAAGGCGAGGCCGACGCGATGCCGCTGGCCGAGGCCAAGCCAGCAGATGCGCGCCGGCAAGCCCTGGAAGCGCACATGCGTGCGCGCCTTGTCGAGCCAGCGATGGAGGAACGGATCGTCCGCGATCAGCTCGCGCACTTTAGCGTCGGTCTTGTAGATGTCGTCGGGATCGCCGGACAGCGCGACCCAGCGGAACGGGCCTTTGCCGATGCAGAATAGCGGCCGCACATAGGCCTCGACAAAGCCCGGATAGTCAAACGCGTTGGCAACGCCCTTTTCGCGCGCCATGGCCCGGATGTTGTTGCCGTAATCGAGCGCGACCGCGCCCCGCGCCTTGAAGGCCAGGATGCAGCGCACCTGCTCGGCCATGGTCTCCTTGGCAGCCTCCGCGGTGCCGGCGGGATCGCGCTCTTGCCGCTCGCGCCAGTCGTCGAGCGTCCAGCCGAGCGGCAGATAGCCATGCGCCGGATCATGCGCCGAGGTTTGGTCGGTGACGACATCGGGCACGATGCCGCGGTCGAGGATGGCGCGAAACACTTCGGCGGCATTGCCGAGCAGCCCGACCGAGATCGGGCTGCGCTCCCGCCGCGCCCGGTCGATCAATGTCAGCGCCTCATCGAGGCTGGTGGTCGACTGGTCGAGATAGCCGGTGCGCTTGCGGAACTCGATGCGGCTCGGCTGGCATTCGACGGCGAGCAGGGAGGCCCCGGCCATGGTCGCAGCAAGCGGCTGGGCGCCGCCCATGCCGCCAAGCCCGGCGGTGAGAATCCAGCGGTCGTCGAGCCGGCCGCCGAAATGCCGCCGCCCGATCGCGGAAAACGTCTCGAACGTGCCCTGCACGATGCCCTGCGAGCCGATGTAAATCCACGAGCCCGCGGTCATCTGCCCGTACATCATCAGGCCGTTGCGATCGAGCGCGTTGAAGTGCTCCCAGGTCGCCCATTTCGGCACCAGATTGCCATTGGCGATGATCACCCGCGGCGCGCCGCGATGGGTCGGAAAAATCCCGACCGGCTTGCCCGACTGCACCAGCAGCGTCTGCTCTTCGGTAAGGCGGGTGAGGGCGGCGACGATCTGGTCGAATGCCTCCCAGCTGCGCGCCGCGCGCCCGATCCCGCCATAGACGACAAGCTCCTCCGGCCGCTCGGCGACGTCGGGATCGAGATTGTTCATGAGCATGCGCAGCGGCGCCTCGGTCGACCAGCTCCGCGCCGTCAGCGTCGTTCCACGCGGTGCGCGCACAACCCGATCGTTCGTCCTCAGCATCGTCTGGCCTCAGATGGCTTTGCTCGTCCGCAGCGCGGCGAGGCGGTCCTCGTCGAGCTTAAGCTTTTCCCGCAGCACGGCCTCGGTATGTTCGCCCAGCACCGGCGCGCGCATCGGCGACACGGTTTCGCTGTCGGAGAACTTCACCGGCTGCGGCACCAGCTTGATGTTCCCGAGCACCTGGTTGACGCCGGGCTGCACCAGCCCGCGCGCTTCCACCTGGCCGCTCGCGATCAGGTCCGGCAGCGTCCACACCGGTGCCGCCGGCACGTCCATCTCGCGCAACCGCGCCAGCGCCTCGTCGCGGGTGAGCGCCGCCGCCCATTGCGCGATGATGTCGCGCAGCTCGGCCTCATGGGCGTTGCGGTCGCGGTTGGACTTGAAGCGCGGATCATCGGCGAGGGCGGGCCGGCCGATCGCGGAAAAAATCCGCGTTACCACCGCATCGGAGAACCCGACCAGCACGATGTCGCCGTCGCGGGTGGCAAAGCTGTCGACCGGATAGGTCTCCGGATGGCGGTTGCCGACGCGGCCCGGCGCAACATCGGTGAATAGCGCCCGCGACAGGCTGGTCAGTAGCATCGCGAAGATCGAATCGAGCATGGCGACATCGATCCGGCGGCCGACTCCGGTGCGTTCGCGGTCATAGAGCGCGGCGGCGATTCCCCAGGCGGCGAACATGCCGGTCGCGACATCGGCGACGCTTTCGCCGACGGCGGTGGCGCGGCCGTCGCGCTCGCCGGTCACGCTCATCAGCCCGCTCATGGCCTGGATGACGAGATCGAAGGCCGGCCAGTCGGCGAACGGGCCGGCGGGGCCGAAACCGGTGATCGAGGCGCAGATCAGCCGCGGATTGTCCGCCTGCAGGGCGTCGAGGTCGAGGCCGAGCCGCGCCATGACGCCGGGGCGGAAGTTCTCGACCAGCACATCGCACTGGCGCGCGAGGTCGCGCACCAGTGCGAGCCCCTCCGGCGATTTCAGGTCGATGGCAACGCTTCTCTTGCCGCGATTGAGCAGGGCGAAATAGGTGCTCTCGCCCTGCACATGAGGCGCGAAATGGCGCCCTTCCTCGCCGAAGCCGGGCATCTCGATCTTGATCACCTCGGCGCCGAGATCGGCCAGCATCGCCGTGCAGAACGGGCCCGACATCACCCGGGTGAGATCGAGCACCCGCAAGCCGGCGAACAGATGCTTGGGCAGGGACGTCATGCCGGGCTGCTTGCTTTGATCGCGCATCGTCGTCATCAGCTCTGCCCGCGAATGCGCGCCGCGGCGCGGCTGCCGACGTCGAGGATATGCCGGGCGCCTTTCTCGGTCGCCTCTGCGGTCATGCGCTGGATCGGGCCGGCAAGGCCGATCGAGCCGAGGGGCTGGCCGCGCGGCGTGAGCAGCGGCACGGCAAGCCCGGTCACCCCCGGATAGGTTTCCTCATGAGTAATGACAAGGCCGCGGGCGCGGATGTCGGCAAGCTGCACGCGCAAGGCCTCGCGGTCGACCCGCGCTGCGGGATTGACCGGGGTGAGGTCACCGGTGAGCACGGCCTCGATCTGCCGCTCGGACAGGAAGGCGAGCACCGCTTTCGCTGTCGCGCCCGAATGGAGCGGATAGGCCGTGCCGATATTCTCATAGACCCGCAGCCCGCCCTGCCGGCTCGGAATCTGGGCGAGACAGACGACGCGGCTGCCGGCCTCGTCATAGCCGGTGAGGATCACCGTTTCGGACGTAGCCCGCGCAAGCTCTTCCAGCAGATCGTGGCAGAGCTCGGCGAGATTGAAGAGGCGCTGCGCCCGGCGCCCGAGATCAATGGCGGCGAAGCCGAGCCGATAGCGGCCATACTGCTCGATCAGGAAGCCGCGCCGCGCCATGAAGCGAACGAGCCGGCTCAGCGTCGAGCGCGCCAACCCGGTTTCCCGCGCAAGCTCGGCCTGGGTCCAGGCCGGCCGCTCGTCGGTGAAGAGGTCGAGCAACTGGAACGCCTTCTGCAGCAGGCCGACGCCGCTGGGGGAGGGCGGCTGCTCGGCCGATTCGACGGGAGCGATATTGACAGCGGGCTGGTTCATTGCTCCAATTGTGGAACACTCGCTCACAATATGGCAAGAGGCAGCTTCAGGATGCGGGCGGCGAGGGTTAGCCGGAGCCCTCGCCCGGATCGCATGGATCGAAGGAGACGAAGATGAGGGGATGGGTTTGGACGTTGCGGCTGTCGCTGATAGCCACGGTCGCCGCCTTGCTGCTGCCGGCGGTCGCGGGCGCCGCGGAGAAGAAGGTAGCGATCTCCACCATCGTCGAAGTGCCGCAGCTGGTCGAGACCAAGGACGGCGTCCTCAAAGGCCTGGCGGAAAAAGGTTACACGCCGGAGACGGGCCTCAAGGTCGAGTATCAGCAAGCCAACGGCAACATGCCGACGCAGCAGCAGATCGCGAAAAAATTCGTCGGAGAAGGCGCTGACGTGATCGTCTCCATCACCACCCCGACATCACAGGCGATGGCCGCTGCGACCAGGGATATCCCGATCGTGTTTGCCACGGTGACGGACCCGGTCAAGGCCAAGCTGATCACGCAATACAAGCACCCGGGCGGCAATATCACTGGCGTGTCCGATGCCGCTCCGATCGCCGAGCAACTCAAGCTGTTCCGTGAGCTCGTCCCCAACCTGAAGAAGATCGGCTTCGTCTACAATCCCGGCCTCGACAGCTCCAAGGCGACGCTCGGATGGATGCAGGAGCAGACCAAGCCGCTCGGCATCGAGGTGGTGGAGTCGCCCGCGCCAACGACCAATGAGGTGATCCCGGCGGCGCGCAAGCTGGTTGGCAAAGTCGACGCCATCTATGTGCCGAACGACACCACGGTGGTCGCCGCACTGGAGACGATCGTGAAGATCGGCCAGGAGACCAAGACTCCGGTGTTCACCGGCGAGACGCGCGGCGTCGAGCGTGGCGCGGTTGCGTCGCTTGGGCTCAACTATACCGAGGTCGGCCGGCTCGCCGGCCACATGGTCGCGGAAATCCTCGGCGGCAAGAAGCCGGGCGATATCGACGCCATCATCGCCTATAAGAAGCTGCCGACCTTCAACGTCGTGCTGAACAAAAAGTCGGCCGAGGCGATGGGCGTCAAGATTCCGGACGCGGTCCTCAAGCGCGCGACCAAGGTCGTGAACTGACGCAGCAGGCCGTGGCGTTGCCGGGCGCCGCGGCTCAAGATGGTCGCCACGGCTCATGTCGCTCTACGAATTCCTGGGAACCGTCGAGGTCGGCCTGATCTTTGGATTGGTCGCCCTCGGCGCCTTCCTCAGTTTCAAGGTGCTCGATTTTCCCGACCTGACGGTCGAAGGCAGCTTTCCGCTCGGCGCCGCGGTCGCGGCCCTGCTGATCGCGACCTTTCACTGGCCGCCCTGGGCTGCGACCTTCGGCGCGATCGCCGCGGGTTTCGGCGCCGGCTTGATCACCGCGCTGCTCAATGTGCGGTTTGGCATCCTGCACATCCTTGCCGGCATTCTGGTCGCGATTGCGCTCTATTCCATCAATCTGCGCATCATGAGCGGCCCCAATCTGCCGCTGTTGGGCGCGCAAACGGTATTCACGCCGCTGCAGGGCTGGAGCGTGCCGGCCTACATGCTGAGTCCGATCATGCTCGGAATCATCGTGCTGTTGGTCAAAGCCGCGCTCGATTTGTTTCTGCACACCGGGATCGGGATCAGCATGCGCGCCGCGGGCGCCAATCCGGCGATGGCGGCGGCGAACGGCGTCGATGTCGCCCGCATGAAGCTCATCGGCATCGGCATGGCGAATGCGCTGACCGCCTTTGCCGGCGCGCTGTTCGCGCAGATTTTCGGCGCCGCCGACGCCTATATGGGAATCGGCGTGATCATCATCGGCCTCGCCTCGGTGATCGTCGGCATGTCGATCCTGCCGACGCGGACGATCGTGCAGGCGACTTTCGCCTGCCTGGTCGGCGCGCTGCTGTACCGCTTTGCGATCGCGCTGGCGCTGCAGGCGGATTTCCTCGGCCTGCAGGCGTCCGACGTGCAGCTCGTCACCGCCGTCCTGGTGATTCTGACCCTGGTCAGCCAAAACTCGCGCTCCGGCGTCGCGCGCCTGTTGGGACGGCGACCGCAATGATCCGCGCGAGCCGCATTCACGTCACCTTCAACAAGGGCACCCCGCTCGAAACGGTGGCGCTGCGCGATGTCGATCTCATGGTCGAGAACGGCCAGTTTCTCACCGTGATCGGCTCGAACGGGGCGGGCAAGACGACGGCGCTCAACGTCATTTCCGGCACGATCCGGCCGGATGGCGGCCGCATCGATATCGACGGCACCGACGTGACGACGTGGCCGACGCATCGGCGGGCGCGGCTGGTCTCGCGCGTGTTTCAGGATCCCAAGGTCGGCACCTGCGAAGACCTCACCATTTTGGAAAACTTCGCGCTGGCCGAGGGCCGGACCGCGCCACGCCAGCTGCGCTTCGCGATCGACCGCGGTATCCGCGAGCGCGCAGCCGAACGGCTGAAGCTGTTGAAGCTCGGCCTCGAGGACCGGCTCGACGACAAGATCGGCCTGCTCTCCGGTGGCCAGCGGCAGGCGGTCGGTCTGCTGATGGCGACGAGCGGCGACACCAAGGTTTTGCTGCTCGACGAGCACACCGCCGCGCTCGATCCGAAAACCGCGGGATTCGTCATGCATCTGACCTGCGAGATCGTGGCGGCGCTCAAGCTGACGACGGTGATGGTGACGCACTCGATGGCGCTGGCGCTGCAGTTCGGCGAGCGCACGGTGATGTTCCATCGCGGCCAGATCGTCTTCGACGTCGCGGGAGAGAAGCGTGCGGCCATGCGCATCTCCGACCTGCTCGAGCTTTTCAAGCACGATCAAGGTGAAGAGCTCTCCGATGACGCGCTGCTGCTCGGCTGACGGAATGCGGATCACACCATGAGTACGACAGATGCCGCGCCTGGCGCGGTGCCGGATGCGGTCGCGATCGAGCCGGGAGCGGTGCCGCTCGCGGCCTGGCGGCGGATTCTTCGCGAGCGGGTGCCGGTTCGGCTCGGCGCCGAAGCGCGCGAAAAGACAGAGGCGTGCCACGCCGCGATCGTCGACCTGCTGCGCGCCGGGCGGCCGATCTATGCGGTGAATACCGGCTTCGGCAAGCTCGCCTCGATCAACATCGACAATAGCCGGCTCGCCGAGTTGCAGCGCAAGCTGATCCTGTCGCACAGCGCCGGGACTGGCCCCCTGCTGAGCGATGAGATCGTGCACCTGATCCTGGTGATGAAGGCCGCCGCCCTCGCGCAGGGACATTCGGGCGTGCGCTGGGAGCTGGTCGAGGCTTTGCTGACGCTCGCCGAGGCGCAGGTCTATCCGTGCATTCCGAGCAAGGGCTCGGTCGGCGCCTCTGGCGATCTCGCGCCGCTCTCGCATATGGCGGCAGCACTGATGGGGATGGGGCGGGTACGCTGCAAGGGCGAGGAGATGGCGGCGAGCGAAGGCTTGCGCCGCGCCGGCCTTGCCCCGCTGGAATTCGCGCCGAAGGAGGGCGTCGCCCTCATCAATGGCACGCAGGTCTCGACGGCGCTCGCGCTCGCCGCACTGTTCCGGGTCGAGGATATTTTCCGCGCGGCGCTGATCACCGGCGCGCTCGCGGTCGAAGCCTGCAGCGGCAACGACACACCGTTCGACGCCCGTATTCACGCGATCCGCCGCCATCGCGGCCAGCAGGATGCCGCGGCGATCTATCGCGCGCTGATCGCCGACAGCCCGATCCGCGCGGCTAATCGGCATCGCCTGAAAGTGCAGGACCCGTATTGCATGCGCTGCCAGCCGCAGGTGATGGGCGCCTGCCTCGACAATCTGCGCCATGCCGGCAACGTGCTGGGGATCGAGGCCAATGCCGTCTCGGACAATCCGCTGGTGTTTCCCGAGCATGGCGAGGTGCTGTCGGGCGGCAATTTCCACGCCGAGCCGGTCGCGTTCGCCGCCGATATCATCGCGCTCGCCGTCTGCGAGATCGGATCGCTATCCGAGCGGCGCCAGGCGATGCTGATCGATGCCTCGCTGTCCGGCCTCCCGGCCTTCCTGGTGGAAAATTCCGGCATCAATTCCGGCTTCATGCTGGCGCAGGTGACGGCCGCGGCGCTGACCAGCGAGAACAAGATGCTGGCGCATCCGGCGTCGGTCGACTCGATTCCAACCTCGGCCAATCAGGAGGATCACGTCTCGATGGCGTGCCACGGCGCCCACCGGCTGCATCAGATGGCCGACAATGCCGAGACGATCATTGCGCTCGAATGGCTGATCGCCGCCCAGGGCGCTGATTTTCACGCGCCCCTCAAGCCCGCGCCGCCGCTTGCCGAGAGCGTTGCGCGGTTGCGCGCGATCGTTCCGCATCTCGATGAAGACCGCTTCCTCGCCGATGACATTGCGCAGGCCAAGGCTCTGCTGGCACAAGGCAGCCTCAATGATCTGATCGACGCGCCGCTCGTCACCGACTTCGTGTCATAGAGCGAATTCCGTTTTTTCGGAATCGGAATTCGCTCTATTTCTCCGTGAGGGATCGCATTTTCTAACAGCGAACCGGCATCCACTTCGCCGGAAAATGCTCTAGCTTCGAACGAAGGATTTCTCGCCATGTGGATTGCCCACGTCCCATACCCTGAGGCCCGCGGCCGGCTGAAGCAGCTCTACGACCGCATCAAGGGGCCCGGCGACAATGTCGACAACATCATGCTGGCGCACAGCCTGCGTCCGCATACGATGGAAGGACACATGACGATCTACAAATATGTGCTCCATCACAGCGCGAACGCGACGCCGAAATGGTTTCTGGAGACGATCGGTGTCGAGGTCAGCCTGCTCAACGGCTGCGCTTATTGCGTCGAGCATCATTTCGCGGGCCTTCGCCGGCTGCTCGCCGACGACGCGCGTGCCCGCGCAATTCGTTATGCGCTTGAAGCCGGAACCCCCGACGAGGTGTTCGACTCGAAACAGGCCGCCGCGCTGCGCTACGCCGCGGCGCTGACGCAGACGCCGCAGGATTCCGCGCGCTTGAAGGCGTGCGTCGAGGCGATGCGCAAAGCCGGCTGTGACGATGGCGAGATTCTGGAGATCAACCAGGTCACCGCCTATTTCAATTATGCCAACCGCACGGTGTCCGGTCTCGGCGTCTCCACCGACGGCGATATTCTCGGACTCTCGCCGGGCAATTCGGACAATCCTGATGACTGGTCGCACCGCTGACGCCGTGATCTCGCCGCGCATCCAGCGCCTCGACGCGCTTTCGGTGCAGCCGCCGCGGAAAGAGTTCGGCCTCGACAAGCCGTTCCGGCGGCTGCATTTGAACGAGTGCCCGTTTCCGCCGGCGCCGAAGGTCGTCACGGCGATGCAGGAGGCTGCGGCCACGCTCAATTGCTACCCGGACCATGACGCTACCGTGCTGGTGCGGGCGCTCGCCGAACGGGTCGGCGTCGCGCCGGACCGGATCGTCATCGGGGCGGGATCGAACGAGCTGCTCTACACCAGCGCCGACGTTGCGCTCGATCCCGGCGACGCGGCGGTCGCGCCGGCGCCCGGCTTCGTCACCTATCCGAAGGTGATCGCGTTGCGCGGCGCGACCTACATCCCCGCTCCGGTAGGAGACGACGGCGTTGTCGATGTCGATGCGGTGCTCGCCGCGGTCACGCCGTCGACCCGGCTGGTGTTCGTCGCGACGCCGAACAATCCGACCGGCGGTTTTTTGCCGGCCGACGAGCTCGATCGTCTGGCGACCGCGCTGCCCGAGACTCTGCTGCTCCATGTCGACGAGGCCTATTACGAGTTCTCCCGTCACGCCGGCGGACCCGACGTGCTGGCGAGCCTGGCGCGCCGCCGCGGTCCGTGGATCGTCACCCGCAGCTTCTCCAAGGCCTATGGCCTGGCCGGTGCCCGCGTCGGCTACGGCATCACCAGCTCGCCGGCGGTTGCCGATGCCTATCGCAAGGCGCGCACCACCTTCAGCGTTGGCGCGGTGGCGCTCGCGGGCGCCACGGCCGCGCTTGCCGACACCGACTATGTCGAGGCGCTGCTCGACCACACCGCGGCGGAGCGCGAGCGCCTGGTGCAGGCGCTTTCGCCGTTAGGCTTTCAGGCGTTGCCGAGCGCGGCGAATTTCGTGATGCTGATCACCCCGACGCCGGCTGCCGATCTTGCCGTGGCGCTGCGCGAAGAGAACATCCATGTGCTCCGGGTGAGCTGGCGCGACTCCCCCGGCGGTCTGCGCATCAGTATCGGATCGCGCGAGGATACCGACGCGGTGATCGCAGCGCTGGCCGCGATCCGGACGGGCGCATGAGATCGCTGCCGCAAGCGTTCGAACGCATTCTCGGCGCTGGCGGCGTGCTCGATGCCGCTTCCGACCTCGACGGCTATCGCGGCGATCTCGCGGTTCCTGCAGGCGGCGACATTATCTGCGTGGTGCGCCCGCGCTGGGTGCAGCAGCTTGCCGAGATCGTCACCCTATGCGAGCGCGAGGGCATCGCCATCGTGCCGCGCGGCGGGGGGACCGGGCTGTGCGGCGGCGCGACGCCAGTGCCGGGCCGTCATTCCATCGTCGTCTCGTTTGAGCGCATGGCGGCGATCCGCGCGCTCGATCGCAGCAGCGGCACCATGGTCGCGGAGGCCGGGTGCACGCTCCACCGCTTGCACGAGGCCGCGGCCGAGGTCGACTGCCTGTTCGGGATCGATCATGGCGGCCTGTCGAGCCAGCTCGGCGGCAATCTTTCGACCAATGCCGGCGGCAACAATGTGCTGCGCTATGGCATGGCGCGCGAGCAGGTGCTCGGGCTCGAAGTGGTGCTGGCATCAGGCGAGGTTCTGTCCGAGCTGCAGCCGCTGCGGAAGAACAATTCCGGCTACGATCTCAAGCAAATCTTCATCGGCTCGGAGGGCACGCTCGGCCTCATCACCGCGGCGGCGTTGAAGCTTTATCCGCAGCCGGTGGCCCGGGTTTGTGCTTGCGCCGGCCTGCCGTCGCTCGACGCGGTGCTCGACTTTTTCGGTGAGGCGCGCGCCGCGCTCGGGCAGACTATCAGCGCCTTCGAGGTGATGTCGCGCGAAGCGCTCGATCTGTGGTTCGCGCATGCGGGCCGCGAGGATCTGCCGTTTGCGACGCTGACGCCGTGGGTCGTGCTGCTGGAAGCCGACACCACGAGCCACCGCTTCGATCTCGCTGGCGCGCTCGAGGATTTGCTGGCGGCAACGAGCGAGCGCGGCACGGTCCTCGACGGCACGATCGCGATGACCGAGGCGCAACGCCGCCGCCTATGGGCACTGCGCGAAGGCGTCCCGGTTGCCATGATCGAGACGAAAGGCAGCCTGAAGGGGGACACTGCCGTTCCTCTGAGCCGGATACCACGGTTTGTCAAACGGGCAAGCGCGGCGGTCATTGCGGTCGTGCCCGGCTGCATTGCAGTGCCGTTCGGGCATGTCGGCGACGGCAATATTCACTTCAACGTGCTGCCGCCACCTGCGATGAGCGCGGAGGCTTTTTCCGCGCGGCACGGCGAGGTTACTCAGGCGATCGAATCTGTCGCGCTATCACTTGGCGGCACCGTGAGCGCCGAGCACGGCATCGGTCTGATCAAGCGGGACGCGCTGGCGCGGATGAAGTCGCCCGCGGCGCTTGATGCCATGCGCGCGCTCAAGGCGGCGTTCGACCCGGCGAATATTCTCAATCCGGGGAAAGTGATCCCTGGCTGACTGTTTGTGTGCTGCGGGTTGGGAGGAGGCTTGTCCGCCCGCGGCCCCGCCGGCCTCTATAGCCCGCGGCTATCAGTTCGATCATCCATCGGCATTTCACCTGTCGGACACGATCAGCTTTGCTGCGACGGTCGACGCGTGGCCCAGGAGCGCCGTCGCTCGATCACCTGCTGTGGAACCGGCTGCACCGCGAGGAGACGGCGATGATGCCGGCGCAGGCGGCGCGGTGATAGGATAGGCGCTGTAACGCGGACCGGTGCACGACGAATAGAGGGCGCCGGTCCAGGTTTGCGTACCACGCGCGTGAAGGGCCACGGCCAGGCTATCGAGCCAGAAGCGGGGACAGCCATGACGGACATCGCGCCGACTTTCCGCCTCCAGTCCCGCCTCGCTCCGTTCATCGAAACATGGACGGCGATCGCATCTTTTCTTGAAGGCGGGGTAGGGGCCGTCCTCGATCTCGCGATCAGGCTGTGGCTTGCCAAGATTTTCTTCGTTTCCGGCGTGCTGAAGACGGTGAACTGGGAAGTGACCGTCTTCCTTTACACCCATGAGCATCCGGTGCCCGGCCTGGCGCCCGGGACGGCCGCGCTGATCGGGACGGGAATCGAGCTGATCTGCCCGATCCTGCTGGTCTTCGGCCTTGCGACCAGGGTCGCCGCCATTCCCTTGCTGCTGACGACTGCTTTTTTGCAGTTCACCTACAAGGAGCTCACCGACCATCTGTACTGGATGTCACTGCTCGGATTCCTGATTTTCCGCGGGCCGGGCGCGCTTTCGGTCGACCATTTCATTGCCCCCCATCTGGCGGGCTCGGCTATCCCGTTCGGGTCGGTCCTGGGGAAGATCGCGGCCTTCAAGCGCCGTTTTCTGCTGCCGCTGTTCGAGCTTGTGGTCCGGGTGATGATTGCCTGGCTGTTCTGGCGCTACGCCTTCGACACCAGCCTGAGCGCGCTCAGCGCGAGGGGCTTTGCCGTGGACGGCCTCCTGGCGCTTTGCTGCGGGCTGCTGGTGCTTGGTCTCGCGACACGCGGTGCCGCGCTCGTTCTCGCGCTGCTGAGCACGATGTTTTTCGCTAACGTGCTGGCGTTGGGTGACCCGGTTTTGCGCATCTTCTTGCTGGCGAGCTTCGCGCTGTTCGGCGCCGGCTTGCTGTCGCTCGACCATCTGATCGCACGACATCTGCGCCATTTGTGCCCGAGCCTGTCGGATGATCCGAGCTGGCTTGAGGGCGCGCCGCGCGTAGTGATTGTCGGCGCCGGCTTCGGCGGCATTGCGGCGGCGGAACAGCTGCGCCACGCCTGGGCGCGGGTAACCTTGATCGATCGCCGCAACTACTTCCTGTTTCAGCCGCTGCTGTACCAAGTCGCCACCGCGACGCTGTCGCCGGCCGACATAGCCGTGCCGATCCGCTCGCTGTTGCGCGGGCAGCAGAACTGCCGCGTGCTGATGGAGCAGGTGACAGGCGTCGACACCGGTGAGCGCGCGGTTCTGCTCGGCGAGGCGCGCATCCCTTATGATTATCTCGTGCTCGCGACCGGCGCGCGCCACAGCTATTTCGGCAAGGATGCGTGGGAAGAGTTTGCCCCGGGCCTGAAGAAGATCGACGACGCGACCGCCGTGCGCAGCCGGATTCTTGCGGCCTTCGAAAGGGCTGAAGCCTGCGACGACGAAGCCGAACGGCGTCGGCTTCTGACCTTCGTGCTCGTCGGTGCCGGGCCGACCGGGGTCGAGCTTGCCGGCGCGATCGCCGAACTGGCGCGCCAGGGCTTGCGCGAGGAATTCCGGACAATCGATCCCGCGAGCGCGCGGGTTATTCTCGTGCAGTCGGGGCCGGTGGTGCTGCCGGCGCTGCCGAGGTCCTTGTCGCTCGCCGCGGCGCGCTCTCTGACCAAGCTCGGCGTCGAGGTTTTGACCGATTCGCGCGTCGGCGCGATCGATGCCGACGGCGTCCAGATCGGTGACAAGCGGATCGAGGCGCGCACGGTTTTGTGGACCGCCGGCGTGATGGCCTCCGACGCCGGTCAGTGGATCGCGGCCGCCCGCGATCCGGCAGGGCGCATCTTCGTCGGTCCCGATCTTGCTGTGCCCGACGCAGATAATGTGTTCGCGCTCGGCGACACCTCGTCCTGCAAGGCTGCCGGCGGCAAACCGCTTCCTGGCTTGGCTGCGGTCGCCAAGCAGCAGGGCCACTACATCGCCAAACTGATCCGGGCGCGGATCGAAGGCCGGGCCTCGCCGGGTCCGTTCCGCTATCATGACTACGGCTCGATGGCGACGATCGGCCGTAAGGCCGCGGTCGCCGATCTGTCCTTCGTCAAGCTCACCGGCGCCGTGGCCTGGTGGCTATGGGGCCTGGTGCATGTCGCCTTCCTGGTCGACACGCGCTCGCGCATCTCGGTGATGTTCGACTGGTTCTGGTCCTACCTGACCTATAACCGCAGCGTGCGGCTGATCACCGGCGACGAACGCGAGGCCTAACAAGCCATCCGGGTGAGGGCCCCGAGCCAGATCAGGATCGCGACGGCGAGCCATCCGGGCAAGGCGACTTGGAGAGCCAGGTCGGGGCGCCCGTGTCTTACGATCCCTTGGCGGTCGTGCTGCCGCCGACGATCTTGTCGCAGGTCCCGGTTGGCACATAAACCCATGAGTCGGGCTGGTTGTCGCGCTTGGCGGTGCCGGCGCATGAGCTCGTGACGGTGGCGCAGTCGTTCTTGCCGGCTTTCACAATGCCGTAGCACTTCTCGAATTTGTAGGTCGGCTGTGGGGCCGGGGTCGGCTGGGCGGCGGCATGCCCGGCGAGGCCGGCCAAAACCGCGCCGAGCGCGGCGGCAAATGATGCGGTGAGGCGGTTATCCATCATTTAGTCTCCGTGACGAGGCGGTTCAATCAGCGCGCCCAGCGTCCCGCGTTCTGCGCACGAAGGCAAATACCGGCCTAGCATGGCTTCGATGCTGCGACGCTATTCGCCTATTCCGCACTGCAAGACCACGGTGGTCAATAGCCGCGCGCCATCGATTCAAGAGCCAATCGGTATTTTCGTTGCGCCCGCCGATGCGACACCCTGCGTGTCGTCGCGGCCGCGCTGTAACGACCGGCTGCGACTTTCGTAGTTAGCAACAAGGAGCGCACGGGATGAACGACATGTTCCCACCGCCGATCGATGATCCGACATTGCCGCCGGTGGTGATGCCGTCCTGTCCGATCG
>CAZTTL010000057.1:0-15951 GCA_964616635.1 uncultured Rhodoplanes sp. | reverse complement strand
CTCGGCATTCGCGTGCGGCTCAGATTCGATACGGCCATCGATCGCGTCATCGTCGACAAGGTGCAGATCCAGCAGGTCCTCATCAACCTCATGCGCAACGCGATTGAGGCGATGGAAGACTCCGAGCGCCGCGAGCTGACCGTAACGACCACCGCTCGCGAATTCGATGTCATGGTGGAAGTCCGCGACACCGGATGCGGTATCGCGCCGGAAATGGCCGACCAGTTGTTTCAACCGTTCGCAACCACCAAGCCGCACGGCATGGGGATCGGTCTTTCGATCTCGCGGACGATTATCGAGAGCCATGAGGGGCGTATCTGGGCGGAGGCCCCCCCTGGCGAAGGTACTGCGTTCCGGTTTACACTTCCCACCGTGGTGATCGAGGATCTCGGGGATGTCGGCTGACCCGGTCGTTCATGTCATCGACGATGACGAAGCGGTCCGCCGCTCGTTGGATTTCCTTCTGCAAAGCGCGCATTTCAAGACACGGACCTATGAGACGGCGCTCGCATTTCTCAACACCCTGCCGGACATTCCCTCGGGCTGCCTCGTAACCGACGTCAAGATGCCGGAGATGAGCGGGGTGGAGCTGCTGCGCCATCTGCGCAAAAAGAACTTGCGGATGCCGGTCATCATTATCACCGGCCATGCCGATGTGCCGATGGCGGTGGATGCGATGAAAAGCGGCGCCGCGGATTTCCTGGAAAAGCCGTTTGACGACGAGGTGCTGTTGACGGCAGTGCGGGCGGCGCTTGCTTCGGCGGAGAATGTCAAGGAGCGCGAGAACCAGAAGGCCGAGCTTCAGCGGCGATTTGAGATGCTGTCGAAGCGCGAACGCGAGGTGCTGGAGGGCCTGGTTGCCGGCAAGCCGAACAAGACGATCGCCTTTGATCTCGGCATCAGCCCGCGTACGGTGGAAATCTACCGCGCAAATGTCATGACGAAAATGCGCGCGGTCAGCCTTTCCGAGCTGGTGCGCATGACCATGATCGCCGGCGTGCTCGCCGACAGCATCGCGGGGCGACGTTCCGCGCCGTAGTGCGGTGGTGCTTTTTGAGCCCGGTCAAAGTTTTTTCGCGCGATTGCGCTTTTCTTTCCGTCATCGCCGGATACCGGATGGCACGACCGGAAGGGTCGGTTAGCCGCAACGGTTTATTTTTATGAAGGTTTGTCAAGCCGTGGGAATGACCATGGCGCAAAATGCGCGTAACGCTCATCCGGAGACAGTCATCGTCGTCGATGCCGATGCCGGTCTTCGACATTCGCTCTGGTTCTCACTCGCCGCTGAAGGCTTTGCCGTCGCGACCTACGCGAAAGGCACCGACCTTCTCGGCGTTGGTGAGCTACCCAAGCATGCTTGTCTCGTCGTCGACTATAATCTTCCCGACATGACGGGCCTGGAACTCGTCGCTGAGTTGCGCAACCGTCGTATCGACTTGCCGATTATTCTCGTCACCAACAATCCGAACGCGCCGCTGCGCCGGCGTGCCGAGCAAGCCGGCGTGCCGATGATCGAGAAGCCATTGCTGGGTGACAGTCTGCTCAATGGCATCATGGCCGCTTTCGCATGGAGCGATGGCGGCGCGCCTATTGACCACGGAAGGCGTCGCGAATGACTTTGGCCCGCGAGCGCTGATCGAAGCGCGTGTATTGTTCGGGCTTGCAGGCTACCAATCCGGAGAGAACGACCCTTTGTGTCTCGTTGTCCAGCGCGTATTCGCGGCAATGGCCGGAATCGGCGCGAATCCACATTTTTCCGTATCGCTGCCTTGCTGCTTGTTCTTCACCCGTCCGGAATGAGAATAGGCTCGTCAGCGACGCATAACCCAGCGGCTCTGAGCCCATTTCAAAAAGCACTGCCGCCGTCAGCACGGTGAGGAGCGCATAGGCAATGAGCGCTCCGATTCCAATCTTGCTGTTCTGGGTTTTCGCCATGCACGTAAAATGTGGTGAGTTTAGCTAATAAACTGATAATGGTGCAGCCAGAGGCCGGGACCGGACATGCATTGCCGGCGCCCTGAGAAATGCAACGCATGATTGGAAGGCGAAGCAGACTACGCCTGACGTTAGGTCAGCGCTCCAGCCGCGCCAGCAGGCTCGAAGTATCCCAGCGCCCGCCGCCCATGGCCTGGACCTCCGAATAGAACTGGTCGACGAGCGCGGTCACCGGCAGATGGGCGCCGTTGCACCGCGCTTCGGCCAAGCAGATCGCCATGTCCTTGCGCATCCAGTCGACGGCAAAGCCGAAGTCGAATTTGCCGGCGGCCATGGTCTGATAGCGATTCTCCATCTGCCACGACTGCGCGGCGCCTTTGGAGATGGTCGCGATCAGCCTCTCGATGTCGAGGCCGGCCTTGCGGGCGAAGTGCAGCCCTTCGGCGAGCCCCTGAACGAGGCCGGCGATGCAGATCTGGTTGACCATCTTGGCGAGCTGCCCCGATCCTGCCGGGCCCATCAGCGTGCAGGCCCGCGCATAGGCGGCGATCACCGGCTCGGCTTGCGCGAATGGCGCGTCATCGCCGCCGCACATCACCGTCAGGATTCCATTCTCGGCGCCTGCCTGGCCGCCGGAGACTGGCGCGTCGATCGAAGCAAAACCGCGCTCTTTCGCCACAGCGTAAAGCTCGCGGGCGAGCTCGGCGGACGCGGTCGTGTGGTCGACAAAGACGGCGCCCGACCGCATGCCGGCGAAGGCGCCGTCATCACCGAGCACAACCTGCCGTAGGTCATTGTCGTTGCCGACGCAGGCCATGACGAGGTCCTGCCCGGCGACCGCCTCCCTTGGTGTCGCCGCGCGCCGGCCACCAAACCGGCTGACCCAAACCTCGGCCTTTTCCGGCGTGCGATTGTAGATGGTGACGGTGTGGCCGCCTTTGGCGGCGAGATGGCCGGCCATCGGGAAGCCCATGACACCAAGGCCGAGAAAGGCGACGTTCGCCATAACCAGTCTCCCTGCGATCTGAAGCGCCGCCGGCGGCGGCCCGCTCAGACTTAAATCATCCGGGAGGGCAGCCGCAAATAGTCAAGGACGCGGCGTCTGCCAGCGACTAAGGCGCGCGTAGGCCGCCGTTGACCACACCGCACCAGAGCCTATTTTCGCTTTCATCCTCAACCGCCCACGGAGTTTGGCCCGTCGGGAAGGGAGCAGCCAATGACGATCAGCAAGACGGAGGTTCTTGCGAGCCTCGAACGCGTACGCAGTCCGGACGGCACGCCTTTGCCGCAAACCAAGGCGCTGTCCGAGATCATTGCCGGGGACGGCAAGGTGTTCTTCTCGATCAGCGTGGATGCCGCCGCGGTCAAGGCCTGGGAGCCGGTCCGCGCCGCCGCCGAAGCCGCCGTGAAGGCGCTCCCCGGCGTCACCTCGGCGATGGTGGCGCTGACCGCCGAGCGCAGCGGCGGTGCCTCTGCGAGGCAGACGGCGCCGCCGGGGCGCGCCGCCGCGCCGGGGCACGCGGGCGCGCATGAGGCAGAGCAACTGGCGCCCGGGGTCGGCGCGATTATCGCGGTGGCGTCCGGCAAGGGCGGCGTCGGCAAATCGACCACGGCGGTCAATCTTGCGCTTGGCCTGCGCGATCTCGGCCTCAGGGTCGGGGTGCTCGATGCCGACATCTACGGCCCGTCGATGCCAAGGCTTCTCGGCATCAAGGGGCGGCCGGAGATGGTGGAGCAGCGGCTGAACCCGATGCTCGGCTATGGGCTGAAGGTGATGTCGATCGGTTTCCTCGTCGAAGAGGAAACGCCGATGATCTGGCGCGGGCCGATGGTGATGTCCGCCCTGACCCAGATGATGCGCGATGTCGACTGGGGCGAACTCGATGTCATGGTGGTCGACATGCCACCGGGCACCGGTGATGCCCAGCTCACCATGGCGCAGCAGGTGCCGCTGCGCGGTGCCGTCATCGTGTCGACGCCGCAGGATCTGGCGCTGATCGATGCGCGACGCGGCATTGCCATGTTCCGAAGGGTCAATGTGCCGGTGCTCGGCATCGTCGAGAATATGAGCTATTTCCTGTGCCCGAGCTGCGGCACCCGCTCCGATATTTTCGGCCATGGCGGCGCGCGGGAGGAGGCGGCCCGGCTCGGCGTTCCCTTCCTTGGCGAGGTGCCGCTGCATATGGCGATCCGCGAAAAGTCCGACGCCGGCAAGCCGGTGACGGCGGTCGAGCCCGACGGACCGCATGCGCAGGTTTTCCGCGACATCGCCGCCAAGGTGCGCGACCAGCTCGTTGCGCCGGGAAGCGTGCGCACGGCACCGAAAATCGTCATCGAGGCGTGACAGCCTGCTTGTTTCCGCGGTGGCAGGAGGGCAGAGCCGGTCTGGCCAGCCCGGCGTCGGGCAGGGATGGCGCGCGCATTCTTCGCGCGCGCAGTCCGGCTCGCGCCCCGGGGGCGCGGCGTTTGTCACACCCCGGAGGTGCTTGCGTGCCGGCTGCTCCCATGCTGTGGTACGGCCTATTGATTTCGCCGCGCGGCCGCGTTGAATAGCCGCCGCCCAACCTCCGATGATCGAAGGAAAGTTCGCGATGAAGAGACGTCAATTCCTTGGCGCGCTCGGCACCGGTGCCGCAGCCGCGGCAATCGCCAAGCCCGCGATTGCGCAGTCGATGCCGGAATTGAAATGGCGCATGGCGTCGAGCTTTCCAAAGTCCCTCGATACGCTTTACGGCGCCGGCGAGGTGATCGTGAAGCAGGTCGCCGAGATGACCGACGGCCGCTTTCAGATTCAGCAATTTGCCGCCGGCGAGATCGTGCCGGGACTGCAGGTGCTTGACGCTGCGTCGAAGGGCACCGTCGAGATGGGCCACAGCGTGTCTTACTACTATGTCGGCAAGGACCCGACCTTCGCGATCGCGTCCTGCGTTCCCTTCGGACTGAATGCGCGCCAGCAGACCGCGTGGCTGGTGCAGGAGGGCGGCACCGAGAAGTTCAACGCGTTCTATAAGAAGTTCAACGTTTACGGCTTCCCCGCCGGCAATACCGGCGCCCAGATGGGCGGCTTCTTCCGCAAGGAGATCAACACCACGGCCGACCTCAACGGCTTGAAAATGCGGATCGGCGGCATTGCCGGCCAGGTCTTGCAGAAGGTCGGCGTGGTGCCGCAGCAGCTTGCCGGCCCGGACATTTATCCGGCGCTGGAAAAGGGCACGATCGACGCTGTTGAGTGGGTCGGCCCTTACGACGACGAGAAGCTCGGCTTCTACAAGGTGGCGCCCTATTACTACTATCCCGGATTCTGGGAGGGCGGGCCGATGGTGCACGCCTATGTGAACCTCGACAAATGGAACGAGCTGCCGAAGTCCTATCAGGCGATCCTGACCAATGCCGGCTATAACGCCACCATCTATATGCTCTCGCGTTATGACGCGCTCAATCCGGGCGCGCTACGCAAGCTGCTCGCCGGCGGCGCGAAACTGCGGCCGTTCTCGAACGAGATTCTCGATTCCTGCCTGAAGGCCACCAACGAGCTGTGGGCTGAGATTTCGGCGAAGAACGAGGACTTCAAGAAGCTCATCACGGAAGTGCAGAAATTCCGCAATGACGAGTTCTTCTGGTGGCAGGTCGCCGAATACGGCTTCGACACCTACATGATCCGCAGCCGCACCCGCGGGTAACCAAAGCATGATCTTAGAAAAGTTGCAGACTTTTCGGACAAGATCATGCGGTCATATAAAGAAATAGGCCGACCGGCGTGCTCACGCGCGTCGGGGTGTCACGCCGGCCGCGCGCCAGCGCTCGACCTCTTCGATCTCGGCCTGTGGGCGCTCGCTCACGATGCGGCGCTTGCCGAGATAGATCGCGCCGGTATCGCCGTCGACCGACACCCAATCGCCCTCGGCGAGCGCTGAGTCGGCGAGCGTCGCGCGGCGCTCATTTGGCGCGATCGCGAGCGCGGCGCAGCCGACGATGCAGGGCTTGCCCATCTGGCGGGCAACGAGCGCGGCATGCGCCGTGCGGCCGCCGACCGCTGTCACGATGCCGGACGCGGCGGCAAAGCCGGCAATGTCAGCCGTGCTGGTCTCGGGGCGGAGCAGAATGACGGGATCGCCGTCCGCGGCCATGCGAGCCGCGGCTTCTGCGCAGAATGCGGCACGGCCGACGGCGACACCGCCTCTTTTTTCCCGACCAGGGTGCGCAAGACCTTGCGGGCCTTGTTCCAGTCGATGAGGAACACGAGCGCCGCGTCAGTGCGTCGAGGCGCGTGGCCGGCGGCGGGTCGGTCCGATGGCGTGCGCGCTGCGCGGCAGCCTGCAATGCGCTCATGCACAACTTGGCACGATCGTTTGCCGTGAGCGCCGACGCGACCAGCGAAGGCAGCAAGATTTCGGTCTGTCCGAGATGCTCGACAATGTGTGTTTTCATCGTTGGTACTGAGCGGATCGATCATCTCCAAGCCTCATGTACCGCCGGCGAAGGTACTGCGCCAGTTCATAAATCTGTCATGTTCGGGGTGGCGTGTTTGGCGAAGCTTAGCCGCGGCGCTGCGGCGGCGATGGGCCGTTCATTTGGCCGGGGCAAGCCAGCGCGCGATGCGCGCCACCGCCTCGGTCATGTCATCCCGGGAGCCGGCATAGCAGAGCCGGACGAATCGGTGGCCTTCATCGGGGTCGAAGTCGAGCCCGGGGGTCAGCGCGACGCCGGCCTCCTCGAGCAGGCGCCGGGCAAAGTCGTGGCTGTCGGCGGTGAAGGCCGAGACATCGGCATAGAGATAGAACGCACCGTCGACGGGAAGGAATTGGTCGAGCCCGGCCGCGGGCAGGCCGTCGACCAGAATGCGGCGGTTGACTTCGTAGCCGTGCTTGACCGCCTCCATCTCCGCGCGTCCGTCGAAGGCGGCTTCCGCCGCGATCTGCGACAGCGTCGGCACCGAGATCGCGAGATTCTGGTGCAAGCGCTCGATCGGCCGCACCAGTTCCGGCGGCGCCACCAGCCAGCCGACGCGCCAGCCGGTCATGCAGTAATATTTCGAGAACGAGTTGATGACGATGATGCGGTCGGAGCAGGCGAGCGCGGTGGTCGCGGGGAAGGCGTAGTCGAGCCTGTGATAGATTTCGTCGGAGATGACGGCGATACCAGCATCTTCGGCGGCGGCAATCAGCTTGGCCAAGGCCTGCGCGGTCATCATCGTCCCGGTTGGATTGGCCGGGCTTGCGACCAGCACCGCTTTGAGCGGGCGCTGGCGATGGGCATCGAGCAGCGTTTGCGGCGATAGCGCAAAGCGCGTATCCGCGCGGGTGCGGATCAGCACCGGCTCGCAGCCGAGCGCGGTGAGGATGTGGCGATAGGGCGGGTAGGCGGGGACGGTGAGCGCGACCCGGTCGCCCGGCTCCAGCAGGGCGAGAAAGGCAAGCTGGAAAGCGGCCGACGACCCGGTGGTCACGACGATGGTCGCGGGATCGACGGCGACGCCGTAAGCCTCGTGGTAATGCGCGGCGATCCGCTGGCGCAGACTCGGGATCCCTAAGCTCTCTGTATAGCCGAGCCGACCTTGGCCGAGCGCCCGGCGCGCGGCTTCGATCGCACTTGTCGGCGCCGGCGCTGCCGGCTGGCCGACTTCCATGTGGATGACATGGCGCCCTTGCTGCTCCAGCCGGGCCGCGGCCGTCATTACATCCATCACCATGAAAGGCGGAACATTGCTGCGGCGCGAGGGCGTCCATGGCGCCTGATTTCGCGCCGGCGGGTCAGCGGGGGAGCTGGATAGACGGGCGACGCCGCTCTGTTGCCGTATTTTTCGCATTCTTGGGGCGAGGGAGTTACCGGGGTTACGCGTCGACCGGGTCGAATCGTTCAACAGCATCCGCGGACAGGCGGAGCAACGCGTCAATTCGAATGAGCGCAGCAATCGAAGCTGTCAAGCGCAGGCTTGGAAAGCTGGCATTTCGTGCCGCCGCGATCGTCGTGGCGGGCGCGATGGTGCTGGCCGGCATGCCGTTGCCATCAGTCGCGCGCGGTCGCGGGGGGCTTCCGATCATCCGCGATGCCGAGATCGAGCAGCTTCTGCGCGATTACACCAAGCCAATTTTTGCTGCCGCGGGGCTAACCAAGCAAAACATCCGCGTCGTGATCATCCGCGATCGCGC
Source organism: uncultured Rhodoplanes sp. (assembly GCA_964616635.1). Lineage (GTDB taxonomy): Bacteria > Pseudomonadota > Alphaproteobacteria > Rhizobiales > Xanthobacteraceae > Rhodoplanes. Next base: position 7,867 of record CAZTTL010000057.1, on the reverse strand, counting down.
CTTCAACGCCTTCGTCGTCGACGGGCACCGCATCTTCGTCAATGTCGGAGCCCTGCTCGACTCGAAGACGCCCAATCAGCTCATCGGCGTGCTTGCCCACGAGACCGGCCATATTGCCGGCGGGCATCTGAGCAAGCTGCGCATGGAGCTTGCTCATGCGCAGACCATCTCGATCCTCACCATGCTGCTCGGGATCGGCGCCACCTTCGCCGCCTCGCGCGCTGGCAACGCGGTTGGCGGCAATCCCGGCTTGGTGGCGTTGGGAGCACCGCAGTCGATGCTGCAGCGCTCGCTGCTCGCCTATCAGCGTCAGCACGAGGAACAGGCCGACCGCGCCGGCGTGAAGTTCCTCACCGCCACGCACCAATCCGCCAAGGGCATGTACGAGACCTTCAAGCGCATGGCGGGCGAGCAGCTATTCATGGCGCACGGCGCCGATCCCTATCTGCAGTCGCATCCGATGGCGCGCGAACGACTTGCCGCGCTCACCGAGATCGTCAAGACGCCATACTGGGACAAAAAGGATCCACCGGAGCTGCAGCTCCGCCACGACATGATGCGGGCCAAGCTCTATGGCTTTCTCGATAATCCAGGCACGGTCGCGCGCCGCTATCCGCTGAGCGACCAAAGCCTCCCCGCCCGCTATGCCCGCGCCATATCGGGCTACCTTCACGGCGATCTCCGCAATGCCCAGGCCCAGATCGACGCCCTGATCCATTCGCAGCCGAACAATCCCTATTTTTATGAGCTGAAGGGGCAGGCGCTGCTTGAAGCCGGGCGGGCGCGCGAGGCGATTCCGCCGCTCCGCCATGCGGTCGCCGGCGCACCCAATCCGCTGCTCATTGAGGTCCTGTTGGCGCAGGCGCTGATCGCCACCAATGATCCGAAGCTTGCCGATGAGGCGGTCGCCTATCTGCGGCGCGCGGTATCGTCCGATCCCGATATCGCGGACGGTTACGCCCAGCTCGCAATGGCTTACGGCCGCAAGGGCGACCTCGCCCAGGCCGACCTCGCCGCGGCCCAGGCGGCATTCCTGCGCGGCGACCAGCGGACGGCACGCCAGTTGGCGGCGCGCGCAAAGGGGCGCTTCCCTGTCGGCTCTCCCGGCTGGGTCAAGGCTGAAGATATTCTTGGCTACAAGCCGCCGCGCGGGCCAGGGCCGCGGCGTGCCGGACACTAGGCCGTTGCGGCGCTGCAACTGCCGGACCGATCCGCCGGTAGGAGCAGTTCGCCTGCGGAAAACAGACTATAGAGGGAGAGACAGGGCGAATCCGATGGGCCGTCAAATCGGGTCCGCACCGAGCACCCGCCGATAGGTCAGGCTGGAGTTGGCTCCCCTTCGTCCTGTATGACCGTAATGACGACGGCGAGCCGTTGAGCTCGCTGGGAAATATTCGAACCGAGGATTGAACGCAATGCTTCTCCGCCGCCTGATCGTCGTCGCAAGCGCTCTTGCTCTTGCGGTTTGCGTGCTTACCGCCAGCCAGCTCTCGGCCGCGGAGAACTCCTTCTCTGCGACGCAGCGCAGTGAGATCGAAAGCATCGTGCGCGGCTATCTCCTGCGCAATCCCGAGCTGTTGCAGGAGGTGCTGGCCGAGCTCGAGAAGCGCCAGTCGGCCGCCGAGGCGGCAAAAGCCAAAGCCGCGGTCAAGAACAGTGCGACGCAGCTGTTCAACTCACCGCGGCATGTGGTGCTCGGCAATCCACAGGGCGACGTCACGCTGGTGGAATTCTTTGACTATAACTGTGGTTATTGCAAACGGGCGCTCAGCGACCTCGTCAACCTGATCAAGGAAGACCCCAAGCTTCGCGTGGTGCTCAAGGAGTTCCCGGTCCTCGGCCAGGGCTCTGTCGAAGCCGCGCAAGTTGCGCTTGCGGCCCAGATGCAGGACGGGAGCGCCAAGAAGTACTTCGACTTCCACCAAAAGCTTCTGGGCCAGCGCGGCCGAGCCGACAAAGCGCGGGCGCTCGCGGTCGCCAAGGAGGTCGGATATGACGTTGCCCGCATCGAGCGTGACATGGCCAGCGATAGCGTGCGCGCCGCCATCGCCGAAGACATGAAGCTCGCCGAAGCCTTGGGCCTCAACGGCACGCCGAGCTATGTGGTGGGCGACGAGGTGGTGATCGGAGCCGTTGGCCACGATGCGCTCAAGCAGAAGGTGAGCTGGTCCCGCTGCGGTCAGGTCTCCTGCTGAGCAGCCAGGGTAGCTACATGCGCCGTGGCTTTCTCAAGCGAATTCCGTAGAGCGCGATCGCGTGAGGTTGAATCGACCGCGCTCTTTACCTCCTTGTTTGGTCGCATGATCTTTTCCGAAAAGTCTGCATCGCCATTGGGCTGTTTGCGCGACACGTGCCCCTTGGACCCGTTCACGGTGCCGCCCGGCTCGACCACATTCAGTTGCAGATCGACCGGCTGCCGCCAGACGAGCGCGATGCGAAACGCATCGCGAAAGTCGCCGTACCGCGCCTTTTCTGTCTTGGTCGTGCCGTCGATCGCCGGCCACGACAGATCGGTGACCTCGCCGAATAACGGGATAAGCGCCTGCGCCTTGCCGCCTTGATCAACCCGCGGCTTTGCAACAGCGTGCTGGCTTCACGGCAATGGGTTGTCGCGTGCGGCAGGCGCGCGGGCTCAGACCACCTTTCCCGGATTGAGGATGCCCTTGGGATCAAGCGTGCGCTTGAGCGCGCGCATCAGATCGAGGGCGACCGGGTCCTTGACCCGCGCGAGGTCGTCGCGCTTGAGCCGGCCGATGCCGTGCTCGGCTGAGATCGAGCCGCCGAGCCTTTGGACGACCGCGTGGATACAATCATTCATCGCGTGCCAGTGCGCGAGATAGGCCTGCTGGTCGGCGCCAGCCGGCTGCGTCACGTTGTAATGAATATTGCCGTCGCCGAGATGGCCGAACGGCACCGGCCGCGCCCCCGGGATCAAAGCCTCGACCGCGGCATCGGCCTGCCGGATGAATTCGGGCACGGCCCCCACTGGCACCGAGACATCGTGCTTGATCGAGCCGCCCTCGAATTTCTGCGTCTCGACGATGAGTTCGCGCAGCCGCCAGAGGGCATGGCGCTGATCGATACTCTCGGCGATCGTGGCATCCTCGATAAGGCCTTGCGCGAACGCGCGGGTGAGAACGCTTTCGAGCTTGTCGCGCAGCGGCTCGCGCGCGCTCGATTTGAGCTCGAGCAGAACATACCAGGGATGCGCGCCCGCGAGCGGGTCGCGCAGGCCGGGCATGTGGTGTAGCGCGAATTCGACCGGCCGGCGGCCGATCAGCTCGAAGCTCGTCGCCGCGCTTCCCGTCAGCTCCTGCGCGAGCGACAGGAGTTGCACCGCCGCTTCCACCGAGGTGAGGCCGATGAAGGCGGTCTCGATCGTCTTCGGCGCCGGATGAAGCTTGAGCACGGCGGCGGTGATCACGCCGAGCGTGCCCTCGGCACCGATGAACAGGTCTTTGAGGTCGTAGCCGGTATTGTCCTTCTTGAGCTTGTTGAGCCCGTGCCAGACGCGCCCGTCGGCCAGCACGACTTCGAGGCCGAGCACGGCATCGCGCGCGACCCCGTAGGCGAGCGCCGCGACCCCGCCGGCATTGGTGGCAAGGTTGCCACCGATGGTGCAGCTGCCCTCGGCACCGAGCGAGAGCGGAAAAAACCGATCGACCGCAGCCGCTGCTTCTTGCGCCGCCGCCAGCACGACGCCGGCTTCGCAGGTCATCGTGTTCGACGTTGCGTCGACGTCGCGAATGTGATCGAGCCGGCGCAGCGACAGCACGATCTCGCCGTCGAGCGGGATCTGTCCGCCGACCAGGCCGGTATTGCCGCCCTGCGGGACGACGGGCGTTGCGAGGTCATGGGCGAGCGTCAGGATCGCCGAAACCTCGTCGACCGTGGCCGGCCGCAGCACGACCGGCGTCCGCCCGTGATAGAGGCCGCGCTCCTCGACCAGATAGCTCGCCTGCTCCGCCGGATCGGTGATCGCGTTCTTCTCACCGACAATCGCGGCAAAGCGCGCAACGAGCTCAGGCGCGAGCAGCGGGCGAACCAGGGTATTCATGGGCGGAAACCTAAAGCATTTTCAGGTGAAGTGGATACCGGTTCGCCGGAGAAAATGCGATCACTCAAAGAACGCAGCCGGACCGACCGGTCGAGGCAGCCAGAGCCGAGTCGGGCGGAGAGTCGACGAGAACCGAGAATAGGTTACACAGGGCGAGCCCGATATTCATGACACCATCCCGCAGCACTCAGAACAAACGATTGAGTCGATGACACGCTTTGCGTCGTTTTCCGAACTCCGCGCCGCCTGCCTTGATCTGCCTGCCGGACATCCGACTGCCGCGGCGGCAGTTGCGATCCGTGAAGCATGCCTCACCAAGCCCGCAGGTGCGCTCGGCCGGCTGGAAGAGCTGGTGGCGTGGCTCGCCTTCTGGCAGGGCAAGAGTCCGCCGCGGCTCGATCGCGTCGCGGTGTTGGTGTTTGCCGGCAATCACGGCGTGACGGCGCAGGGGGTTTCCGCCTATCCCGCCGAAGTGACGGCGCAGATGGTCGCGAACTTTGCGGCCGGCGGCGCCGCGATCAACCAGCTTGCCCAAATCGCTGGGGCGACGCTGCGCGTGATCCCGCTCACGCTCGAGATGCCGACCGCGGATTTCACCCAGGCGGCGGCGATGGACGAAGAGGCTTTTCTTGTCGCGGTCGGCGAAGGCTACGGTGCGGTGCCGAGCGATGCCGACCTTGTCTGTCTCGGCGAGATGGGGATCGGCAACACGACCAGTGCGGCGACACTGGCGGCGGCGCTGTTCGGCGGCGGCGCGGCGCGCTTTGCCGGACGCGGCACCGGCGTCGACGATACCGGCCTTGCGCGCAAGCGCGTGGTGATCGAGGCTGCCCTCGCGCGCCATGCCGATAAACTCGGCGACCCCTTAAGGATTGCCGCGGCACTGGGGGGACGCGAACTCGCTGCGATTCTCGGCGCGACGCTCGCTGCGCGGCACGCCCGCATTCCGGTGCTGCTCGATGGTTTCGTCTGCACGGCGGCGGCCGCCCCGCTCGCCAGATTGCGGGCCGATACGTTGGCGCATGCCGTGGTCGCTCATGCCTCGGCAGAAGCCGGCCACCGCGCCTTGCTCGATGCCCTCGGGCAAACGCCATTGCTCGACCTCGGCATGCGGCTGGGCGAAGCCTCGGGCGCGGCGCTTGCCGTTCTGATCCTGCGCGCGGCGCTGGCCTGCCACACCGGCATGGCAACCTTTGATGAGGCGGGCGTATCGGATCGGCCGGCCGACGACCGATCAGAGGCAAAGCCGGGTGCTTGACAGCTCCCTCCACTCCCCACGCTTGGAGGAGATATGAGCTTGAGCGGTCCATCGCCGGGCCAACCCGGTCGCGGGGAAATTGCGGCCGGCATTTTGCCTCTTCCGGGGTTCAGCGACTTTGCGGGTCGCGTCTGGCTGAACGCCGCTCATCAGGGCGCTTTGCCGCTCAAGGCGGCTGCGGAGGCGAACGAAGCGGTCGCGTGGAAGACCATGCCGTTCGAGTTGACCCAGGAGCGCTTCGATGGCGTGCCGCGGCGGCTGCGGCATGCGCTTGGCCGTTTGGTCAACGTGCCTGCCGAAGACATCGTGCTCGCCAACAGCGCGTCCTATGGGCTGCACCTGATTGCCCAGGCCTTCCCTTGGCGTGAGGGCGACGAGGTGCTCGTGATGGAGGGCGATTTCCCCTCGGACATTCTGCCTTGGCTGCTGCTGGAGCAGCGGCTCGGTGTGAAGGTTGTCCGCATCCGCCCGCGTGGGAGGGTGGTGGAGGAGGATGAGCTGAGACGGGCCATTACCGCCCGCACGCGGCTGTTCTGCACCACCTGGGTTCACTCCTTCTCAGGTTATGCGATTGACCTTGATGGCCTTGGGATGGCCTGCCGCGAGCGTGGCGTCGCCTTTGTGGTGAATGTTTCGCAAGCCCTTGGCGCGCGCCCGCTCGACCTTGCTCGTGCGCCGGTCGACGCCGTTGCCGGCGTCGGCTTCAAGTGGCTGTGCGGCCCCTATGGCACCGGCTTCTGCTGGATCAGCCCGGAGCTGCGGGACAAGCTGAACCCGACGAAAGCCTACTGGCTGTCGATGCAGACGGCAGAGGATTTGGGCAAGGAGGTCGTCGCAGCGGAATTGCGGACCGGGCTCGGCGCGCGCGCCTACGACATCTTCGGCACCGCCAATTTCTTCAACGCCAAGCCGTTCGCGGCGGCGGTCGAGCACCTGCTTGACCTCGGCCTGGAGCGCGTGCGCGACCATGACCAGCAGCTCGTGACCACGTTTCTTGCGGCGCTTGATCGGACCCGCTTTGACATTACAAGCCCGATAGAGGCTGGTGATCGGCGTTCCACGCTGGTTTTCTTCTCGCATCGCGACCGAGACCGCAACCGCGCGATCCATGCGGCGCTTGCGCGGGCGGGCATCTATGTCGCCTATCGCAGCGGCTCGATGCGCCTTGCCCCGCACCTCTACAACGGCACCCAAGACATCGAGCGTGCCGTAACAGCGCTTAATGAAGTTGCTTAGGTCATTGATCGACCCGCCAAGCGGCGTGAATAACCGGCGTTGCTGTTCTCGAATATGTTTGCGCTCGGACAGCGCTCATTATAGCAAGTTCGCCTTTGTCGGAGCGGAAGCGACGGCGATGCCGCGAATGGCGAAGTTGCTCTGGAGCGCGCGATGGATGGATCGATCGTACTCAAACAATCTTTGTCTGATTGCCAGATCTTGCCCGAGGCGCCTGCGCCTGTTCGGGATCATGCTTTAAGCTGAAGCCGTTCGCGCAATCACTCGGGCCGTATCACCGCGTAGGCGCGGCCGCGTGAACCCAACCATAAGGCCGGCTGCACCGATCAAGCAGGCCAACAGGGAAGCAAGGTATGGGCGAAATGCTCATTCGGTTCTGGGGGGTGCGAGGCAGCGTCGCCAGTCCGGGGCTGGCCACCGCCCGTTACGGCGGCAATACCGCCTGCATCGAAGTCCGCTGCGGTGACCGGCTGATCATTCTTGATGCCGGCTCGGGGCTGCGGCCACTCGGGCTGGCGCTGTTGCAGGAGACCGTCGACGCCGATCTTTTCCTGACTCATTGCCATCTCGACCACATCTGGGGGCTGCCGTTCTTCAAGCCGTGCTACGCGCCGCAGACGAAGCTTCGGATCTGGGCCGGGCACCTTCCGCCAGGGGTGCACATCCGCGACATGGTGAAGCGCCTGATGGACGAGCCGCTGTTTCCCGGCGGGCTTGATCTCTTCAAGGCGCAGATCGAGTTCCGCGATTTCCGCTGTGGGGAGACGTTGCAGCCGCAGCCGGGAATCACGTTGAAGACCGCGCTCCTCAACCATCCGAATCGCGCGACCGGCTATCGCATCGAGCACAGCGGGCGTGCAATCGCCTACGTCACCGATACCGAGCATGTGCCGGGGACGCTGGACGAAAACGTGCTTGGGCTCGCCCGCGACGCTGACCTGATGATCTACGACTCCACCTATTCGGAAGAAGAGTATCCGGCCCATGCCGGCCGCGGACATTCGACTTGGCAGCAAGGGCTGCGCCTCGCTGACGCTGCCGGCGCCAAGCGTCTCGTCCTTTTCCATCACCATCCTGCGCGCGATGACGCGGCGCTCGATGCGATCGCGCGCGAGGCACAGATGCTGCGGCCCGGCACCCTCGTCGCCGCCGAGGGTTTGACCCTGAAATTTCCTGCGCCCTGATCTTTGAAGCAACCCGGCGCGGCGGCGCCAGATTGACTGGCGATGACCCTCAGGGGCATCGCACCTGACTTCACCCGCCCCTGAAAGGGGAGGGTCGGACCATCGCAGATGGTCCGGGGAGGGGTCGCAAGC
>CAZTTL010000056.1:0-16023 GCA_964616635.1 uncultured Rhodoplanes sp. | reverse complement strand
GTCGACCGACAGGCGATGTGACCTTGATGCGTCACACTGAGCTTTTTCATTGCGGCGGGTTTCGCCTGCCGCTCTCTGTTCCTATTGTGAGCTTACGATGCGTTCCATCGCGATGGTTGCGTTTAGGAATTTGTGGTCGGGATCGATGATGGCTGTCGCCGGAGCACGTCGACAAGAACTAATGGCGATTGCGGTCGTCGCGGTCGTCATGTCGTGTGCGGCGCCGGCCGCGCGCGCCGATACCCTCATCTGGGCACTGGCGGAAGCTTACGTTACCAACCCGCAGCTCAATGCACAGCGGGCGATCACGCGCGCGACCGACGAAAATGTGCCAAAGGCCTTATCAGGCTACCGCCCGACGGTCACTGCAACAGCAACGGCCGGGGAGCAGACTCAGCGCACCGTATCAGTCTCGTCAGGCAAGGTCACAGTGACCAAAGGTGCATTTGCGCCACGATCGCTGGGGGTCAGTGGGACGCAGACGCTGTTCAATGGTTTCCAGACCGGCAATGGCGTGCGCCAGGCCGAACAACAGGTGTCGGCGGCACGGGAAACCTTGCGGGTGATCGAGCAGACCGTGCTGCTCAATGCCGCGACAGCGTACATGAACCTGTTGCGGGACACCGCCATTCTCGAGCTCCAGCGCACCAATGTGGAAGTGCTGACCGAGCAGTTGCGGCAAACGCGCGATCGCTTCGCGGTCGGCGAGGTGACCCGCACCGACGTCGCTCAGGCGGAATCGCGGCTTGCCGCAGGGCGCTCGCAGGTCGCCAATGCGCTGTCGAACTGGAATGCATCGCGCGCGATCTACCAGCAGGTGATCGGCAGCGCACCGGGGAAACTCTCGCCCGCGTCGCCGGTCGACCAGTTGTCGCCGCATACGCTCGCGAAGGCGATCGCTGTCGGACGCGGGCAGAACCCGAACGTGACGGCGGCGATGTTCGGCATCGACGTGCAGGCGCTGCAGGTCAAGATCAACGAAGGCTCGCTCTATCCGACACTGAGCGTCACCGCCAGCGCCCAGCAGAACTGGGATGTCAGCCCGACCATCGTGCGGCAGACCAATGCTTCAGTGATCGGCACGTTCTCGCTGCCGATCTACCAGGGCGGGTTGCCGGAAGCGAATATCCGCTCCGCCAAAGAGGCGCTGACGCAGAAGCGGCTCGACATGGAGACCGCGCGCGACCAGGCGCAATCGAACGTCACGCAGTCATGGGGATCGCTGGAAGCAGCGAAGGCCCAGATTCTGGCGACCCAGGCCCAGGTCCAGGCGGCTGAGATCGCGCTCAACGGCGTGCGCGAGGAAGCACGCGTCGGCCAGCGCACCACGCTCGACGTTCTCAACGCGCAGCAGGAACTGGTCAATGCGCGCGTTGCTTTGGTTACGGCGCAGCGTGACCGGGTGGTGGCGTCCTACGCCTTGCTCTCCTCGGTCGGCCGGCTGAACCCTTATGTTCTGCGCCTGCCGCTGTCGGTCTATGACCCGATGGTGCATTATCAACAGGTTCGTGACGTCTGGATCGGCGTGCGCACGCCCGACGGCAAATAGGCGTAGCCGGCGCGATCCTTGTGACGGGGGCGATATCGCCGATGATTTTCTGCTTTTGCCCGTACTGATGCGGGGATGAGCTTGGCGTGCCGAGCACGCATGGAATTGATCACGATGCGCCGCGGCGTGATGAATACCCCTGTTGCTTGCGCATCTTTCGCACGTCACCATACTGCAGCCAGGGTGCAGTTCTGATTCGCACTGGCGCCGTTTTGGTCCGCGCGCCGCAGTGAGCAGCGGGGATATGCAGTCCATGAGTCAGCCGGCGAAAGCGCGGGAGCCATCGATGGAGGAAATCCTCGCCTCCATCCGCCGTATCATTGCCGATGATGATGCCACCAAGAACGCGTCCCCGCCGACCGAGGCGGCGAAGCCCGTCAAGATGTCCGTCGCGGCGCCCGCGAAGCCGTCACCGGCGCCGGCCAAGGCTGCGCCCTCACCTGCAGCCGTGAGTGCACCGAGCGCGCCCGCAGCATCCGCCATGAATAGCCAAGACGATATCGACGCTTTGTTCGCCACCTTCGACGCAGAACCGGCTGCGCCCGAGCCCGAGCCGGAGCCTCCGCCATCGCCTTCTCCACTTCGGGACGTCCACGCGGCGCCGCCCCCCTCGCCATCGCCATCTCCTCCCCGGGCAGCCCATGCGCCGCCGCCGCGCCCCGCCGATGTCCTCGATCTGACTGAGGAGATGCGCACGCCGTCACCCCCGCCGCCGACCTTCCGCAAGGTCGAGGCGCAGCCGGACGTCGTATTCACCGACAACGCCGAGGAAGCTGACCCTGATCCCGAGCCGCCGCCTCCCAGACACCGCTACCCCTCCGACAAGCCGGGGGCCGAGAAGGTGCGGGCACGGATGCCGGAGCCGTCATTCGATGAGCCCGCGGAGCATCCGCAGCTCTTGTCATCGTCGACCAAGGCGGCCGTCGATTCGGCCTTCAACGCGCTGGCGCAGACCGTGCTCGTGCAGAATGCGCGCACGCTTGAGGACTTGGTGCGGGAAATGCTGCGGCCGATGCTGAAAGCCTGGCTCGACGAGAACCTTCCACATATGGTCGAGCGCCTGGTGCGGGCTGAGATCGAGCGGGTCTCGCGCGACCGCGGCTGAGCCGGAAGCGGTCGCGACAACAGGACAACCAGAGCGTTTTCCGACGAAGCGGACGGCGGTTCGCCGTAGAACATGCGATCACTCAAAGAGAAACAGAGCGAATTCCGATTCGGTTCGAACGGAATTCACTCTTGCTTTCAGACTTGATCCGGGGGTGGACGCTGGCTCGCCGCAGAAACATCATTTTGTCGGGTCCCGAATCTCAAGCTCGATGGCCAGATCCTTGCGGAACGGGCTCGCTTGGCTGAGCTCACGGCCAGTTGCCTCCACATAAGCCCGCTCATGCTTGAGATAGTCGGCGACCGCCCGGCGCAGCGCCGGATCGGCGATGTAATGGGCCGAGTAGGTGGTGTTCGGCAGGTAGCCGCGCGCGAGCTTGTGCTCGCCCTGGGCGCCCGCTTCCACCCGCGCAAGCTTGCGGGCAATCGCAAATTCGATGGCCTGATAGTAGCACACCTCGAAATGCAGATAGGGATGCTGCTCGATGGCGCCCCAATGGCGGCCGTAAAGCGTTTCTGTGCCGATGAGATTGAACGCGCCCGCAATCAGGCGGCCGGCACGTTTCGCCATCACCAGCAGAATGCTGTCGGCCATGCTTTGCCCGACCTGCGAGAAGAAGTCGCGGGTGAGATACGGTCGCCCCCATTTGCGCGAGCCGGTCTCCATATAGAAGGCGAAGAAAGCATCCCAGGCGCTTTCGGTGAGGTCGGAGCCGGTCAGCCAGAGTAGCTCGATCCCCGGGGCAAGCGCTTCGCGGCGCTCGCGGCGGATCACCTTGCGCTTGCGCGCGGCGAGCAGCCCCAGAAAATCCTCGAAGGTCGCAAACCCGGCATTGTCCCAGTGGAACTGCTGGTCGGTGCGCTGGAGGAATCCCTGTTTCGCAGCAAACCGCCATTCCGCCTCGGTTGGAAAGGTGATGTGGACCGAGGAGGCCTCGCGTAGCCTGGTGAGTTCGACAAGGCCGCCGAGCAGAGCCGCCTGCGCCGTTTCGGTGTCGCCGCCCGGCCGCACCAGCAGGCGTGGCCCCGCCACCGGAGTGAAAGGCACGGCGACCTGGAGTTTTGGGTAATAGCGGCCCCCGGCGCGTTCATAGGCTTCGGCCCAGCCGTAGTCGAAGACATATTCGCCGCGCGAATGCGATTTCAGATAACAGGGCGACACTGCGATGACGGCTCCGGCTGCGGTTTCCAGCACGAGATGCTGGGGCTGCCAGCCCGTCCGCGGCGTGGCCGAGCGTGAGGCCTCGAGCGCCGCGAGGAATGCATGGGAGACAAAGGGGTTGCCACCGCCATGTGGATTGGAAGCAGCGGAACCGCCGCCCAATGGCCGCGCGCAGGCGTCCCAGGTTTCCGCGGGAATTTCCGCAATGGACGAAAGAACGCGGATGCGCAGGTCGTTGGCTGTCATTCCCCCAATATGTTGGTCACTGATTGCCATCCATCAACGGCCTGAAGCCTTCAAAGATCACTTGATCGGCATGGCGCAGGGCAAACTCTTGATCCTCCGCCGAGCGCACGGTCCAGGCGAGAAGCGGCAGACCGAGCAGGCGGCGAGCGGCGACCGCCGGCATCCATGCAAGGTCCTGCAGGCGACCGGCCACAAAATGGGGATGCGCGCGCGCACCGTGAAGGATCAGCGTCGAGAGCCCAGCCCGCCGCCCCTGATTTGCGTTGTGAGATGATTGCGCCCGGCGCTGGATCACGAGCCCACGGGCAAGGCGGGGGGCGAGCTGCGCCATCGCGGCAACCAGCATGGGATCGAACGACATCACCGCGACCGGTCCGGCATAGCCGCCCAGCATGGCGGCGGTGCGTGTTGCCAGGCTTACGTCGCGGTCCCACCGGCTCTTAAGCTCGAGCACGAGGGGCGCTCGCCCGCCCACGAGCGTGAGCAGGTCGCCAAGCCGCATCATCCGATCGGAGGTGGCGATAAACGTGATCTGACCGAGGGCGTCCGCGGTGAGGTCCTGCAGCAGGCCGCGTGACCTTGTCAGCCGATCGAGCGTCGCATCGTGAAAGACCATCGCCTCGCCATCGGCGCTCGGTTGCAGATCGACCTCGATGCCGAAGCCTGCTTCGATCGCCGTTCTGACGGCCGACGCGGTGTTTTCGATCACGCCATCTGCTGCATCGTGCAGGCCGCGATGCGCAATCGGCCGCGCCGTGAGCCAATCCAGCCGGGTCACGCTACGCATCCGCAATCAACGGGGAGGGGACTGGCGAGTTTGGGCGGCAGCGTTGACGGCGGCCGTTACGACACCTCGAAGATGCCGTCGACCTCGACCGCGGCATCGAGCGGAAGCGCTGCGACGCCGACCGTGGTGCGGGTATGCAAACCCTTGTCGCCAAACGCTGCGACCACGAGATCGGACGCACCATTCATCACCTTTGGGCCGTCAAGAAAACCCGGGGCCGAGTTGATGAAGCCATTGAGGCGAACCACGCGGACAACACGGTCGAGATCGCCGATCGCGCTCTTGACCTGGGCGATGAGATTGATGGCGCAGGCGTGCGCCGCCGCCTGGCCGTCTTCGATCGACACGGCGCCGCCGAGCTGGCCTTTCGCGACCAGCTTGCCGTCGGCAAAGCAGAGCTGGCCGGACACGAACAGCAGCGATCCGGTGCGCACGACCCCGACATAGGTGGCGATCGGCGCCGCCGGCGTCGGCAGCGTGATCCCGAGTTCTGCGAGCTTGTTTTCGACTGCGCTGGCCATGACCGATCCCCGACCGTTAAAACCATGATTAAACCTCAGTCTTGGCCGATCGGGCGTGCTGACGCAATGGCTGCCGCAGGACCTGTCCGCTTGCGGCGGGAGAAGCACCCGGTGCGCCGCTCCTGCAGCGAGCAGCAGCCCAGGGGCGGAAAGGAGCAATCATGCGCAGCATTGCAACCCGGCTTTGCGGGACATTCGGCGTTGCCTGCCTGGCGGTCATGGCGGCGGCACCATCAACGCCACTGCGCGCCGCGGGCGCAGCGACCTTGGCCTCGCATCGCGCCGTTTATGATCTCAAGCTCCGACGCAACAGCGGCAAGCGTGGGCTGCAGGCGGTGCGCGGTCGCATCCTTTACGATTTCTCCGGCAATGCCTGCGAAGGCTATGTGCTGCAATTCCGCCAAGTCTCCGAGCTCGACTCGGCCGAGGGTAAGGTGGCGGTAAGCGATCTGCGTGCCTCAACCTGGGAGGAAGGCGGAGCGAAGGACTTCCGCTTCAACTCGCAGAATTTCGTCAACCAGAGGCCGCAGGAGAGCATCGATGGTCGGGCTGAGCGCGAGAACGGAAAGGTTGCTGTCACACTCGCCAAGCCAACCCAGAAGACCTTCGATCTCGAGCCGAATATCGTTTTTCCAACAGAGCATATGCGGCGAATTGTTGAAGCCGCGCGCGAAGGCAAGACCCTGCTCGAATTCCCCGTCTATGATGGCTCGGACAATGGCGAGCGGGTCTACAACACGCTGACGGTGATCGGACAGCCGATCGGCCCCAATGAATCCCCGCCCACCGATGCAGCGGCTGACGAACCGGCGCTTGCCGGTCTCAAGCGTTGGCCGGTCACCATCAGCTATTTCGACCGCGCTGCGAAAGGCGGCGGCGAGCAGACGCCATCCTATGCGATCAGCTTCCAGATCTATGAAAACGGCGTGTCGCGGGCGCTCACCCTCGATTACGGCGATTTCTCCGTCACCGGTGAATTGTCGCAACTCGAAATGAAGAAGGGCCGTCCGTGCCCGTGAAGTGGTTCTCGCGCAGGTAGTAGCGCAAGTCCCGGAATGGACTGGCCATGCACGGCATCGCCATGGTCGGACGACCGACCGTGATTGCCACCACATAGCAGCAAGCGAATCTATCCCTATGTATTGGGCAGGGAAGCCACGGTTCACACTTCGTTTTCCTTGGGGAAATGTTAAGAAACAGTTGGAGAACAGGCGCTATTTGCGTTTCCGTAAGGAATACCCGCTAACCTGCCAGGCTAGTGCTGATGGTGCAGTCGGCGCTGCTCTGCAGCCGATTGTTGCTGACGGAAGATGGGCGGCAGGGTCCACGACCGCATGGGATGTGCGCATGGCGAAGACCGTCCTTATTGTTGAAGACAATGAGCTGAACATGAAGCTCTTTCACGATCTTCTCGAAGCGCACGGCTATCACACCGTCGGGACGCGCAACGGTGTCGAGGCGCTCGACCTTGCCCGCCAGCATCGTCCCGACCTGATTTTGATGGACATCCAGTTGCCCGAAGTATCGGGCCTCGAGGTCACCAGGTGGCTCAAGGATGATCCCGACTTGAAGGCCATTCCGGTCGTCGCGGTGACTGCTTTCGCGATGAAAGGAGACGAAGAGCGCATCCGTGAGGGTGGCTGCGAAGCTTATTTGTCGAAGCCGATTTCGGTTGGAAAATTCATCGAAACGATCCGGCAATTCCTGGGACAGGCCTGAGGTGAGCTTCGCATGACCGCGCGTATTCTTGTCGTCGACGATGTGCTGGCAAACGTGAAGCTGCTGGAAGCGCGGCTTTCGGCAGAATATTTCGACGTGTTGACGGCACTGTCCGGCGCCGAGGCGCTGGCAATCTGCGAACGTGCGCAATGCGACATCGTGCTGCTCGACGTGATGATGCCGGACATGGACGGCTTCGAGGTGTGCCGGCGGCTGAAGTCCAACCCGACGACGCACCATATCCCTGTGGTCATGGTGACGGCGCTCGACCTGGCCTCCGATCGGGTCCGTGGGCTCGAAGCAGGTGCCGACGATTTTCTGACCAAGCCGGTTTCCGATATCGCGCTCGTTGCGCGCGTGCGCTCGTTGGTTCGCCTCAAGATGATGACCGATGAACTGCGCATGCGTGCGCTGACCTCACGCGAAATCGGGATCGCCAATCCGGCAATTGAGGCAATCGCCGATACCGGTCGCAATGCGCGCATTCTATTGGTGGACGACCGCAAGGCCTCCTATGAGCGCATCGCCACGATGCTGGCGGTCGAGCACACTGTCGACGTCGAGCCGAGCCCGAGCGAGGCGCTGTTTCGCGCTGCCGAAACCGGCTACGACCTGATCGTCATTTCGCTCGGCGTTGAAGCCTATGACGGCTTGCGCGTCTGCAGCCAGCTGCGTTCGCTCGACCGCACCCGCAATGCGCCGATTCTCGCGCTCGCCGATGCGGAAGAAAACCCGCAACGGCTCACGCGCGGGCTCGAGATCGGCGTCAACGACTATGTCTTCCGCCCGGTCGACACGAACGAATTGCTGGCGCGCGTGCGCACCCAGGTGCGAAAGAAGCGCTACACTGAACGGCTGCGCGACAATGTTCAGCTCTCGATCGAGATGGCGATCACCGATCCGCTGACTGCGCTGAACAATCGCCGTTACATGGAGAGCCACCTCGCAACGCTGGTCGATCAGGCAACAGCGCGCGGCAAGCCGTTGACCGTGCTCGTGCTCGACATCGACTTCTTCAAATCGATCAACGACAATTATGGGCACGACGCCGGCGATGACGTGCTGCGCGAATTCGCCTTGCGTCTGCGCAAGTCGATCCGTGGCATCGACCTCGCCTGTCGTTACGGCGGCGAGGAGTTCGTTGTGGTGATGCCCGAAACCGATATGGCGGTCGCCGCCAAGGTGGCGGAGCGGCTGCGCCGGCGGATCGCCTGCGAGCAGTTCCTCATCCTGAATGCCGGCCGCTCGGTCGAGGTCACGATCTCAATTGGAATATCCGCGCTCGCGGGTGTCGACGACACGCCGGCCAAACTGCTCAAGCGGGCCGACGAGGCCCTCTATCGGGCGAAGCGCAGCGGGCGGAACCGGGTGGTGGCGGATGCGGCTTGATGCCGCGGGGGAAGTAGCGAAGCCACCGAATTAGGATAATTTGGCTAGTTCGAAGCGATACGGCGCTTGTTGACGTCAACCATAAAATTTTAGGTTGATTTCGGAAGGCGCCTGCATATCCCGAAGACCTGTTGATTTCCTGGCTGCTTGCGGTAAATTTTTTGTTAGCCGAGCGCACTGGAAACCACGCCGTCGGCTTACCAGGTTTCCGTGCAGCATTTCTACCCTACGGAATGCTCAGGTCCGCCGCATCTCCTGGGTCCGTGGGGCTCGGCCGGCACGGGAGCGGTGAAAGAGTGGCCTCCTCGTAGCACCGCTCCCGGCCGGCCATCCTATCATCCAGCCATCAACCGCGTGGAATGCACCGTGTTTTCGGTGCCGAGCAGATGACACGGCTTGGCACCCCGTAGACGCGTCGGGCAACGACGGCGGACAGGCGGTGCGATCTGATTCGGCATTTTCCGCAATCTACCACCGCGTGCCCTGGGCAGGTGTGAACCGCGTCACCCGCTTGCCCGCGCGCGATTCCTGCGTCTCCGCGGAAGGGATCAAAGGACGTCGGATCGAAAGAACCCGAGCCGAAGCGTCACCGCACCGCCGATCTCACTTGATTTTCCCTTCGCGAAACGCGACGTGCTTCTTCGCCACCGGATCGTACTTCTTCTTCACCAGCTTCTCGGTCTGGGTACGGGTGTTCTTCTTGGTGACGTAGAAATAGCCGGTATCCGCGCTCGAGACGAGCTTCACCTTGATCGTCGTTGCCTTCGCCATCGCGCGCTGTCCTTCATCGCTAGCGGCATGTTGAGATTTCCCGGCAACCTAATGGGCAAAGGCCGGAAGTCAAGGAAACGCCGATTAAGCTGCGCCGTTTCCACTGTCACTCCAACAGCGATCGCGTAAAGCGGCGGCCGATCCAGCGATAGAACGGAACGGGCAGCGCGTGGTCGAAGCCGCAAGCGATGCGGTGCTCCAATTCGCCGAGCATGGCCTTGGTGATCGGCGGGATGTCGAGCTGCTCGACCTCGGTAAGCGGCAGCCAGACCAGTTCGACCAGCTCGGCGTCAGGACCGACGACGCCCTCGACCTTACCCGCGATCGCCTCCGCGTCGAGCGCGAAGAAGCGGGTGTCGAACCGCCGCGGCCGCCGTGGCGGCGTAATCGCGCGGGCAATGAAATGCATGGCCGAGAGATCAGGACTTACGTTCTGCGCGGCGAATTGCGCCCACGGCTCCTCGCCCGCACCGGCGCCGTTCCAGGCGACCCCGGCGACGCCGAGCATCAGGCCGGTCTCCTCAAAGGTCTCGCGGATCGCAGCGATCGCGAAAGCGCGCGCCTTCGCTGGGCTCGGACGGCGCATTCGCGCCATCAGCCGCTCGCTGACCCGCGGGTCGAATTCGTTCACTGCCGCGACGGTGCGATCGGCCGCCTCCACCCGACCGCCCGGAAAGACAAACTTGCCCGGCATGAACTTGTGGCGGGTGTGGCGGCGCCCGAGCAAGATCTTGGGGGCGCCCGCGGCACGGTCGATCACGATCAGCGTCGCGGCATCCCGCGGCTCCAGGTTCGGATGCGACATGTCGCGGTCGACGCTGTTGAGCTCGTCGGTCAGCCGGCGCGCGAAATCGTCAGGTGTGATCCCCGGTTCGGTATCGGCCGCGGTGGCGCCGGCGGCAGAAGCTGCGGCATCGAAGTCGTCGGCAGACGCGGAATTGTTCTGATCGTTTGGTTCGTTCGGCATGCCGCTCCCATACAGGATTTCGACATGGCTTGTCTTACGTATTCGCCCCAAGAGATACATTTGCGGCGCACGATGGGCGAAGGCCGATCAGCGGATACGGCGGCGCCCGTCGCGGCGCTCACGCGAAGCCCGTGCACTGCCGGCCGACCGGCGCGGTGCCGTTCCGGTCCGCCCGGCTGACAAAACCTCGAAGCGCAGCGCGCCCGCAACCGGCGCGGCCTCGACGAGGCGAACCGTGATGCGATCGCCGAGCGCATAGACTTCGCCGGTCTCGTCACCGACCAGCGCGTGTTCGGCCTCGCGGTAGCGGAAATAGTCCCGACCGAGAGTCGCGGCCGGCACAAAACCGTCGGCGCCGGTCTCGTCGAGCGTCACGAACAGACCCGACCGTGTCACCCCACCAACATGGCCCTCGAAGGTCGCGCCGACGCGATCGGCGAGGTGATGCGCGATCAGCCGGTCGGCGGTCTCGCGCTCGGCTGCCATGGCGCGGCGCTCGCAGGCGGAAATCCGCGCCGCGATTTCGCCGAGCGACAGCACGTCGGCGTCGCCGGGCAGGGCGCCGGCGCCGAGCCTCCCGGCCCTGATCAGCGCGCGGTGCACGACGAGATCGGCATAGCGGCGGATCGGCGAGGTGAAATGCGCATAGCGCCGCAGATTGAGGCCGAAATGCCCGTAATTCTCCGCCGCGTATTCGGCCTGGGCCTGGCTGCGCAGCACCACCTCATTGACGAGCTTCTCAACATCCTTGCCCTTCACCTTGGCGAGGATGCGGTTGAACTGCTCGGGCCGCAAGGCGCCGGCCTTTGGCAGCGAAATGTCCAGCGTCGCCAGGAACTCGCGCAGCGCGGTGAGCCTGTCGATCGTCGGCTCGTCATGCACGCGGTAGATCAGCGGCGTGCGCGTGCGCTCCAGCATCTCGGCCGTGGCGACATTGGCGAGGATCATGAACTCCTCGATCAGCCGGTGGGAATCGAGCCTTTCGGGAGTGATCACACGATCGACGGTGAAGTCGGGACGCAGCAGAATCTTGCGCTCCGGAAGATCGAGGTCGAGCGGTGAGCGGTCATCGCGCGCGCGCTTGAGCGCCGCATAGGCGGCATAGAGCGGACGTAGCACCAGGGGCAGTAGCGGCTCGGTCGTCTCGTCGGCCATGTCCTCGATCGCCGCCTGCGCCTGGGCGTAATGCAGGCGCGCAATCGAGCGCATCAATACGCGGTGGAATGCATGGCTGCGCTTGCGCCCCTGGGCATCGATGACCATGCGCACGACGAGCGCCGGCCGGTCTTCGTTCGGTTTGAGCGAGCACAGCTCGTTGGAGATGCGTTCCGGCAGCATCGGTACCACGCGGTCGGGGAAATAGACCGAGTTGCCGCGCGCCACCGCTTCGCGGTCAAGCGCCGAGCCCGGCCGCACATACCAGGCGACATCGGCGATCGCGACGTCGATGACGAAACCGCCGGGATTGCCGGGATCGGTGTCGGCGCGGGCAAAGACTGCGTCGTCGTGATCCTTGGCATCGACCGGGTCGATGGTGACGAACGGCACCTCGCGCCAGTCCTCGCGGCCGTCGAGCGTTGCCGGCCCTGCTGCCTCGGCTTCCGCCAAAACCTCGCGGGAGAAGACATGCGGAATGCCATGGGCGTGGATCGCGATCAGGCTCACGGCGCGTTCGCTGGCGAGCGAGCCGAGCCGTTCGCGCACCTTGGCGACGGCTTGCGCGAAGCGTCCTTGCCGGGTCACGTCGACGGCGACGAGATCGCCCTCGACGGCGTCGAGCGTATCGCCCGGGCGGATGGTGAGCTCACGCCCGAGACTGCGCTTCTCGACCGGAACCAGCCGCCCCCCGCCATTCGGCAGGCTGCGAAAGACGCCGAGCGCGCGGTGCTTGGCGCGATCGATCACCTTGATCGGGCGGCCGCGATGGCGAATGCCGCCATCGGCCTCCGTTTCCTCGGTGCGCAGCAGCGCGCGGTCGCCGACGCCGGGAACCTCGCCCGGCCGCGGCCGTCGCGGCATCTGAATGCGGATATGCGGCGCCGGCCCGTGCGCCTCCTCGTCCCATTCGGTCGGGACGGCGATCAGCTCGCCGTCGGCATCGCGCCCGGTCACGTCGGCGAGGACCACCGCGGGAAGCGCGCCCGGCGGATGCAGCTTCTTGCGCCGTCGCTCGATCCGGCCTTCGTCGGCAAGCTCGCGCAGCATCGCGTTGAGCGCTGCCCGGTCGGCGTTCTTCAAACCGAAGGCGCGGGCGAGTTCGCGGGCACCAGCGCGGCCTTGCTGGCTGCCGATATAGGCGACGAGCTCGTCTTTCGACGGAAGGGCAGGGCGGGACTTGCCGCGATGGGAGGCCAATGGATCCTGGTCTCGACGACTTGAGCGCAGCGAGCGGTCGCGCAATGCGGCCGGCGCGATTGAACCCGGTCCTTGCGTCAAGATCGTTGTCGCACGGCCCGGTGGCTGAGTTTTAGGTAATGCACGCCGGTTGATTCCGCCAGACGCGCGCTGATGAACAAGCGCTGGCGCCGGCTCCGAGGGCGCGATAAAGCGAGCCAATGTCTGACAGCGATCAACTGCGCGAGCCCGCGCACGACCCTATTCCCGGCGCGGACGATGGCGCCGCAGTGCCGCGTCCCTCGCTCCCCGAGCTGATGCTGACCTTGGTCAGAATCTCCGTGTCGAGTTTCGGCGGTGTGCTGCCCTGGGCGCGCCGCGTTCTGGTCGAGGATAAGCGGTGGATGACCGCGGAAGAGTTCAACCGGCTGTTCGCGGTCTGTCACTTCCTCCCCGGACCCAATGTCGTCAACATGTCGGCGGTGTTCGGTCTGCGGCTCTATGGCGTAGTCGGGGCCATCGCCAGCCTCGTTGCCCTGTGCGCGGTACCGGTCGCGCTCATGATCGTGCTCGGCATGCTGTATGACCGCTACGGCGCGGCATCGGGGATCAGCGGTGCCCTGTCAGGGCTGGCGGCCGGCGTCGCCGGCTTCATCGTCGCGACCGCCATGAACATGGCGACGCCGATCCTCCGTCGCCGGTCCGGGGTGGAACTCGGGATCGCCGCCGTGGCCTTTGTCGCGATCGCGCTGTTGCGGCTGCCCTTGTTTCCGGTTCTGGCTCTCCTGGTTCCCTTAAGCGTCGCGCTGGCCTGGTGGAGGCGCGCATGAAAGGCGGCGGCGATATCCTGCTGACGCTTGTCGTGCAATTCGCCTTGCTCTCGCTGCTCGCAATCGGCGGCGTCAACGCGGTGGTCCCGGAAATGCATCGCCAGGTCGTCGATCTGCACCATTGGATGAGCAACGAGCAGTTCAGCGAGCTTTACGCCATCTCCCAGGCGGCGCCGGGCCCCAATGTGATGATCGTCGCGCTGATCGGCCAGCATGTGGCCGGCCCACTCGGTGCGGTCGTCGCCATGGTCGCGATGTGCGCGCCGACCGCGGTCCTCGCTTGTACCGTCGCGCGCGTGTTCGACCGCTATCGCGAGGCGCCTTGGCGCCGCGCCGTCGAAGTCGGCCTGGTGCCGCTGACGATCGGCCTGTTCGCCGCGGCCGCCTGGGTATTGGCGCGCGCGGCCGATCAGAGCTGGGTCGCGACCGCAGTGACCGGGCTCGCCTTCGCGCTGATCTATTGGACCCGGGTGTCGCCGCTGCTCGTGCTCGCGGGCGCGGCGCTGGTTGGGTTCCTCGGTGGTCTGTGAGGTTCGTCCGGGTCAATCCGCAATCTTGTTACTGTTCGCGATGTACTACAACTTCGTTCGCATCCATAAGACACTGCGCATCTCTCGCGCGAAGAGGATTGATTGCAGACAAGGTCGGCATTGGCCCGATCTGGCGGTTCAATTTAGTGCAAATGCTGCCAATTCCTTCCTCCGGTTTTTAAAGCAAACCGTGTCAATGTGGATGCGCGGTCTTGCGCCCACGCTTGCTGTCGCGGGTAAAAAATAAGGGAAGTTTGGGGGATGCAATCATGTCAGCACGAAAAGTCTTTTTGACCGTCCTGGCCGCGTTAGGGATGATCGGGATCGCTCTTTCCGCGAACGCTTCCGATTATCCGACTGGCCCCATTACCATCATCGTACCGTTTTCTGCCGGAGGGCCGACTGACGTCATTGCGCGCATCGTCGCCGATCCCATGGGAAAAACCTTGGGCCAGCCGGTCCAGATCGAGAATATCCCGGGTGCCGGCGGGACCAAGGGCACCACCCGCGCCAAGAACGTCGAACCCGATGGGTATACGATCATCATGGGCCATATGGGCACGCATGCCGCCGCGGTCTCGCTCTACCCACACCTTGCCTATGACCCCGAAAAGGACTTCGCCCCGATCGGACTGGCGGCGGGTACGCCGATCCTGATCGTCTCCCGCATGGGTTTGCCGGCGCGAAACCTCAAGGAATTCATCCAATACCTCAAAGCCAACGAACACAAAGTGACGGCCGCTCACGCGGGCGTCGGCTCCGTGTCCTACGCCACCTGCGCGCTGTTCAATTCGATGATCAAGATCAAGCCTGCCGCGGTGCCGTTTGATGGCACCGGTCCCGCCATGAACGCGCTGCTCGGAGGGCAGGTCGATTACATGTGCGACCAGGTGGTCAACCTCGTCTCGCAGGTCGAAGGCGGGGTGGTGCGGGCCTATGCGGTGGCAACGCCGAAGCGCAATCCAGTCCTGCCACGGGTGCCGACGACCCGCGAAGCCGGCCTGCCGGAATTTCAGGTCTCGGCCTGGAACGCGCTGTTTGCCCCGGCCGGGACGCCGCAGCCAGTGCTCGACAAATTGACTGACGCGCTCGACCAGGCGCTCGACGATCCGTTGACCCGGCGACGGCTGCTCGATCTTGGCAGTGACGTTCCCGAGGGTCAGCGCCGTGGGCAGAAAGCGCTGGCCGACCTCGTGAAGAGCGAGATTGCGCGCTGGGCGATCCTCAAATCGATACAGTGGATGAACTAATTAGGCCCGGCCCGGCGCGCTGGCACTCATCAATGGTGGGCCAGCGCAGCGCCTGGCAGGCTGCCGGACAGGCTAAACCGCGGAGCACTAGGCTGCCGCCACGATCTCTTTTTGATGGGTGCAGTGTCCTGCGCTCGGCTGCGAGAAATACGCGTGCGCCGCGCGCAATTCGTTAACGGAATGTTACCTCCAGGATACAGCCCGCTAGAAATGATCTTGGCTTGGTGGATTTGCGTATGAGCGGCCACAGCCATCAATGGCAAGCTAGGCTGGGAACTTGCCGCTGGCGTTGGGGGGCGGGGAGATGAAACGCAGAGTGAGCAGAGGCCGCTGCGCTTCGGCGCACCGCGGCAATAATGCGAAAACATCGGCAAGTGCGCCATTGTTAAATGGCAGCAGGCCCGCACGGCGAACGCGCCGCGGACTCCTTACCACCGCATCCATGGCGGTGCTGGGACTGGCGCTGGCGGCGGCAACGTTTGGAGCTTCCCCTGCGCTGGCCGATGGCGGCGACGGAGGCATCGATGGGCTAAGTGCAGGTGGTGCGGGGGGGACCGGTTTCACCGGTAATAGTGGCGGCACCGGCGCCACTAGCTTCTCGACCGGCGGCGGCGGCGGTGGTGGCGGCGCGGGCGGCGGTGACGGCGGCGGCGGCGGCGGCCAAGTCAGCCCCGGCGCAGGCGGCCTCGGCGGCACGGCGGGGAGCCCTAACGGGCAGAACGGCGGGAATGCCCTTTCGGGCGGCGGCGGCGGCGGCGGCGGCGGCTTCAATGGCGACGGGACCGGCGCACCCTCGATCATCAATGCTGGCGCGCTGACCGGCGGCGAAGGCGTCGTTCAGGCCGCCCGTTTCCTTCCATAGGC
>CAZTTL010000055.1:0-16094 GCA_964616635.1 uncultured Rhodoplanes sp. | reverse complement strand
AGACGGTCGATGCGCTGATGAAGCTCGACCTCGCCGCCGGTGTCGATGTCGAGATCAAGCTCTAAGCGGCGCTCGGGAAACGAAAAGGACAAACCGATGCGTTCCGGTGTGATCGCACAGAAAGTCGGGATGACGCGCATCTTCACCGATGCCGGCGAGCACGTTCCCGTCACGGTGCTGAAGCTGTCGAACTGCCAGGTCGTCGGCCACCGCACCAAGGACAAGAACGGCTATGTGGCGCTGCAGCTCGGCGCCGGCACCCGCAAGGTGAAGAATGTCCCCCGCGCCGAGCGCGGGCATTTTGCTGTCGCCAAGGTCGAGCCCAAGCGCAAGATGGTCGAGTTCCGCGTCGATGAGAAAGCGATGATTCCCGTCGGGGCGGAGATCACGGCCGATCATTTCATCGTCGGCCAGTTCGTCGATGTCACCGGCACCTCGACCGGCAAGGGGTTTGCCGGCGGCATGAAGCGGTGGAATTTCGGCGGCTTGCGCGCCTCGCACGGCGTGTCGATCTCGCACCGCTCGATCGGATCGACGGGCGGGCGCCAGGACCCCGGCAAGACCTTCAAGAACAAGAAGATGCCCGGCCATCTCGGCGTCGAGCGGGTGACCACGCTCAATCTCAAGGTCGTGCAGACCGACGTCGATCGCGGCCTGATCCTGGTCGAGGGCGCGGTGCCGGGCGTCAAAGGCGGCTGGATCACCGTGCGTGATGCGGTGAAGAAGTCGCTGCCGAAGGATGCGCCGCAGCCCGGCAAATTCCGCCTCTCGAGCGAACCGGATTCGGCAGCCGCGGAAGCCGCGGCACCGGCATCGGCCGAGGCGGCTGCGCCTGACGCGCCGGCGGCCGAAAAGCCGGAGGGAGCGTGACATGGACGTGCAGGTAACCACGCTCGACGGCGAGGAGACGGGCGCGATCGCGCTGCCGGAGGCCATCTTCGGGCTCGAGCCGCGCGCGGACCTTATCCAGCGCTGCGTCGTGTGGCAGCTGTCGCGCCGCCAGAGCGGCACCCACAAGGTGAAGAACCGTGCCGAAATCGCCCGCACCGGTAAGAAGATCTACCGGCAGAAGGGCTCCGGCGGTGCCCGCCACGGCTCGGCACGCGCCAATCTGTTCCGCGGCGGTGGCCGTTCCTTCGGTCCGGTCGTGCGCAGCCACGCCATCGACCTGCCGAAGAGGGTGAGGGCGCTCGCGCTCAAGCATGCGCTGTCGGCCAAGGCGAAGGACGGCGGCATCGTCGTGCTCGACAAGCTCGCGGTCGCCGACGGCAAGACCAAAACCCTGAAGGACGGCTTTGCCAGGCTCGGGGTTGAGAACGCGCTGATCATCGACGGCGCCGAGATCGACGCGACGGTTCGGCTTGCCGCCCGCAACATCCCGAATATCGATGTCCTGCCGGTCCAGGGGATCAACGTCTATGACGTGCTGCGACGGACCAAGCTGGTGCTGACAAAGGCGGCGCTCGATGCGTTGGAGGCGCGATTCCGATGACCACGAAAGATCCGCGCCATTACGACGTCATTGTCGGCCCGGTGATCACCGAGAAGGCCACCGCCTCGTCGGAGAACAACCAGGTTCTGTTCAAGGTGCGCATGGATGCCACCAAGCCGCAGATCAAGGACGCGGTGGAGAAGCTGTTCGACGTCAAGGTCAAGAAGGTCAACACGCTGATCCGCAAGGGCGATGTCCGCCGGTTCCGCGGCGTCAAAGGCAGGTTGTCGGACGTCAAGAAAGCGATCGTGACCCTCGAAGAGGGCCAGCGCATCGACGTGACGACGGGACTCTGAGGGAACGGTCATGGCGCTTAAAAAATTTAAGCCGACGACCCCGGGTCAACGCCAGCTGGTGATCGTCGATCGCTCGGCGCTCTATCATGGCAAGCCGGAAAAGAGCCTGACCCAGGGCAAGAGCGCGAGCGGCGGCCGCAACAATCGCGGCAGGACCACCGTGCGGTTCCGCGGCGGTGGCCACAAGCGCACGCTGCGTATTGTCGACTTCAAGCGCCGCAAATTCGACCAGCAGGCGACCGTCGAGCGGATCGAATACGATCCTAACCGCACCGCCTTCATCGCGCTGATCAAATACGAGGACGGCGAACTCGCTTATATCCTGGCGCCGCAGCGCCTGGCGATCGGTGACACGGTGGTGTCGGGCGAGCGGGTCGACGTGAAGCCCGGCAATGCCATGCCGCTCGCGAGCATGCCGATCGGCACCATCGTGCACAATGTCGAGATGAAGATCGGCCACGGCGGGCAGCTCGCCCGCTCGGCCGGCACCTATGCGCAGATCGTCGGCCGTGACCGCGACTATGTCATCCTGCGGATGAATTCGACCGAGCAGCGGCTGATCCACGGGCGCTGCATGGGCACGGTCGGCTCGGTGTCAAATCCGGACCACATGAATATCTCGATCGGCATGGCCGGGCGCACGCGCTGGCTCGGTCGGCGGCCGCACAATCGCGGCGTCGCGATGAACCCGGTCGATCATCCGCATGGCGGCGGCGAAGGCCGTTCGTCCGGCGGCCGGCATCCCGTGACGCCGTGGGGCTTCCCCACCAAGGGCAAGCGCACCCGCAAGAACAAGCGCACCACGAAGTTCATCGTCTCCAGCCGCCATGCGCGGAAGAAGAAGAGATAGCCGAGGATAGACGCAATGACGCGTTCGGTATGGAAAGGTCCGTTCGTCGACGGTTATCTGCTCAAGAAGGCAGATGCTGCGCGCTCGTCCGGGCGTCACGATGTGATCAAGATCTGGAGCCGGCGCTCGACGATCCTGCCGCAATTTGTCGGTCTGACGTTCGGCGTCCACAATGGGCACAAGCACATTCCGGTGCTGGTGACCGAGGAAATGGTTGGCCACAAGTTCGGCGAGTTCGCGCCGACGCGGACGTTCCACGGCCATTCCGGGGACAAGAAGGCCAGACGCGCCTAAGGGTGCGCAGAGCCGGGAGAATCGGATCATGAGCAAGCCGGCCCGTCCGCGCAAATTGGCGGACAATGAAGCCAAGGCGGTCGCGCGCACGCTGCGGGTCTCGCCGCAGAAGCTCAATCTCGTCGCGCAGATGATCCGCGGCAAGAAGGTGCAGGCGGCGCTCGCCGATCTCGAATTTTCGCGCAAGCGCATTGCGCGCGACGTGCACAAGTGCCTGCAGTCGGCGATCGCCAATGCCGAGAACAATCATGATCTCGACATCGACGACCTCGTCGTGGCCCAGGCCCATGTCGGCAAGTCGCTGGTGATCAAGCGGTTCGTGCCGCGCGGCCGCGGCCGTGCCGGGCGTATTCAGAAACCCTTCGCGCATCTGACGATCGTCGTGCGTGAGGTCGAGGCGGAGGCTTAAGGAAACACGATGGGTCAGAAGGTCAGTCCGATCGGCCTGCGGCTTGGCATCAACCGCACCAGGGATTCGCGCTGGTACGCGGGCAAGGCCGAATACGGCAAGCTGATGCATGAGGACATGGCGATCCGCCAGGAGCTGATGAAGCAGCTCAAGCAGGCCGCGGTGTCGAAGATCGTGATCGAGCGCCCCCACAAGAAGTGCCGGGTGACGATCCATTCGGCGCGCCCCGGTGTCGTCATCGGCAAGAAGGGCGCCGACATCGAGAAGCTGCGCCGCAAGGTCGCGCAGCTCACCGATTCCGATGTCGTGCTCAACATTGTCGAAATCCGCAAGCCCGAGCTCGACGCGCAGCTGGTCGCCGAATCGATCGCACAGCAGCTCGAGCGCCGCGTTGCATTCCGCCGCGCGATGAAACGGGCGGTGCAGTCGGCGATGCGGCTCGGTGCCGAAGGCATCCGCATCAACTGCGCGGGCCGGCTCGGCGGCGCGGAAATCGCGCGGATGGAATGGTACCGCGAAGGTCGCGTGCCACTGCACACGCTGCGTGCCGATGTTGATTTCGGGGTCGCGACCGCGTTCACCACCTACGGCACCTGCGGCGTCAAGGTGTGGATCTTCAAGGGCGAGGTGCTCGATCACGATCCGATGGCGCAGGACAAGCGGACAGCGGAAGGCGATACCGGGCGCTCGCGCCGCGAGGCTATGGCCTGAGCCGGGCGGGCCGAAGGAAGATCAAGGAAGGCTTTGAGTCATGCTGCAACCGATGCGCACCAAGTTTCGCAAGGCGCACAAGGGCCGGATCCACGGCCTCGCGACCAGTGCGACCACGCTCGCGTTCGGCAATTTCGGGCTCAAGGCGATGGAGCCGGAGCGGATTACCGCGCGCCAGATCGAGGCGGCGCGCCGCGCCATGACCCGCCACATGAAGCGTGCCGGCCGGGTATGGATCCGCATCTATCCCGACGTGCCGATCTCCAAGAAGCCGCTCGAAGTGCGCATGGGATCGGGCAAGGGCGCGCCGGAATACTGGGTGGCGCGGGTGAAGGCCGGGCGCATCCTATTCGAGGTCGACGGCGTCAACAGCCAGGTTGCGCGTGAGGCGCTGACGCTCGCGGCAGCGAAGCTTCCGATCAAGACGCGCTTCATCGAGCGCGTCGCCGAGTAGGGAACCGATCATGTTGAAGTCCGGCGATTTGCACGTCATGACCGTCGACCAGCTCGACGACGAATTGCTCCGCCTCAAGAAAGAGCAGTTCAACCTGCGCTTCCAGAAGGCGACGGGCCAGCTTGAGAACACAGCGCGCGTGCGACAGGTGCGGCGCGATATCGCCCGCATCAAGACGATGGCGCAGCAGAAGCGCACTGTCGCGGCGAAAAGCTAAGCGCAAGGGGAATTTGACCGATGCCGAAACGCACGCTTCAGGGCGTCGTGGTGAGCGACAAGCAGGACAAGACGATCGTGGTGCGCGTCGAGCGCCGCTTCACCCACCCGGTGATGAAGAAGACGGTGCGGCGCTCGAAGAAGTATCACGCGCATGACGACAAGAACGAATACGCGGTGGGCGACATCGTATGGATCGAGGAGCGCCGGCCGATTTCGCGGCTCAAGCGCTGGGAAGTGATCGAAGGGATCAAGAAGAAGATCGAGATGACGTGACCGGCGGCGCGGGCGACAGGCGCCCGTGGCCGGTTCCGGTCCACCATGACAATGAGAGCGCGCGGCAGTCCTGACAATCGGCTGCACGCCGTGCGGACAAGAGAACGAGTGCGAGGCGTCGGATGATACAGATGCAGACCAATCTTGACGTGGCGGACAATTCCGGCGCGCGCCGCGTCATGTGCATCAAGGTGCTGGGCGGCTCCAAGCGCAAATACGCCACCATCGGCGACGTCATCGTCGTGTCGGTGAAGGAGGCGATTCCGCGCGGCCGCGTGAAGAAGGGCGACGTGATGAAGGCGGTCGTGGTGCGGGTGGCGAAGGATATTCGCCGGCCCGACGGCTCCGTCATCCGCTTCGACCGCAATGCGGCGGTGCTGATCAATCCGCAGATGGAGCCGGTCGGCACCCGCATTTTCGGCCCGGTGCCGCGCGAGCTGCGGGCGAAGAACCATATGAAGATCATCTCGCTCGCCCCGGAGGTGCTGTAATGGCGGCGCGCATTCGCAAGGGCGACAAGGTCGTGGTGCTGACCGGCCGCGACAAGGGCCGCACCGGCGAGGTCTTCGAGGTGCGCCCGGGCGAGAACCGCGCGCTGGTGCGCGGGATCAACACGGTCAAGCGCCATCAGAAGCAGACGCCGGGCAAGGAGGGCGGGATCATCTCCAAGGAAGCGCCGATCCACCTCTCCAACATTGCGCTCGCCGATCCGAAGACCGGCAAGCCGACCCGCGTCGGTTTCAAGATTATCGGCGAGGGCAAGGACCGCCAGAAGGTCCGGATCGCCAAGCGCTCGGGAGCCGAGATCAATGGCTGACGATACAAAAAAGGGCGACGGCAAGAAGGCCGAGAAGGCGCCGAAGGCCGACAAGGTCGAGAAGGCGGCCAAGCCCGATAAGACGGAAAAGGCAGCGGCCGCAAAACCTGCAGGCGACAAGCCCGCGAAGGGTGGCGGCGCGCCCAAGGGTGAGAAGGGCGGCGAGAAGGGCGCCAAAGGCGGCAAGCCTGAAAAAGGCGAGGGCGCCGCCAAAGCGGAGAAGGCTGGCAAGGGCGCGAAGGCTGCCGCGGCCGAGCGTCCGCCGGTCGATGAAAGCAAGCCGGCGCGCCTGAAGCTGCAGTATGAGAGCAAGATCAAGAAGGCCTTGATCGACGCCTTCAATTACAAGAACCCGCTGGAAGTGCCACGGATCGAGAAGATCGTGCTCAATATGGGCGTCGGCGAGGGGGCGGCCGACCGCAAGAAGGTCGAGCAGGCTGCCGAGGATCTCGCGCTGATTGCCGGCCAGAAGGCGGTGATCACCATGGCGCGCAAGTCGATCGCGACCTTCAAGGTGCGCGAAGGCCAGCCGATCGGCTGCAAAGTCACGCTGCGCAAGGGGCGTATGTATGAGTTCGTCGATCGGCTGATCAATATCGCGCTGCCGCGCATGCGCGATTTTCGCGGGCTCAACCCGAAGAGCTTCGACGGGCGCGGCAACTACACGCTCGGCATCAAGGAACACATCGTGTTCCCGGAGATCGATTACGACAAGGTGTCGGACGTCTGGGGCCTCGACATCACCATCTGCACGACGGCCCGCAGCGACGCGGAAGGACGCGCGCTGCTTGCCGCTTTCAATTTCCCGTTCCGGCAGTGAGGCGGGCGCACGGCCCGGTTCAGACGCGGAGGTAGGAGCATCGAATGGCGAAGAAAAGCTCGATCGAAAAGAACGAACGCCGGCGCAAGCTCGCCAAGCAATACGCGGTGCATCGGCTGCGGCTGCGGGCGATTGCGCGCGATCGTACCAAGCCGATGGAGGAGCGCTTCGCCGCCACGCTGAAACTTGCACAATTGCCGCGCAATGGCTCGCGCACCCGCATTCGCAACCGCTGCGACATTACCGGGCGGCCGCGCGCCTATTATCGCAAGCTCAAGATGAGCCGCATCGCGCTGCGCGAGCTCGGGTCCAAGGGACTCATTCCCGGCCTGCTGAAATCGAGCTGGTGAGGATCAAACAACAATGAACGATCCCGTTGGCGACATGATCACACGTATCCGCAATGCGCAGATGCGGGCGAAGTCACGCGTCTCGACGCCGGGCTCAGCCCTGCGCGGGCGCATTCTCGACGTGCTCAAGAGTGAGGGCTATATCCGCGACTATGCGACCGTCGAGCATGCCGATGGCCGCACCGAGTTCGAGATCGAGCTCAAATATTTCGACGGCGAGCCGGTGATCCGCGAAATCGCCCGGGTGTCGAAGCCGGGCCGCCGGGTTTATGCGTCGGTCAAGACCTTGCCGCGCGTCAACAACGGCCTCGGTGTTGCCATTGTATCGACGCCCAAGGGCGTGATGGCGGACCATGCCGCGCGCGACGCCAATGTCGGCGGCGAAGTCCTGATGACGGTTTTCTAGAAGAGGACGATGTCGTGTCACGCATCGGAAAAAAGGCGGTGACGGTTCCATCCGGAGTCACCGCCAGTGTCGAAGGGCAGCTGGTGAAGGTGAAGGGGCCTAAAGGCGCCCGTGAGCTCCAATTGCCCGACGACGTCATCATCGAGTTCGAAAAGAACGCGATCAAGATTCACCCGCGGGAGGAAACGCCACGCTCGCGCGCGATGTGGGGCACTTCGCGCACCCGCATCGCCAATCTGGTGATCGGCGTGAGCAAGGGTTTCGAGGAGAAGCTGGAGATCAACGGCGTCGGCTATCGCGCTGCCGTGCAGGGCAAGAACCTGCAGATCGCGCTCGGCTACAGCCATGACGTGATCTATCCGATCCCGGAGGGAATCGCGATCGCGACGCCGCGACCGACCGAGGTCGTGATCACCGGCAATGACAAGCAGAAAGTCGGCCAGGTTGCCGCAGAAATCCGTGGCTTTCGGCGGCCCGAGCCCTACAAGGGCAAAGGCGTAAAGTATGCCGGCGAGCAGATCTTCCGCAAGGAAGGCAAGAAGAAGTGACGGTTTTTGCTTTGGCTCGGATTGAAGGATTACCTCCCCCTGGAAGGGGGAGGTCGGCGAGCATTGCGCGCCGGGAGGGGGTCAAACAACGGCTGACGACCTCTCCCGGGATCGCCCTGGGCGATCCGACCCTTCCCTTCAGGGGAGGGTTGTGGAACTGGGCAGGGCACGAACATAGCGGAGCGCAGGATGTCGAGGCTTACTATCAAGACCGCGCGGCGGCAGAAGCGCGTCAGGCGCGCGATCAAGGCGGTGGCCGGCGAGCGGCTGCGCTTGTCGGTATTCCGCTCGTCGAAGCATATTTATGCCCAGGTGATCGACGATCACAAAAGCGAGACGGTGGTGGCGGCCTCGTCGCTGGAAAAAGACCTGCGCGCGAGCCTGAAGACCGGCGCCGATATCGGCGCCGCGAAAGCGGTTGGCAAATTGGTGGCGGAGCGGGCGGTCGGCAAGGGCGTCAAGGACGTCGCCTTCGATCGCGGTAGCTATCATTATCATGGGCGCATCAAGGCCTTGGCCGACGCGGCGCGCGAAGGCGGCCTGAATTTCTAAAAGATCAAGCGGGCGAGCGCCCCCAACGGAGACGGACGGCAGATGGCACGTGAACGCGATCGGGACCGCGAGGAGCGCGACAGCGAATTTGTCGACAAGCTCGTGCACATCAACCGCGTCGCCAAGGTGGTGAAAGGCGGTCGGCGCTTCGGCTTTGCGGCGCTGGTCGTGGTCGGCGACCAGAAGGGACGGGTCGGCTTCGGCCACGGCAAGGCGCGCGAAGTGCCGGAGGCGATCCGCAAGGCGACGGATGCGGCAAAACGCGGGCTGATCCGGGTGCCGCTGCGTGAGGGCCGCACGCTCCACCATGACGTGCTCGGCCGCCATGGCGCAGGGCGGGTCTTCCTGCGCGCGGCGCCTCCCGGCACCGGCATCATCGCCGGCGGGCCGATGCGCGCGGTGTTCGAGACGCTGGGCATGCAGGACGTCGTCGCCAAGTCGATCGGTTCGTCCAATCCCTACAACATGGTACGGGCGACCTTTGATGCGCTCAAGAGCCAGGACTCGCCGCGCGCAGTCGCTGCCCGCCGTAATATCAAGGTCTCGGCGTTGCAGGCGCGCCGCCGCGAGGGCGGCGACGCCGAAGCCGCGGCGAGCGAGTGATCGCTAGCGCGCCAACGGAGTAGATGACGATGGCGACCGAGGATGCAAAGACGATCAGGGTCGAGCAGACCGGAAGTCCGATGCGCCGACGGCACGATCAGCGCGCAACGCTGATCGGGCTCAGGCTCAACCGCATCGGGCGCATCTCCGAGCTCGAAGATACGCCGGCCGTCCGCGGCATGATCGCCAAGGTGCATCACCTCGTGCGCGTGATCGAGGAGGCGTGAGGAACGACGGCTTGGCGCCGCGGGTCTCGTTCTGCGCGGCGTTCTCCGTCGATCTTCGCTTAAGGTTGTACAGTCGGGAGTGGCACAGGCTGCAGCGGGCTTCGGTGACCGCAACAGCACGGCCGAGATGGAATAGTTTGTTTGTTGGAGATCCGCGATGAAGCTCAATGAGATTGCCGACCGCCCGGGCGCGCGCAAGGAGCGCATGCGGATCGGCCGCGGGATCGGCTCTGGCAAGGGCAAGACCGGCGGTCGCGGTGGCAAAGGCCAGACCGCGCGGGCGGGCGTGTCCATCAAGGGCTTCGAAGGCGGGCAGATGCCATTGCATCGGCGGCTCGCCAAGCGTGGCTTCAACAATATTTTCGCGCTCGACCTCAACGAAGTGAATATCGGCCGGGTCCAGGCGGCGATCGACAAGGGCAGGTTGGCGACCGACGGCGTCGTCAATGCCGAAACGCTGGTCGATGCCGGCATCTTGAGCCGCGCCCGCGATGGCGTGCGGCTCCTGGGCGGCGGCGAACTCACGACCAAGTTGCAATTTGAGGTCTATGGCGCATCGAAATCCGCCGTCGCCGCAGTGGAGAAGCTGGGCGGAACCGTGAAAATCCTCCGACCGCCGCCCCCGCAAAAAGAAGCGGACGAAAGCGGCAAGTGATGACTATAGTGCGGGCTTAAGGCGGGCGGGCGACGCCACCTTGGCGGTAACCGGAGCCTTCTGATGGTTTCTGCAGCAGAGCAACTCGCAGCCAATCTAAACTTTTCGGCTTTTGCCAAGGCCGAGGAGTTGAAGAAGCGCATCTGGTTCACCCTTGGCGCGCTCCTGGTCTATCGGCTCGGTACCTATATCCCGCTGCCCGGCATCGATCCGGCGCAATGGGAGCAGGTGTTCCGCACCCAGGCCGGCGGTATTCTCGGCATGTTCAACATGTTCGCGGGTGGCGGCATTCATCGACTGGCGATCTTCGCGCTCAATATCATGCCGTACATCTCGGCATCGATCATCATCCAGCTGATGACCACGGTCTCGCCCACGCTCGAGAACCTCAAGAAAGAGGGCGAGCACGGGCGCAAGGTGATCAACCAATACACCCGCTATCTCACCGTGATGCTGGCGGCCTTCCAGGCCTATGGGATCTCGTTGGGCCTTGAGGGCGCGGCGCACGTCGTCACCAATCCGGGCATGTTCTTCCGCATCTCTACCGTGGTCACGCTGACCGGCGGGACCATGTTCCTGATGTGGCTTGGCGAGCAGATTACCTCGCGCGGCATCGGCAATGGCATCTCGCTGATCATCCTTGCTGGCATCGTTGCCGAGCTGCCCTCTGCGATCGCCGGCATGCTCGAGCTCGGCCGTCAGGGCGCGCTGTCGACCGGCCTGATCCTCATCGTCATCGTGATGGCGGTGGTGGTGATCGCCTTCATCGTCTTCATGGAGCGCGCCCAGCGGCGCTTGTTGATCCAGTATCCCAAACGCCAGGTCGGCAACCGGATGTTCGAGGGGCAGAGCTCGCATCTGCCGCTCAAGCTCAATACGTCGGGCGTGATCCCCCCGATTTTTGCTTCGTCTTTGCTGCTGCTGCCGACCACGGTCGCGAACTTCAATGCCGGGCGGGGGCCGGGATGGCTGACCATCATCACAACCCAGCTCGGCCATGGCCGGCCGCTGTTTCTGTTCCTCTATATCGCCTTGATCATATTTTTCGCCTTTTTCTACACGGCGATCGTTTTCAACCCGACAGAAACCGCCGATAACCTGAAAAAGCATGGCGGCTTCATCCCGGGTATACGGCCAGGCGAGCGCACCGCCGAGTACATCGATTACGTGCTCACCCGCATCACGGTGGTCGGCGCCGCCTATCTTGCAATCGTCTGCCTGATACCAGAAATATTAATTTCCTACGCTGCAGTTCCGTTCTATTTCGGCGGCACGTCGCTGTTGATCGTGGTATCTGTCACCATGGACACCGTGGCCCAGGTGCAGGGCTATCTGCTGGCGCACCAGTATGAAGGCTTGATCAAGAAGTCGAAGCTGAGGGGGCGGCGTCGTTGAGATTGATCCTGTTAGGTCCGCCTGGTGCGGGCAAAGGCACGCAGGCGGAACGCCTTGTCCAGGCCTACGGTATTGTGCAGTTGTCGACGGGTGACATGCTGCGCGAGGCGGCCGCCGAGCGAACGCCTGAGGGGCTGAAGGCGCATGAGATCATGGCCCGCGGCGAACTCGTGCCCGACGCCATGGTGGTGGCGATCGTCACTCACCGCATCGAGCAGCCGGATTGTCGCAACGGCTTCATTCTCGACGGGTTCCCGCGCACCGTCGCGCAGGCGGAAGCCCTCGATCTCCTCATGAAAGAGCGTGGACAAGGCATTGACGCAGCTATTGAAATAAAAGTTGACGAGCAGGTGCTATTACAACGGGTCGAGACCCGCGTGAAGGAAATGACGGCGCGCGGCGAGACACTGCGGGCGGACGATAATCCGGAATCCTTGAGCAAGCGGCTCGTCGCCTATCGCGCCCAGACCATGCCGCTGAGCGCGTATTATGCGACCAAGGGGCTGCTCTACACCGTCGACGGGATGGGCTCGATCGACGATGTGGCGGCCGCGATTGCGGCCGTGCTGCCGACGCCGGTACCGGGAAAATTCGGACGGCGCAGCCGAACGTAGGGCGGTAAGCGTGACACGCAGCCCGCGATCGTGGGCCGTAGGGACCTATCCCTTTGGGGGAAAAGGACTGGCGACAGTTGACGAAAGGGTAGGTAGTTCGTAGATAGCGGGCACGCATTGCGAAGGATTCATGGACGGCGCCACGCCCCGGAAAGACGATCGGGGAGGGCGTCGTTTTCGCGCTTAT
Source organism: uncultured Rhodoplanes sp. (assembly GCA_964616635.1). GTDB lineage: Bacteria > Pseudomonadota > Alphaproteobacteria > Rhizobiales > Xanthobacteraceae > Rhodoplanes. Next base: position 3,922 of record CAZTTL010000055.1, on the reverse strand, counting down.
CCATTTGATGGGTGCCAGATCTGGCCTGTCGGCCAGTGGAAGGAGCGGCGGCCTTGGCCCGTATTGCTGGTGTGAATATTCCGACCAATAAGCGCGTGCTTATTGGCTTGCAGTCGATCCATGGGATCGGGCCGAAAAAAGCCCAGGAGATCATGGAGAAGGTGGGGATTCCAGATGAACGCCGGGTGAATCAGCTCACCGACCAGGAGGTCCTGCAAATCCGCGAGGTGATCGACCGCGATTACCCCGTCGAGGGCGACCTGCGGCGTGAGGTCGCAATGAATATCAAGCGGCTGATGGACCTCGGCTGCTACCGCGGATTGCGGCACCGGCGCGGCCTTCCGGTCCGCGGCCAGCGTACGCATACCAATGCGCGCACCCGCAAAGGCCCGGCCAAGCCGATCGCCGGCAAGAAGAAGTAGTTCCGCTAAGCCTTATTGAGATCAACGCGGGACGGCTTCCGGCCCCTGCGCATGAGAGACGATCAATGCCAAAAGAAACCACCCGGGTGCGCCGGCGCGAACGCAAGAACATCGCTTCGGGCGTCGCGCATGTGAATGCCTCGTTCAATAATACGATGATCACCATCACCGATGCGCAAGGCAATGCAATCGCATGGTCGTCGGCCGGCACGATGGGATTCAAGGGCTCACGCAAGTCGACGCCCTATGCCGCCCAGATCGCCGCCGAAGATGTCGCCCGTAAGGCGCAGGATCACGGCATGCGCACGCTCGAAGTCGAGGTCGCAGGGCCGGGATCGGGGCGTGAATCGGCGCTGCGGGCGCTGCAGTCAGCGGGTTTCACCATCACCTCGATCCGCGACGTGACGTCGATCCCGCACAATGGCTGTCGGCCGCGCAAGCGCCGCCGCGTATGAAGTTTGTCCGGCGGGTCGTGGGTCGCTCGCCGCCGCCCCTTTTGTTCCCACGGGCGGAGTGGGATGCGCCGAGCCTCGGGCTTTGTGCGCTGTGATCGATGGGTGAAAAAACGTGACGATTCAGAAAAACTGGCAGGAGCTGATCAAGCCGAACAAGCTCCAGGTGGCCCAGGGCCACGATCCGAAGCGCATAGCGACCGTGGTCGCCGAGCCGCTCGAACGCGGGTTCGGCCTCACGCTCGGCAATGCGCTGCGCCGCATTCTCTTGTCCTCGCTGCAGGGCGCGAGCGTGCAGTCCGTCCATATCGACGGCGTGCTGCACGAGTTCTCCTCGATCGGCGGCGTGCGCGAGGACGTGACCGACATGGTGCTCAACATCAAGGATATCGCCATCAAGATGCAGGGTGACGGCCCAAAGCGCATGGTGGTGAAGAAGCAGGGTCCGGCGGTGGTGACCGCCGGCGACATTCAGACCGTCGGCGACGTGGTCGTGCTCAATCCCGATCTCATCCTGTGCCATCTCGATGAAGGCGCGGAAATCCGCATGGAGTTCACGGTCGCGACCGGCAAGGGCTACGTGCCCGCCGAGCGCAACCGGCCGGAGGATGCGCCGATCGGCCTGATCCCGGTCGACAGCCTCTATTCGCCGGTGAAGAAGGTCTCCTATAAGGTTGAAAATACACGCGAAGGCCAGATTCTCGACTACGACAAGCTGACCCTTCAGATCGAGACCAATGGCGCGGTCACGCCCGAAGATGCGCTCGCCTATGCCGCGCGTATTCTGCAGGACCAGCTCAACGTCTTCGTCAATTTCGAGGAGCCGAAGCGTCCCGAGCAGCCGCTGTCGCTCGCCGACGATCTTGGCGGCATCCCGCCGGCCTTCCTCAAGAAGGTCGACGAGCTTGAACTGTCGGTGCGTTCGGCCAACTGCCTGAAGAACGACAATATCGTCTATATCGGCGACCTCGTGCAGAAGACCGAGGCGGAGATGCTGCGCACCCCCAATTTCGGGCGCAAGTCGCTGAACGAAATCAAGGAAGTGCTGGCGCAGATGGGGCTCCATCTCGGCATGGAAGTGCCGGGCTGGCCGCCGGAGAATATCGAGGAGCTGGCCAAGCGCTTCGAGGACCATTACTGAGACTGACGCTTCGCCTCTCCCCACGGGGGAGAGGCCGGCGCGCCAGCGCGCCGGGTGAGGGGGATCGCACGGCGCGATCGGGCTCGAATAAGTTCCCCCTCATCCTAACCCTCTCCCCGGCGGGGAGAGGGAACTAGCTCGGAGCTTTCGGCTGCTCGCGCCTCATTTGTTGGAATTTACCGCCATGCGCCACGGATTTGCCCACCGCAAGCTTAACCGCACCGCCGAGCATCGCCGCGCGATGTTCGCCAATATGGCGGCGGCGCTGATCAAGCATGAGCAGATCACGACCACGCTGCCGAAGGCGAAGGACCTGCGGCCGATCGTGGAAAAGCTGGTGACGCTCGGCAAGCGCGGCGGGTTGCACGCGCGCCGCCAGGCCATCTCGAAGATTCGCGACGTCGCCATGGTGAAAAAGCTCTTCGACGTGCTTGGCCCGCGCTACAAGGCACGCAGCGGCGGCTATACCCGCGTGATGAAAGCGGGGTTCCGCTTCGGCGATTCGGCGCCACTTGCGGTGATCGAATTCGTCGACCGCGATGTCGAGGCCAAGGGGCTCGATTCGGGGCCGACGCCGGAGGAGCAGGCGGCAGAGCCGGCCGCGGCCTGAGGAGGCAATTCAAGGCGGCAGAGACGCCGCCTTTTACCCGAACCCCGAACGCTGATCCGGCGCCCACCGCGGCACCTATTTCGAAGCCGAATCCTCGGGCTGGACGATCTTCATCACCGGCACCGTCGGTTTCTCGTCGGGGCCGAATGGGCCGGGCACCTTGTGAGCGAGCGGCGGCAGGCTCTTGAGATAGGCGGCGATCGCCGTTGCGTCCTGCCTGGTGAGCTTGGCGAACGACCGCCACGGCATGATCGGCGCGAGCACGCGGCCATCCGGTCGGGTCCCCGTCTGCAGGGCGGTCACGATCTGCTCTTTGGTCCAGTTGCCGAGCCCGGTTTCCTTGTCCGGCGTGAGGTTCGGTCCGACAAAGACGCCGCGGCCCGGAATTGCGAACCCCACGTCCGAGCCGCCGAGATAGCGCGCCATATCCGGCTTGCCGAAGAAGTATCCGGGCGTATGGCAATCAAAGCAGCCGCCGAAGCTCGTCAGGTACCGCCCGCGCTCGATCTGCGGATCAGCCGCAGCGGCGGAAAACGGGACCGCCACCCATGCGCAGCCCACGCTGATGATCAACGCAAGATTCCGAATGAATTGGTCCATGGGTGCTTCCTCCCGGCGGGTCGACCGCAGGGGTCCGCGCAGGGGGGGCTTGACGAACTCGCGACCGCCGCCCGCCCCGCACGATAGCCGGCGGGCCGTTCCGCGCCCTTCAAATGCCATCACAGGGCCGCTAACATCTGCGGCGTCGATTGGAGTGGAATCATGTCGACGCAAAACAGTTATCGCCTGCTTCTTGCCGTGATCGTGCTCGGCCTGGGTGCTCTTGGCTCCGACGCCGTTGCGCAGCGCGTGGTGCCGGCATCGCCGCAGGCCGTGACCCTGTCCTTTGCCGCGGTTGCCAAGCGGGCGGCCCCGTCGGTCGTCAATGTCTACGCCGCCCGCACCATTGAGAACCGCAATCCACTCCTGGACGATCCGATTTTCCGCCGCTTCTTCGGCGGCCTGCCGCAGGAGCAGGTGCAGCGCTCGCTTGGCTCCGGCGTTATTGTTGATGGCGGGCTCGTCGTGACCAACAATCACGTCATCGCGCACATGGACCAAGTGAAGGTCGCGCTCGCCGACAAACGCGAGTTCGAGGCCGAGATCGTACTCAAGGACCAGCACTCCGATCTCGCCGTGCTGCGCCTCAAAGACCTGAATGAACGCCTGCCGGCGATCGAGTTCGGCGATTCCGACGCGCTGCAGGTGGGCGACTTCGTGCTCGCCATCGGCAATCCCTTCGGGATCGGCCAGACCG